>DASPXO010000143.1:0-6379 GCA_035637235.1 Gemmatimonadales bacterium | reverse complement strand
TCCACGATGCCGACCCACAGCACGATCTGCTCGGGGAAGTCACCGTCGGCGTTGCGCGCCGCATCGAACACGGTCTCAAACACCGGCTCGTCGACGGCAAAGTCCTTGTGTGACAGGTCTGCCTCAGCTCGAGCGGCTTCCAGCAGCACTTCCCGCCAGGTGCGGGGTCCGATCGTGATTCGGCACGGCAGCGGCGAACGGGCCTCGACCGCATAGCCAGTGCACACCTCGCGCTCCCCCGAGAGCGCGCCAAGCGCCTTGGCGTGCGCGGTGAGCAGCACCGAACTGAGCGGCGCCGACATGTCGTTCGCCAACCGGCGCAACGCCGCCACGAGCTTGTCGGGTATCCTCACCTCGTGCTCGCCGACACCGGGGACGGGGTTAAGGGTCCACCGCGGGACCGCCGTGAATTCACTCATCTCACATCTCCCTCGCCGGGTTTCCCCCCCACCGCGCGCGTGGTGGAACATCCTCTCCCTTCATGAGGAAGGAATCGGCGGCGAGGGCTGAGCCATCACCCATGGTCACGTCGTAGAGGACGAATGCACCGACCCCGAGCGTGCAGCGAGCGCCTATCGTGGTTCGGTCGCATTTGAACGTGCCGTCCTCCTGCGAATGGCACTGGATCTTGCTCCGGTAGTTGAGGACAGACTCGTCCCCGATCGCGGTGAGCGACGGGTCGGAGATGTGGGCGCCGTCGTCGAAGACCCTCCTGCCGATCCGAACACCCATCAGCCGCCAGAGCACGTTCTTGAACGGCGTGCCATCGAACGCGTGGAGATAGTGAATCGGATGCAGCTTCCACAGGCGCTCGGCCGACCAGAAATCCGCGTGGTAGATGGAGCAGATCGTCGGCTGCAACGGGCGTAACGCTTCGCTGCCACGGTGCACCAGGGCGAAGTAGACCGCGGTGACCACGAGGCTGAGCGCGAAGAATACGGCGTTCACCGCGTGGGGCAGCACGTCGTACAGTTCGAGCGCGGCCAGGTAGAGCACCGTGAACAGGAAGACGCCCACCCATCGGGTGAAGAGGAAAAGGCCGATGGTCCGAAGGTTGTAGCGGTTCTTGGCCGCAAGGCCGCGGCGCAGCGCCTCCCCCGTCCGGAGATGGTCGAATCGGCTGTCGCGCTCGACCGATCGGGGAATCTCGAAACACGGGGCGCCCAGCAAGCCGACCCCTTCGCGAATCTTGCCGTCGAGGGGAATCATCACCTTCGTCCCGAGGAGGACGTTGTCGCCCGTCCTGCCGCCCGCGGGATACAAGACGTCGTTCCCCACGAAGTTGCGTGGCCCGATCGCCGCTCGGGATACGCGGAACGAGCTGCTCGAGACCTCGTCATTCACCAGAATCAGCCCGTCGGCGACCATCGTTCCGGTACCGACGGAGCTCAGGGACGGGTTCGCGTGCATCACCTCGCTGCCGAAATTCGAGCCGGTCTGCTCGACTGGAGAAAGGTGGTATCCGAGCCACTGCAGAAAGTGCACGATGTAGGAGCTGTCTCCGAACAGGAACGTGAAGAACCTCATCCTCCCGATGCGCGCGATCGCCCGGTGCACCGCGTCGTGGAGGCCGTACAGCGGGTAGACCGTGTCCGGTTTGATGAACGTATGCAACACGCGAGACAGAGCAACGGTGAGCAGGAGACCGACCAGCGCGAGGCCGAAAAAGAGCACCAGCGAGAGGATCACCGCCTCGATGAAGACGCGTGTCACGGTGCTCGCGCCAGCGCTCGGATCCAGCACCTCAGCCAAGGACGATGCCGTGACGATCGCCAGGCTCGCGCCCCCCGGCATCAGCGGCAGGTACAAGAGGAGGACGACGAGCAAGGCCGCGGCGGAATAGCCGGCCCGACGCAAGCGTCCGCACCGAGCCGGCGCGACTCTCATATAGTTCACATCCGTGCGCTGGGCCGGACAGCCGTGCCACCGCTCGCCGGCCGGAACCGACTGGCCGCCGTGCAGCGCGGAGGCGTGACCGAGCTGCCCCCCATCGCCCATGGACGTGTTGATGTCGAGCACGGATCTTTCGCCGACGAACACGTCCCGGCCGAGCGTCACCGGCCCGGTTTCGATCCGCCCGGCCTGTACCCGGTAGCCGTTGAGGATCGCCTCTTTGCGGATCACGGTCCCCGCGCCGATGGTCAAGAGGTCGGTACATACCGGAACGCGCCGGGAGAAGATCACGACGCGCGGCCCGATCTTCGCGCCCAGCGCCCTCAGATAGAGCGTGTACAGGGGCGTGCCGATGAACAACCGGGCGGCCGGGCTCGACCGGACCAGCGTCTTGACGATCCAGAAGCGGAGGTACGCGAGGCTCCACAGACGGATCTGCTGGGGTTTCCAACGACCGACGAGCACCCACTTCGTGGCGATCGGAACGGCGCAAACAACGAGGAAGGCCGCGCTGCTGGCCAGGACCAATCGCAGGTAGATCCCGACGGCAGTCGAGCCCGCCGAGACCCACTCGTAGCCCGCCACGATGGCGAGTACGGCCACATAGGAGTATGCCAGGAACAGCAGGCCCTGCAGCGCTCCACAGAGGACGTACTCCCGCGTGCTTGTCGGCGTCGGCGCCTCGATCGCCGCCGAGACCGGTGGCTTGGAGGGTCCGGGCGCCACGTCCGCGACCGCCGCTGCCAGGCTGCGGATCGTCGGGTGCTGGTAGACGTCTCTCATCGAGACCGGCGGCAGGTTTCCGCGCTTCCTCACTCGCGCGCAGAAATGGGCCATGACCAGCGAGTCGGCGCCGAGGTCCTCAAAGAAATGGCTATCGACCGGCACGCGGTCGACGCGCAGGACCTCGGCGAGCAGCTCGGCGAAGACGGTTTCGACGCCCGTCGGCGCGGCGCCGCGCCGATCCTCAGTCGCCGGCGGAGACCCGGGGCTCGTCCTCATCGCACCGTCTCATAGAAGAAGTCCGACAAGCGCCGGTCCTGACCGGCGGCCACCGCCTGGTCGTACACCCACTTGCCAACCGCCACGTCGAGTATCCCCATGCCGAAGGGGGAGAAAACGATCGGACGGCTGCGATCCACCGATCGGCGTCCCAGCATGATCTCGGCAAGCGTGCCCGTCACGAAGCTTCTGTTCCCCGTCTGCTGCTCGGTGAGATGGGGGGAGGTGTTCGCCTTCATGACGTGCTCGACGTCGTCGACCACGTTCTGGGATCTGAGGAGGATCTCGGGTGCGAGATCGCGAAGCGAAATATGCAGCACCAGCGGGTTGTGCTCGAACAGGGAAGGATCGGCGATGTATGACGCGGGCGCGACGGTCGTGAAAACGATCAGCTCGGAGGCACGGAGAAGTTGTGTCACGTCGGGAACCACCGTGACGGTGTGGTGTCGCTCGGGGCGGCACGCCGTGTTTCTGAATTTCTCGCTCTCGAGAGGCGACTTGTCGTATAAGCGTACGTCCTCGATCGCCCATCCCGTGTCGACCAGGAAGTCGTACACGTACCGGGCGATGAACCCGGTGCCCACGATGCCCAACGAATGCGCCCGGCGCGATCGCCCGTTCAGCCAGTAGGCGGCAAGAACGGCGGACGCGGCCGTCCGCGCGGCCGAGATGATCGAGCTTTCGAGGATGGCAAAGGGATACCCGGTCTCGTAGCTGTTGAGCACGAGCACGGCCGACGCGCGCGGAAAGCCTCGCTGGACGTTGCCCGGGTAGCTGGCGATCCACTTCAGCCCGGCCACGTGGAAGCCGTTTCCCAGGTAAGCCGGAAGCGCGATGATCCGGCAATCCGGCTTCTCGGGGAACCGCAGGAAGTAGCTGTCGGGGTTGACGGACTGCCCGTGGGCGTGCGCGAGATACGCGTCCCGCACGACGTCGATGCAGTCGGCCCGACGGGCCCGGATGATGTCGAAGACCGTCTTGCCGTTGATGATCGACAGCTCGAAGTGCACGGCCGCTACTCGAGTTTCGTCGCCCACGTGGGATCGAACACCGTGTCGAGGTAGGGCGTCCCCCGGTCCGCGCACACGAACAGCACCGTGGGGCGCCTGGCCTCAGGCATCCGTGCCGTGTAGCGCTTCACCGCCGCGAACACCGTTCCGCTGGAGCCGCCCGCGAACAGTCCGTGCGTCGTGAGGAGGTCCCGGCAGGCGGCGACCGTCTCCCGCTCGGGAATCAGAACCACGTCGTCAATCCGGGCGTGCGACAAGAGCGGCGGGACGATGCTCGACCCAACGCCGGGTATGTGGCGTTTGCGGGGTGCGTCCCCGAAGATGGCGGAGCCCTGCGTATCGGCGGCAATGATGCGAACGTTCGGATAGCGCTCTTTGAGCCGGCGCGACATGCCGGCGATCGTTCCCGCCGTGCTGACGCCGATGAAGACGTAGTCCAGCGATTCAAAATCGGCGCAGATCTCAGCGGCCGTGAGCTCGTAGTGCGCCTCCACCGCGTCGAGGTTGCCGTACTGGTTCGTCCAATAGGCGTTCGGAATGGTGGCGCACAGGTGCTCGACCATCCGCAGGCGCGTCTTCAGGAATCCGCCCGTTTCGTCGCGGTCCTCGACCTTCACCACCGTGGGACAGAGGCGCCGGAGGAACGACTCGTAGGCGCCGGCGATGTTCGGGTCGATCACCGGGATGAACTTGAGGCCGACCAGGTGCGTGAAGGCGGCGAGAGCGGCGGCGAAGTTCCCGGAGGAGGACTCGATCACCGTTGTATCGTCGCGGATGTCGCCTCGCTCGGCCGCCCGCTTGAGGATCCAATAGGCGGGGCGGTCTTTGATGCTGCCCACCGGGTTGACGTATTCGAGCTTGGCGAACAGCCGCATGCCCTCCACGGCCAGCGGCACATGCGGTGTGGGCCGCAGGATCTTGCGGAGCTGTTCCAGGCGGGTGACGAGACTCGACGCCGGCCGGGTCTTCCGCCGGACGGCCGGGCGCGTGGCCTTGAACGTTGAGGCGGCGGCTGACCCGCGCATCTAGAATTCGACTCCCGTGGTAAGCCTGACAAGGAAGAAGGTCGGCCGTGCCAGCGCCGCGCGCACCCCAGGGTCCACGATCGTGCTGAACTCGAAATGCGGGCTGATGTAGCGGTGCGGCTTCACGTACACCGTCAGCCAGCCCTCCGCGCTGATGCGATCCAGCGCCGCTTTGTCGACGTCGGCATAGGCATCGTTGAACCTCGAAGATGCCCATCCGGCGCCGAACGAGCCTCCGACCTCGACCCGTTGTGACACACGCCGCTCGGACTCGATCCCGGCTTCTCCGAAGTACGCGCCCCTGTACGTGAGGACATCGACGCTCTGATTGGTGAACAGGCGGACCAGCCCCGCGTCATACGACACGTACAGCCAGCCCTCAATCGAGCGGGTGCTGTACCGGCTCAGGGGATCGTGGTAGAAGAACATCCTGAGGGCCGGCGCGATCGTGAGGCCCGTCCCCTCGTGCGCGCGCGTCAGCTCCAGCTCCAGAATCCGCGGGCGCGAGCCGTCGGTGGTCTCGGCCAGTGTGAAATTGCCCCACAGCGAGAACTCGGCGGGCCCCCCGGACACCCACGCCACCGGCTGGACTACGAGACGATCGCTGATCATGAACCCGCGGTCCGCGTGGCCGGAGCCGAGCGCGACCTCCACACCATAAGAAATCGGTCGCGCGGCTTCCGACGGTTTCTCTGCATCGGGATTCGGATAGCTCCGGGCGAACGCCGGAGCGCCTCGCAGAACGACCGGCGCGGCCGGGACAAGAGCCAACGGAATCGGCGTCGGAATCCCGGCGCATGGATGCTGCCACTCGCTGTCGGGAGCGGCTTGCGGCGACGTCGCGGGCGCCGGGGAAGGATCCTGCGCGAAAGCAGGCAGGCACCACCCGGCGAGGGCGAACCAGGCCGCCACGCCAGCCTGATCGGCCCGCAGGAAGCACCCGCGATGCCGCGTCGGATTGATCGAGATGAGCCCCCCGAGGGCGCCCCAGGGTGGTGCGCGGACGGCGCCTTTGTGCGGGGGGGCATCAACAGTCGTGCCAGCGGCACGGACCCGTTTGTATCAATTGTAACTGGTTGCACCAAGACGGGCTAAGAAATATGGCAACATTTGAGGGCATTTCCTGATACACGATGGGGCTTGTTGGAGCGAGCCCCCATCTGTTGCGTGGATTCAACAGAGAAACGCGAGCGGGGCGACAGAGTGCGAAGCACCGCCCGCTCGCGTGCCCCGCCCTTCGAAAGTTGGAGTCCACATCTAACCAGGACCCGGAACCGTTGAGACATTAGAGACCCGTAAACGGCAGCATACAACGGCCGTGCGTTGCAAAGGAGAATCGCCATGGCAGATCGGAAGATCATCGCGGTTATCGGAGCAACCGGCGCGCAAGGTGGAGGCCTGGTGCGCGCCATGATGGCCGACAAGACCAGCTCGTTCAGGCCCCGCGCG
>DASPXO010000142.1:0-14959 GCA_035637235.1 Gemmatimonadales bacterium | reverse complement strand
TGGCCCGGATTGCCTGCCGTAATGTTTGCCGGTCCATGGCTGCCGATGGATGACAATGCGGTCCAGCGGCGCAAGTAAGTACCGATAAGGCAACGGCCTCGCATGGGGGCCGTTCAATTCAAATCCCGCCGTCCCGATTGTTTGACGAAACACGCCTCACAGGTACTTTCGACTGTGGGACTTTTTCGTCTCCTTCTGATTCACCGCGTTCTCCGCACCGAGCTAAACCAGGTTGGTCTGGAGCGCCTGCGTCGACACCCGCCGGCGACTGGCCACGGCGACCGCGGCGACGAGGCGCCACATGGTGGCGGCTTGCACGAGGAGGGAGATCAGGGGCGTGCGCCGGTCAGCGCGGTGTGCGAGAGAATCAGCTGAGTGGTGACGAGCAGCGCGCATGAACATCATCGTTCGCCCCTCCACGGCCGAAACCCCACCCTCTTCCAGCTGGTGGCGTCCCTGGCTTGCCACGCCCGGCGCGGCCGTCGTCGTCTACGTGCTGGCGGTGTTCGCCACCGATCCGCACTTCATGGGTGATACCACCAGGTACGCCCAGCAGCTGACGTCCGGCTCGGCCGAGAGCATCTGGGAATTCGGCCACCTGCTGTGGCGTCCGCTGGGCTGGCTACTGCTGCAGCTCGTCGGCCCGCTCACCGCCATGTTCGTTGGGGCGTCGCCCCAGGCGAACGCTGTCGTGGCGCTCGTTGGGGTGAGCCTGCTCGCCGGGTTGGTCAGCGTGGTGGCACTGCACAGGCTGCTGCACCGCGCGAGCGACAACCTGCTCGTGGTCAACCTGGTGGTGCTGGCGTTCATCTTCACCAACGGCTTCCTGAACTACGCCCAGACCGGGGCGCCGTACGTGCCGGGGCTGGCGCTGCTGCTGGTGGGCGTATACCTGCTGAACAGGGGCGGCCAGCAGCGGCCGCCCTCAACCCGCGACGCGATCCTGGCGGGCGTGAGTCTGGCCGGAGCAGTGGGCCTCTGGTTCCCGTACGTGTTCGCGCTGCCGGCAGCGCTGGCGTCGCCGCTCTTCCTCTGGGGGAGGGCGCGAGCGAGCTGGAGGGCGGTGTGCTACGCTGGCTTGACCGTTGCCGCGGGCACCGCGCTACTGTACGCGGCAGCCGCCTCCCTGGCCCTAGGTATCACCAGCCTGTCCGAGTTCGTCGACTGGATGGGGGCGGACAGGCGCATAGGCACCGCCAGGGGGCTGTCACGCAGCGTCTTCGGCTTCGCCCGATCGTTCGCCGACATGGGTCGGGATGGGGTGCTGTTCAAGCGCTTCCTGGTGCACGACCCCTACAACTCCGTGCCACTGGGCGACCTCCTGCGATTCAGCCTGTGGAAGCTGGCGCTGTTTTACGCGGCGATGGCCGCCCTGGTCGTGCTGCTGGCGCGCTCCCCACTGGGACGGCGGGCTCTGGCGTTGCTGGCGGTGTGGGGCGCGCCGGTGATCGGCTTCGCCGTGTTCTGGCAGGGGGGAGCCATCGAGCGCTACCTGCCGCTGTACCCGATGCTGTTTCTCGGCCTGGCGATCGGCGTGCGTGCCCCCTTCCCATGGCGGGTGGTGGCGGTGCCGCTCGCCTTCTTCGTCGTCGCGGCGGCGACGAACGTGAACGTGATGGCCTTCCCGTCGCTCCACGAGCGGCAGGAGCACGACGTGGCCAGGGTACGCCAGGTGCTGCCGCTGCTGGAAGAGGGGAGCCGCCTTTTCACCATCACGCAGCGGGACGACCTGTTCCTCTTCGGCCAGGACTTCCCGTTCCACCCCCTTAACCGCGATGGCGGGCTGGCCCTGGCGTACGTCGTCGACATCGGCCACTACTTCGCCCCGCAGTGGCGCAACCTGTTCGCGACGCGCGCCCGCGCCGTGTGGGACGAGGGCGGCGAGGTATGGGTGACCACGCGCGTGCTGGCATCCCGCCCTCAACCCGGCTGGGATTGGGTGGAGGGCGAAGAGCCGCGCGTTTCTTGGCAGGACCTGCACGCGTTCTTTGCCGCCCTGGAGTGGGGCCAGCGCGCGGGAGGAGAGGACGGCTTCGTCCACCTGCCGCGCTCGCGGGGCAACGAGGAGCTCTTGAACAAGCTGAAGCGCAAGTAGAGCCCGCGAATACTGGGGCCCGACAACGTGTGAGATCCATCACCGTTACCGTCGCGTGTGGGAGCGCATCTTCACTCTGCGGTGCGCTGCACCAGCTCCCCAGCACACGCCCTTCCGCTGCGGGGTTAACAACCAGGCATTCGCTGCCCAGAGCAACGCCGTCGAAAGGCGGTGACGCAGAGTCGCGGGGCTACAGCGGCTGAAACGCCGCCACGCCGGCCGGGCCGCCAGCGAGCAACTGCTGGCGGCCCGTTTTTTTTCGTCAGGGCATTCGCCGGCGGGAGGACATAATGGGAGTGACGGAGCTGCGCGACCATCCTCGAGCGCGGCCTGCGCCCCCGCCCGGTCCGGGACCCGGCTTGCCGCCCTATCGTGGTTGGCTGAGCACGGGGCTGTGGATAGTGCCTGTCGTGCTGGCCCTTTCGGTCGGCACGGCCTTCGTCGTAACGTCACGACAGGCTCCGACCTACCGCACGAGCGCCACTGTGGCGGTCGTGCCGAACGCGACGATCCGGGATGGCGCCGAGCTGCTGCGCAGTCTCGAGACGCTCGAGCGCCGTACCGTGATCGCCACCTTCGCGCAGATCCCCGCGACCGAGCCGATCCGCGAGGCCGCGGCCCGCGACCTGAAGCTCGTGCCCGACTCCCTTGACCACTACCGCACGCAGGCCTTCGTCATACCCAGCACGAACCTCATCCGGATCGAGGTGGAGGGTCCCGACCCGGCGCGGGCGACGGCGTTTGTGAACGCGCTGGTGATCGCCACCGCCAAGGAAGCGAGAGCGCTGTATCGCGTTTTCGAGATGACCGTGCTCGCCGGCGCGGTCCAGCCCGCCAGCCCGGTGGCGCCCAATCCGAGGCGCGCCCTCGCGCTCGCCGCCATTCTCGGCGCGTTCCTCGGCATTGTCGCAACGTACCTCTTCCAGCGCCTGAAGAGCTCACCGAGCCCTCCGCTCTAGGGCGGCGGTCAGGGTTCATGGCGGAGGCACAGGCCGGTCCCGGGACCACTGTGGCGGCGCTCGCAGGACCGGGCGCGGCCCGGCGCGCGGCCCTGATCGCGAGCGCGGCGGTCGGTGCGGTAAGCGTCGGCTATCTCGCTGCCAGCGCCCCGGACCTCCTGCACTTCGAGCCGTCGGTGCTGGACGTCGCCGTGCTCGTTGCCGCACTCGCCTTCGGCGCCGTCGTCTTCTGGCGGCCCGGGCTCGCGCTGACCGCGCTGATCGTCGTGGTCTACCTGAATCTGTCCGACATCCTCATCCGCTGGCACGGCGCTCCGTCGGTGCTCCAGGCGCTGGCCGTCCCGCTGATGCTGGTGGCCTGGCACGTTCAGCGAGCGCGCGTGCTCCCCGGACGATCGCCGGCCGCGCTCAGCTTGTGGCTCGCCGCCTATGGGCTCGTCCTGTGGCTTTCGACGACCTGGGCGCGCGACACCACGCTGGGGGATGAGCGGGTGCTGGCGATCGCGAAGGCGTTCGTGATCTATGCGCTCGTGATGCTCCTGGCGAGCTCGCGGCAGCGCGTGCGCCAGGGCGCCTGGACGCTTGTCTTGGCTGCGCTGGTCGTCGGCGGGCTCGGGCTCTTCCAGGCGCTCGCCGGCACTTACGACCAGACGTTCGGTGGCCTGGCCAGAGTCGAGCACGCACACATCTACGGGGAGGTCTTCGAGCCGCGGATCGCCGGTCCCGTGGGGGACCCCAACTTCTTCGCCCAACTCCTGATCCCGGCCGTCCCGCTCGCCCTGCTCCTGGCAAGCAGCGCGTCGAGCGTCCGCGAGAGCGTCGCCGCTTTGGGGAGCGCGGGCGTCGTGACCGCCGCCGTCGTCATGACCTACTCCCGCGGCGGGGCGCTCGCGCTGGGCGTCGTGCTGGCCGTCTGGCTCCTGGGCCAGGGCGTGTCGCCTCGCCGGTTCGCCGTGGGCGCCGCCGCACTGGCCGTGCTCCTCCTGCTGCTGCCGTCGGACTTCACTCGCCGGCTCACCACGTTCCGGCAGTTCGCGCCGGGAAGCGGCGGCGTCCTGCGGCTGGACTCGTCATTCGAGCAACGCCGAGTCTTGGCGACCACTGCCTGGCGCATGTTCCTCGACCACCCGCTCACCGGCGTGGGCGCCGGGAATTACACGCTGCTCTACCGCCCGTACACCGAGGAGACCGGCTCCGTCGTCCTGGAGCACGAGGAATTCGATGCGCCCCATTACCCGCACAACCTGTATTTGGAGGTGGCGGCGGAGACCGGTCTGCCCGGGCTCATCGCCTTCGCCGGCGCGCTGGTGACCTGCTTCCTGTATCTCCGGCGCGCGCGGGTCCGGTTTCGCCGGGCATTGGACAAATCGTCGGCGTCCCTGGCCACCGCCTTTCAGCTTGCCCTGATCGGCTACCTCGTTTCCAGCTTGTTCCTCCACGGGCATTTCCCGCGCCACCTCTGGCTGCTGTTCGGCTTCTGCGGCGCGCTCTATCGCCTGGCGCCGGCGCGTGCGGCGGAGGCGTCGTGAACGGCCTCGGCCGCCGCACGGCGGCGGGCCTCGGCTGGTCGATGCTCGGCGCGGGAGCCGGCAAGCTCCTCGCGCTGGCGAGCATGGCCGTGCTCGCGCGGCTGCTCGCGCCGGCGCAATTCGGGCTGTTCGCGTTCGCCCTGGTCTACCTCGCGTACCTGGAGACCATCGCAGACCTGGGGACCGGGGCGGCGCTCATCTACTGGCCGGATCGCACGCGCGACGTCGCCCAGATCACCTTCGTGCTCAACCTGGTGACAGGCGTCGCCTTGTTCCTCCTCACCTGGGTCCTCGCCCCCGCCGTCGGCGCCTTCTTCCACAGCCCCGGCGGCACGCCGATCCTGCGCGCGCTGGGGGCCACGTTCATCGTGCGGGCGCTCGGGAACACGCACGACGCGCTCTGCAAGAAGGATCTCCGGTTCAAGGCGAGGTTGATTCCCGAGATCGGCTTGGCGGCGGTCAAAGCGGCGCTCACGATCGCGCTCGCGCTCGCCGGCCTGGGCGTGTGGAGTCTGGTGTGGGGTCATCTCGCCGCGCTGGGCGCGCGCGCGGCGCTGCTCTGGCGCGTGGTCTCCTGGCGACCCGCGTGGCGCTGGCCCTCGGACCTGCTGCGACCCGTCCGCCGGTACGGCGGCTGGATCGTGGTGGTGAACGTCATCGCCGTCGTGGTCCACCACGTGGACTACGTCGTTATCGGCCGGATGCTCGGGATGACCGAGCTCGGGTTCTATCAGATGGCCTACAAGGTGCCCGAGGCGGTCGTGATTCTGCTCGTCTGGCAGGCGAGCATGGTGCTGTTTCCCGCCTTCTCCCGCGTGTGGGCGTCGGGCCGCGGCCTGGGAGACGCGTACGTCACGGCGCTGCGCTACTTCGCGCTGCTGGCGCTCCCCGCAGCGGTAGGCCTCGTCTTCCTGGCCGAGCCCCTGGTGCTGGGGCTGTTTGGAGAGAGCTGGCGGCCCTCCATTCCGATTCTCCGGGCGGTCGCGGTCTATACGGGGTTCCGCGCGCTGGGCACGCACGCGGGCGACGTCGTCAAGGCGCAGGGCCGGCCGAAGCTGCTCGCCGCGCTCGCCGCCCTGAAGGCGCTCGTGCTCGTGCCGGCACAGGTCGTGGCGGCGCGAGGGGGGGGCGCGACAGCGGTCGCCGCCGCGACGGCGACGGTGGCCGGAGCGACGTTGCTGCTCGACTTCGCGCTGGTGCATCGCATCAGCGGCGTCCCCGTCCGCGCGATCCTGGGCGCTGTCGCCACGAGCCTGCCTCCGGTCGCGGCTCTCGCCCTGGTCCTCACGGGGTGGACGCGTGCGGCGGCCGGAGCGGGGAGTCTGCTCGTGCTCGGCGGCGGCGTGGCCCTCGGGATTGGCGCCTACGCGGTCGCCGTGCGCGTGCTGAGCCCGGGGGCGTACCGCCACGCCGTCTCGACCCTCTGGCCGCGCCCGGCGGCGGGCGCCGTGCTCTCATGAACGACCGTCCCCGTCCCCTCCGCCCTCTCGTCCTGCTCAGCGGCCTGGCCACGGGCGGCGCCGAGCGGGTGACCGTGTCGTTCGTCCGCCGGCTGCGGGCGATGGGGATCGACGCAGCGGTGTGCACGGTCACGGCCCGGCACGATGGCCCGCTCGCCGCCGAGCTCCCGGCGGCCGGCGTGCCCCGTCACGACCTCGCCGCACGACGGCTTGCCGACCCGTGGCCAGTGATCCGCCTGCTCCAACTGCTGAAGCGCGAGCGACCGGACGTGGTGCACGCGCACGGTCAGGACGCCTCGATCGTCGCGGACGCCGTCCGGAGGCTCCGTGCCTTTCCCCTCGTGATCACCCGCCACGTGATGGAGGAGCCGATGGGGGACCGGCGCCAGCGCCTGCGCGCTCGTGCCGCCTGTGGCGCGCTGCGCCGCGCCGACGCCGTCATTGCCGTGTCCGGTGCGATCGCGGAGCGGCTCGCCGAGTTGAGCGGGCGACCCCGCGAGGCGATTCACGTGATCGCGAATGGCATCGAGCTGGATCGCTTCGTCGACGGCGGGCCGGAGGCACGGGCGACGGCGCGTGCAGCGCTCGGCGCCCGCCCGGACGAGCCGCTCGTGTTGGTGCCGGCGGCGCTGCGCGAGGGCAAGGGTCACGAGGTGCTGCTGCGGGCGCTGCCTGCCCTGCGGAGCCGCGTGCCCGCCGTCCGGGTCCTGTTCGCCGGGGCAGGGGAGCGCGAGGCGGCGCTGCGCAGGGAAGCCCGCACCGTGGGCGACGCCGTGCAGTTCCTCGGCCTGCGAGCCGACATCCCTGAACTCTTGAGCGCCTGCGATCTCGTCGTGCTGCCGTCGGCCACGCGATCGGACGGTACGGTCGAGGAAGCGCTGCCCACCGTGCTCCTCGAGGCGGCGGCCGCCGGCCGCGCCGTCGTGGCCACTCGGATGAGCGGCATCCCGGAGATCGTCGTCGAGGGGGAAACGGGTCTCCTCGTGCCGCCCGGCGACCACGCGGCGCTGGCGGACGCGATCGCGACCCTGCTGCTCGATGGCGCCCGCGCCCGCGCCTACGGCGCCGCCGCCTACCGGCTCGCCCGCCAGCGCTTCTCCATCACGACCATGGTTGCGCGGACGCTGGACCTGTGGGGCGCGCTCGTGGACCGGCGGCGCCGGGCCAGGTCGGTCGCATGACCGTCGTTCGCGTGGCTTTCAACGAGGACGAAGACCGCCTGCTGCGGTGGAACGCGGCTCGAGGGCGCGGATGAGAATCACCTGGAGCGTCCCGGTGCCGGGCGAGCCGCTTCGCGGCAGCCGGGGAGACGTGGTGCGCGCACGCCATCTCATCGAGGCGCTCCGCGCTGAGGGCCACGAGCTCTGTGTCGTGGAGCGGGCGGCGGCCCCCGCGACGGCGGCGACCGTCGCGACGTATCGCCGGGTCGTCCGGGGTCTCGTGCCCCGGGGCCCCGCACTCGTGTTGCGCGACGCCGGGCGGTGGGCCGAGGCATGGGTCCACGGCCGGCGCGTCGCCGCCGCGGCGCTGGCACAAGGGGCAGACCTCATCGTTGAGACGCAGGTCCATTTCGCGGGCTCGGGTGCGCTGGCGGCGAGGACCACGGGTCTACCGCTCCTGCTCGACGACTGCTCGCCGAGTTCGGAAGAGCGGGCGCTTGGGGCGGGCCTCCCGGGGCTCGCCCGCCGAGTGTTTCGGACTCAGGTCAGGGCCGCACGGCACGTCGTCGTATCCTCACGCGCGCTCCGCCGGTGCCTGACCCGCGAGGGCGTGCCCGCAGAGAAGCTCCATGTCGTTCCGAACGGCGTCGACCTGACCGCTTACCTGCGCGCGGACCGCGACGCCGCCCGCCGGCGGCTCGGCCTGGAAGCGGCGTGCGTGATCGGATTCGCCGGGTCGTTTCAGCCGTGGCACCGGGTCGACCTCCTGGTCGAGGCGCTGGCCCTGCTCGGCGACGAGCCTGCGGTGCATGTCCTTCTCCTCGGGGACGGTCCGGAACGCCCCCGCGCACTGGCCGCTGCGCGCAGCTTTGGCCTGGACCGCCGGGTCATCGCGCCCGGCGCGGTGCCGCCGGAGGAGCTTCCCGGATGGATCGCGGCCTGCGACATCGGCGCCTTGCCCGGGAGCAACGACTACGGCCAGCCGATGAAGCTCATGGACTACGCTGCCGCCGGCCTCCCCGCCGTCGCGCCCGATCTCGCCCCGGTCCGGGAAGTCGTGGAGGACGGGGTGACCGGCCTCCTCTTCGCGCCCGGCCACGGGCCGGCGCTCTCCCGCGCCCTCGCGCGCTTGATCCGGGACGCCGCCCTGCGGCGCGCCATGGGCGCTCGGGCACGCCGGGTCGCCGAGGGTGGAAGTTGGCGGGCGCGCGCGCAGCAGCTCGTCGCGCTGGTGACTCAACCCCGCCCGAGCCATGGCGGGACCGCCCGCGGCGTGACGTGGATCGGCGCGGGACTGCAGAACTCGGGACTGCAGAACTAAGGAAGGGATGGGACCTGTGTACCAGACGTCAACGATGGTCAATTCGCTGCCCTTCGGCCCGGCCCGCCTGGAATGGACGCTGCCGACGTTCGAGCGGGCTGCGCCCGCCGCCCGGTCGCGCGCGAAGCTCGTCCTGGACGCGGTGCTGGCGGCCGCCCTGCTGCTGCCGCTGGCGCCGTTGCTCGGGCTGATCGCGCTCGCCATCAAGCTGACGAGCCCGGGCCCGGTGTTGTTCGTGCAGCGGCGGATCGGCTACCACGGGACCGTCTTCCCGATGCTGAAGTTCCGCACGATGTACGATGGCGCCGATCGGGTCGAGGCGCAGCTGGCCGCGCGGTGTCGCGGTCGCACGTTCCTCAAGCTCGAGGACGATTCCCGCACGACTCCGCTGGGGCGCTGGTTGCGGCTCTCGAGCCTGGACGAGCTCCCACAGCTCTACAACGTCCTGCGCGGCGACATGAGCATCGTCGGACCGCGCCCCATCCTGCCGTGCGACCTCGCGAAGTTCCCGCGTGGTCACCAGATGCGCCGCTTCGCGGCGAAGCCGGGAATCACCGGGCTGTGGCAGGTCAGCGGCCGCAGCCTCTGCACGGACGAGGAGCGGATCGAACTCGATCTCGTCTACGTCGATTGCTGGTCGTTGTGGCTCGACTTCGTGATCCTGGCCCGCACGGTCCCGGTCGTGCTGACCGGGTGGGGAGCCTGCTGATGTCCGAACGGAGGTCGTCCGACGTGGATGTGTCGTGCGGGGTCGAAGCCGAGCGCCAGGCGTCGCCGGGGGGACCGGCCAGGGGGGCGCGGCGCGCGATCGCGGTGGTCCTGTCGCGGTTTCCGCTCGTGACCGAGACGTTCATCCTTCGTGAGATCGACGAGCTGGAACGTCAGGGACAACCGGTGCGGCTCGTGCCGCTGCTGCGCGAACACCCCGCGGTCGTGCATCGCGAGGCGCGAGCCTGGTTGCCGCGCGCGCTGTTCACGCCGTACGTCTCGCCTGCCATCCTGGCCGCCAACGCGCGCGCGTTCGCCCGGCAGCCGTACACGTACGTCCGGCTGTTCGGCCACCTCCTGCTGGTCGGTCTCCGCAGCGTCAACGTGCTCGTCCGCACCCTGGCGCTGTTTCCAAAGTGCGTTTACCTCGCCGAGCGCCTGGAGCGCGAGGGCATACGGCACGTCCACGCGCACTACGCCACGCATCCGACCACGGCGGCGCTCGTCATTGCCTCGCTGGCCCCGATCACCTTCAGCTTCACGGTGCACGCGCACGACGTCTTCGTCGCCTGGCGGCGCCCGCTGCTCCGCCCGAAGGTCCGGCGTGCCTGCTTCATCCGGGTGATCTCGGCGTTCAACGGGACCTTCCTGCGGGCGCTCTATCCGGAGAGCGCGAGCAAGCTCCGCGTGATCCACGTGGGGATCGACCCCGAGCGCTACCGGCCGGGGCGGTCGTCGTCCTGGCCGCGGACGGCCCCGAGGGAGGAGCGGAGTGAGGATGCCGGACCGCGGCTCCTGTGCGTGGCGGCGCTCGAGCCATACAAGGGAATCCCGGTTCTGCTGGAGGCGTGTGGCCGGCTGAAGGCGGCGGGTGCCCGGTTTCACTGTGACGTCGTGGGCGACGGGCGGTTGCGCGAGGCGCTCGCAGACCGCCTCGCGCGCGACCAGCTCGGCGACTGCGTGCGTCTGCGCGGGGCCCTGCGGCAGGACGAGGTCGCCGCGCTTCTCCAGCAGGCCTCGATCGTCGTGCTCCCCAGCGTCGTCGCGGGCGATGGCCAGATGGAGGGCATCCCGGTGGCCCTGATGGAGGCCATGGCTGCGGAACGGCCGGTGATCGCCCCGGCGATCTCCGGGATCCCGGAGCTGGTCGAGCATGGCGTCAATGGCTTGCTGGTGGAGGCCGGCAACCCCTACGCGCTCGCCGAGGCGGTCGGCGCGCTGCTGGCTGATCCGGAGCGCGGGCGCGAGCTCGGCCGGCGCGGCCGCGAAACGGTCCTGCGCGCGTTTCGCCTCGATGCCTGCACGGCGGCCCTCCTCCGGGAACTCGACGCATGGAACCCGCCGCCGGCGGATGCCGAGGCAGTCCGCGCGCGCGCCGGGGGGGCGGGCTTCGCCCACCACCACCTCGGGGTCCGCCACGTGCACGGAGGGCGTGACTCGACGGTGATCGAGCTCCTCGCCGCCGACGGGCAGCGGATACACGAGCTGATTCTCAAGACGCAGCGCCCTCGACCGGGTGACTCGCGACCCGCCGCCGAACGCGCGCAGCACGAGTACAGGGTGTTGACGCGGCTGCGACGCCGGTTCTCGGGGGGTGGCGCCGGTGAGACCGGAATCTCGCTCCTCATACCCGGCCCGCTCAACATCCCGACGTCGGACGCGTGCATCATGATGGAGCGCTGCACAGGGGACCGGCTGGACGACCTGGTCCGTCGTGGCCGCCGGGACCCGGACGGAGCGGCCTGGACGGCGCTCGAGCGCGCGGTCGAGGGGGCCGGGCTCTGGGTCCGGCGGCTCCAGGAGGTCACGCGGCGCACGGACCCACAGGCGGCGCAACGGGCGTGGGATGCCTTGATCGACGGCGCAGAGCGCGATCCGGCCGCGTGGCGGGGCCCGATCCGACGGCGCCTCGAGGGGGCCCGCCGGCGCCTTCCGCCCGGAGCTTGCCTGGTGGGCTGTCACGGCGATTTGTCGCCCGGCAACGTCTTCGCGGCGCCCGCGTCGCTGGCCGTCATCGACTTCGAGGGCTTTCACGAGGGCCTGCCGTGGGAGGACGTCGGATACTTCCTGGTGCACCTGGAACTGTACTTCGCCTATCGGCGGCGCGCCGGCCTGGCGCGCTTATCGGAGGCGTTTCTCCGAGCCTCGGGGGTTGCGCCCGATCCCGTGGCGCTCGAGCTCTGTCGAACCGTCGCGGCCTTGAAGGCGCTGGCCGGGCTACCCGCGCCCTCCTGGCGCCGCTGGCCCCACGTGCACCTGCTGCGCGGCGCGGCGCTCGGCCGCGCGCCGCGGTGAATCCCGGTATGCCAGCGCTCGAGATCGCCTTCTGGGCCGCGCTCCTCGTCGTGGTCTACGCGTACGCCGGCTATGGAGTCATCCTCTACGGTCTCGTGCACCTCAGGCGGGCCCTCCGCCGGGCGACGCCGCAGCCCGCCCGTTCCGGCTTCGTCCCGGACGTGACGCTCATCGTCCCTGCCTTCAACGAGGCCGAGTACATCAGCGCCAAGATCGCCAATTGCCAGGGGCTCGATTACGCCGCGCACAAGCTGACAATCCTGATCCTGACCGATGGGTCCACCGATGGAACGCCGGAGATCGCGCGGCGCTGCGACCGAGTCGAGGTCTTGCACCAGCCGGAGCGGTTGGGCAAGGCGGCGGCGATCAACCGCGCCATGGCTCATGTCAGGAGCCCGATCGTCATCCTCTCGGATGCGAACGCGCTGCTGAACCGCGAAGCCGTACGCGAGATGGTCCGGCACTATGCCGATCCGAGCGTCGGCGCGGTGGCCGGGGAGAAACGGATTCGGCGTCGGCAGAGCGCCGCGGCCACGGGGGAGGGGCTGTACTGGCGTTACGAGTCGTGGCTCAAGCGTCTCGACTCGGAAGTCGGGACGGTGGTGGGGGCGGCCGGGGAGCTGTTCTCGTACCGCCGGGACCTGTTCGAGGCGCTCGAGGAGGATGTGATCGTGGACGATTTCCTCCTCTCGCTCAGAGTCGCCGCCCGGGGGTACCGGGTCGTCTACGAGCCCCGAGCGTACGCCACCGAAGAGTCCTCCGCCTCGATCGGCGAAGAGCTGAAGCGCAGGATCCGCATCGCGGCCGGCGGATGGCAGTCGATGCTGCGCTTGCCCTCGCTGCTGAACCCGCTACGGCACCCCACGCTGACGTTTCAGTACGTATCGCACCGCGTGCTGCGCTGGAGCGTCGTGCCGCTCCTCCTCGTCCTGCTCGTGCCCGCCAATGCAATGCTCGCGGCCGGCGCCGTGTACCGCGCGTTGCTTTGGGCCCAGGTGGCGTTCTACGGCCTCGCGTTGGCCGGTTATCTGTGCGACCGCTTGGGGTATCGGGTCAGGGCGCTCGCTGCTCCGTACTACTTCGTCGTCACGAACTATGCGGTATTGAGGGGGTTCGGACGCTTCCTGGCCGGGCGGCAGCCCGCCACGTGGGAGCGGGTGCGACGAAGTCTCGTGGTGCCCCGCCTCTAATGGGCAACGGGAGCAGCGCCTTGCGGCGCGGTGCTCGAGCGCGCCGGGCGCTCAAGCGACTGCTCGCGCGCAACCATGCGGCGTACCGCTGGACGCGTCGCGGGCGCATGCTCGGGAGGTACCTGTGCGGGCGGCCGCACGAGCCCGACTTCGCGGCCTTCCGCCGCTTCCCTCACCGGACGGGCCTCTTCCTGGACATTGGCGCGAACTCCGGCGAATCGGTGCTCTCCTTCCGGTTATTCAACCGGACGTCCGCCATCCTTTCGATCGAGCCCAATCGCTATCACGAGCCCGATCTCAAGTTCCTCAAGCACTGGCTCCGCAACTTCGACTACCTCCTCTGCGCTGCGGGCGATCGCAGTGGCTCGGCGACGCTGTACGTCCCGGTCTACCGCGATCTGCCCCTGAGCGGTGAAGCGTCCTTTTATCGGGAGCAAGCCCTCGACAGCTATTGGATGCGCGAGCAGGTCGGCGGGGACGGGGCGAGCGCCGTGCGCCTGGTGGAAGTGCCGGTCGAGGTGAAGCGCCTGGATGATCTCGCGCTGAGACCAGACTTCATCAAGATCGACGTGCAGGGATTCGAAGCGAAGGTCGTGGCAGGTTTGCGGAGGACGATCGCGGAATCGGAGCCCGTGCTCCTCGTCGAGCGGTCCGGGTGCGACGACGCCGTCCACGGGCAGTTGGCGGAACTGGGGTATGCCGCGTTCGTGTATGCGGCGAGCGTGGATGGCTTCTCGCCTTACCGCAACCAGGCCGCTCAGAATCTGTTCTTTCTTCCAGAGCGCACATCCGTTGACGCCGAGCGCGCGGCGGCGGTGGCGGGCGTGTTGAGAGCCCGATGACGCACCCGGCCGCGCTGCTCCGTTTCGCACTCTGTCTGGGGAGCCTGGTCGCCGTCCCGCGCGTGCCGGCACGGGCACAGGTCCTCCGCGTGGTCGCCGGCGACCGCGAGCTCGCGCGCGGGGAGATGTCCGACAGTCGAGGTTACCTGGCGTTGCCCCTCACCCTGCTCACTGCGCTCGGGGCCGAGGTCATCGCCGGTCCGGGAGCCGTGGTCGTGCGGCTTTTCGGCGACACGCTGCTTTTCTACCCAGGCCGTCCCGCGTTCCACGTCAATGGGGGGTTGGAACCGCTGAACTCCTGGACCTATCAGGAGGAGGGGGTGCTGTTCGTCGCACAATGGTTCTTCACGAGCTGGCTGCCCCGCCGCTACCCCGAGCGGCTCACCTATCGGGATGGTGCCCTGTGGATCGCCGCGCCGCCGCAGCCGCTCGCGGCCGCGCGGCCGGTCCCCGCCGGAGATACGACTCGAGCCGCGGCGGCCCCGCGGCCGGTTCGCGCCGAGCCCCCGGGCTCCGCCCGCCGGCGAGACCCGGACGATCCGGTCCGGGGGGGCCTGCTGGGCTTCATCGACGCGCGGGTGTCCGGCGTGTTCGACAGCAACGTCGATTACGGCCCGGTGCCCCGACGCTCGTACGGGACGGTGGCCCGATTTGGCGTCGGTATCCAGAGCGCGCGCTCCCGCCCGTTCTTGATGGCGCGCTACGACTTTGCGCTCAATCGCTTCGCTAACGCGGAGAAGTGGAACCGCACGACGCACGACATCAGCATCGAGGTCGCGCCCTCCCTGCCTCCGATCCGGCTGCGCCTCGCCGCGGCGGTGCGCATCGGCTCGTGGACGGAGGACCGCCAACCGGCGAATCAGATCCTCCTCGGACCCCACATCGAGATCCGCCCGTCGCCCGTTCACCTGCTCGACGTGTACGTCGTGCAAAGCGCGCGGCGCATCGACCTCGGGGTGACGACCCGCACCGACACGTTCCGTCTGGCCGGGATGGGATACTTCCTCTGGTGGCACGGCGGGGGCCTGCGCGTCGACGGGCGCTACGAGGTCAACGCATCGGAATTCGACCCGAGTCGCTTTGTAGGCTGGACGGGCTACAGCTGGATGCGCATCCCGCTCGTCGCCTCGCACCGTCTCACGCTCCAAGCGGCGTATAACCGGCGGCGGTATGCGCACGCTTTCGTGGACCAGGCCGGGACAGTGGCGCGCGGGGACCGGCGGTGGACCGCGTCGGCGTCCCTCACCAGCGAGTTCGCGAGGGAGGCGTGGCAGTTGGGTCTGGAGTACGAGTTCGAAGATAACGTGTCCAACAACGCCTACGCGGTCTACCAGGCGCATCGGGTCGAGTTCACGGTGCGGCGGCGGTGGTGATCAGGGGCCTCCCGCGCGAGGGCAAAG
>DASPXO010000141.1:0-3552 GCA_035637235.1 Gemmatimonadales bacterium | reverse complement strand
GCGCCGACCACGCGGTGGCAGGGGACGATGATGGGAATCGGGTTCTTTCCGTTGGCGGCGCCGACGGCGCGGGTGGCGCGGGGGTCGCCGAGGCGTCGGGCCAGCTCGCCGTAGCTCACCGTCGAGCCATAGGGGATGGCGCGCAGGGCGTCCCACACGCGCCTCTCGAAGGTCGAGCCGGCGGGGTCGAGCGGCAGGTCGAAGGTGGTGCGGGCGCGGGCGAAGTACTCGTTCAGCTGGTCGCGGGTCCGAGCCAGCACCGCGCTGGCGGGTCCAGAGCCGTCGTCCTCGAGCCAGCCTGCCCCGTCCTCACCCCCGTCCTCACCCCCTGGCCCCCTCTCCACTAAGTGGAGAGGGGGGACGTGGCGGGAAGTCGCGAAGTACACCGCCGTGAGCGCGGTGTCGGAGGCCACGAGCGTGAGCTCGCCCACGGGGCTGGGGATTCTGGTGAAGGCGAGCGGCATTCTTAGGGAGAAATGTAGCGGGAAGCGCGTCTCGCACGTTCGGTGAGCCCCGGGCTTACGCCCGGGGGCCATGGACCGTGGGCGCTCTGACTCTAACCCAATGCCTTCGCGAAGAGGGCGTGGAGGTTGAGTCGAACGGGCGGGATGTGCTCGAGCGGCTGCCAGACGAGTTCGCTGTCGAGGACCTCCGGCCGCTCATCCCCGGGCCGCCAGCGTTCCACGAGCCGGGCGTCCAAGTCCACGATCCAGTACTCGGCCACGCCCGCCCGCTGGTAGATCCGCCGCTTCGCCCCACGATCGCGCGGGGCTGTCGTGGGCGAGAGGAACTCAATCGCGAGGATGGGGGTTCCAACCTCGCTCCACTCTCTCACGACGATGCCGGGGGCCTTGCGAACAACGAACAAATCGGGCTGCACGAGCGTTCGGGGGCCCAGCACGATGTCCGCCGGGCTGGAGAGCAGCAGGAGCTCATCCTGGTCCTCCAGGCCCCGGCCGAGGGCAAGCCAAAAGGCGCCCAGCACGGCCTGGTGGGGGAGTCTGGGAGCCGGCGTCACGACGTGCAGCCCGTCCAGCAACTCGTGGCGCAAGCCGTCGTCGGGCAGGGCCAGCAGCTCCTCGATGGTCGTGACGGCGGTATCGCGGCTAGGCATGGCCATAATGTTGGTCTCCTCGGCCGAGCACGGCAAGCGGGCATGCGGCGAGGATACGTCGCGGCCGCTTGAATACGACATCGGATTCACGCCGCAGGGGCTGTTTTGACGCCTCCGCCGCGGATTCTCGTTGTCTCCGGTGAGCAGTGGCCCCGTCGCGTTCGTGTTGGTGCACCGGGCCGGTGCCGTGCCGCCGGGACCTTGGGCTGCCACCCCGCAGCGCCCCGTCACGATCGGCGCCGCGCGCTCGCGCTAGCGGACGTCACCCGGCGCGCCCGTCGAGGCTCCTTGCTTGCCCTTCACCGCGGCAAGAGTAGTTTTCCGGCCTTCCAATCACGAGAGCTCCCATGAGGATCGCGTATCGCTCGCTCGCCGTCGTCACGCTGCTTGTCACACCCGCCCTTCGCGCGCAAACGCCCCCGCCCGCGCCCAAGCCCGGGCCCGAGCACCAGAAGCTGGCCTACTTCGCGGGCCGCTGGACTCAGGTCGGCGAAATGAAGCCCGGCCCGATGGGGGCGGGAGGCAAGATGACCGGCACCTCCACCTGTGAGTGGTTCTCGGGCGGCTTCTACCTCGTGTGCCGCTCGGAGGGCAAGGGCCCGGCCGGAGAGATGCGCAGCATGGGAATCCTGGGTTACAGCGGCGAGCGCAAGCGCTACACGTACTACGGCGTCGACAACTCCGGCATGGGCGGCGACCCCGCATACGCCGAGCTCGCCGGCGACACGTGGAACTGGGTCGGGGAATCGGTGATGGGCGGGCAGACGGTGAAGAGCCGCTACGTGATCAAACAGGTGTCCCCGGACAGATACACCTGGAAGTGGGAGATGTCGGTCGCGGGCGGGCCCTGGACGGTGGCGGGCGAGGGCACGGACACTCGCATCAAGTAGCTGCTCCGAAGCGAGGAACGCGCCGCCTCTCGAGCTGTCGAATGACCGCGGCAAAGACGGCATATGCCGCCAGGGCCGTGGCGGCCGCGGCGTCGCCGGATACTGGAGGCGGTCCGAAGAACACGTACGCCTGGATCGCGAGCATGATCAGCCCGAATGCGACGATCGCGGCTGGCCGCGCGGCGCCGCGGCGCAGATAGAGCCAGATGCCCCCGAAGAGGAGCAGCGCTTCGAGTCCGAGCGCGAGCGCCGGCCGGTTCCACAGCCCGAGGCCGACCTTGAGAGAGTCGTCGTACAGCGGCAGGTCCGGGCGATGGACGACGAGATCGAGCACCCAGTGGGAGAACACCGCAAGGGCGACGATGACACCGGCGCTACGGCCCGACCCCCGCGCGGCGGCGTGGGCGCCTCTCGCCGCCAGCGTATGCTGTTGGTGCGTGGACGTCCCCAATCTACCTCTTGCAGCAGCGTCGGCGATCGGCGTTGCTCCTTCAGCACGGAACCCGATCGCCCGTCACCGCGGCCAGCCCCGGTCGCGCCACCAGTAGCACGCGAAACGGACCGGCGCGCGGCGGGTAATGCCAGCGCGCCTCCCACACGTAACCCCGGCTGCCGAGCGAGCGCACGGCGCGGATCTCGAGCTCGCGGTCGTCGTCCCAAGCCACCGTCTCCCAGCGCTCCCCGACGAGTCGTTCGATCCGCAGCACCGGTCCGTCCGCCGGGACCAGGCGTCCCGGGTGGAGATCGCGCCACCGCACCACCAGCGTGTCGCCGGCGCAGGCTTGATTCAGCAGCCGCCGCGTGACGCGCTCGGGCGGCGGCCCAGCCGTGCGGCGCGGCAGGATGGACCGGGACTTCCCTGGATAGGCCGCAATCGAATCGACCGGGTTCAGGGGACTCGCTCCCGACCGCGCCAGCGAGCCGGCCAGCCGGCCGAGCTCTTCCGCGAGCACGGCGGCGCTGTTCGGTCCGTACAGCGTGGAGCCACCTTCGTAGGCCTGTTCCCCGTACTCCGCGTCGGTCGTGACGTATTGCATGTAGCCGTTGGCGAGACCCACGATGGTGACGGCCCGCGGCGCGAGCCCGGAGCCGCGGGCACTGTCGGCGATGGCGCGCTCCATCAGCGCGCCGGCCCGCGTCGTCACCTCGGCCGGCACGACGCCCAGCAGCAGATCGCCCAGGCGGATCACCGAGAGCTGGGCGACCTCCGGCAGACCGTGCTCGCCCACGACCAGCTTGCGCTGCAGGCCGCCCAGCGCCACGCGCTTCTCGCGCTGGCAATCGTGCGGGTTGGGACGGATGGCGTGACCACCCTCCTCGAGACCGATCGGGAAGATCCCGAACAGGCGCCAGCGGTACAGCCGGGTGCGGCCGTCCTCGGCGCCGCCCAGCGTGGACGAGCCGGCCTCGGGATAGGGGCAGAGGCGCTGGTCGCCCTTGAGCCGTAGGGTGCGGAACGCCACGCCGATGCGCAGGTCGCCGCGCACACCGGGCCCGAGCGAGTCGAACAGGGCGGCCGCGCGCGCGGCGAGCGAGTCCCCGGCGGTG
>DASPXO010000140.1:0-2577 GCA_035637235.1 Gemmatimonadales bacterium | reverse complement strand
CGGGAAGATTGGCGCGAAGCATTCGCCGGCCACCCGCGCATCGGCGAGACCACCGCGGAAGAGTGGTCGCGCCGCGAGCAGGCCGGCGTGTACCTGGCCACGGCCGCGACGCGCGCAGCCCTCGCCAGGGAGAACCGCGCCTACGAGCAGCGGTTCGGACACGGGTTCCTGATCTGCGCCGCGGGCAGGACCGCCGACGAAATGCTCGCAGCGCTGCGTCGCCGCCTGGCGAACGATCCGGCCACGGAGCTCCGGATCGCGGCGGGCGAGCAGGCCAAGATCACCCAACTTCGACTCGAGAGACTGGCGGCCCCATGAGCGGAATCACGACCCACGTCCTGGACACCGCGCGCGGCCGGCCCGCGGCAGGCGTCGCCGTGTCGCTCGCGCTGAGCGGCGCCGACGGCTGGACCGAGCTGGGCGCGGCCCCGACCGACGCCGACGGCCGCGTCGCCGACCTCCTGCCCGCGGGGGTGAAGAGCCCTGCCGGCACCTACCGGCTCCGCTTCGACACAGGGGCGTACTTCGCGACCCTGGGCGTCGCGCCGTTTTACCCGTACGTCGACGTCGTCTTCCAGATCCGGGACGCGGAGCACTACCACGTGCCGCTCCTGGTGAGCCCGTTCGGCTACACGACCTACCGCGGCGGCTGAGGCCCCGTGGACGCCCACCTCGCCCAGTGGCTCAACCTCGTGCTCCGCTGGATCCACGTAGTCACGGGCGCGGCGTGGATCGGGACGTCGTTCTACTTCAACTGGCTCAACAGCCGGCTAGCGCCGCCCGCCCGTCCGGAAGCCGGGGTCGGCGGAGAGCTGTGGGCGGTGCATGGCGGCGGGTTCTACCGCGTGGTGAAGTACGCGGTCGGCCCCGAGCACCTGCCCGGCACACTCCATTGGTTCAAGTGGGAGGCGTACGCCACCTGGCTCAGCGGCATCGCGCTCCTCGTCTTCGTCTACTACCTCGGCGCGGCGGCCTATCTCATCGACCCGCAGGTCGCGCGCCTCGACACGACGGCAGCAATCGCGGTCGGCGTGGGCACGCTGGTCGCCGCCTGGCTCGTGTACGACGCGCTGTGCCGCTCACCGCTGGGACGGGTGCCGCTCGTCCTCGCCACGGTGCTGTTCGCGCTCGGCACCGCCCTCGCCTGGGGCCTCGCCCAGCTCTTGAGCCCGCGCGCGGCCTACATCCACGTCGGCGCGGCGCTCGGCACGATCATGGCCGCGAACGTGTTCCGGGTGATCATCCCGTCCCAGCGGGACATGGTGGCCGCGCTGGCCCAGGCGCGGGCCCCGGACTCGAGGCTCGGCGAGCAGGCCGCCCTCCGCTCGCTGCACAACAACTACCTGACGCTCCCCGTGCTGTTCATCATGGTGAGCGGTCACTACCCGGCGACCTACGGACACAGGCTGAGCTGGCTGATCCTCGCGGGGCTGACGCTCGTGGGGGTGGCGACGCGCCACTGGTTCAATCTGCGGAACCAGGGCCGGGGACTGCCGAACGCGTGGCTCCTCCCCGGGGCGGCGGTGGCCGTTGCCGCGCTCGCGGTCGTCACGGCGCCGCCCGGCGGCGCTGACGGCCGGGCCGCGGTGGGGTCCCGAGCGGCAGACGCCGCGTCATTCGCCGACGTGCGCGTGATCGTGGCGCGACGCTGCGCACCGTGTCACTCGGCGGCCCCGACCGTCCCCGGAATCGCGGCCGCGCCGAGCGGCGTCGCGCTCGACACGCCGCAGGAGATCCGGGCCGGAGCCGAGCGCATCCTCGCCGTCGCGGTCCAAACCCGGACGATGCCGCTCGGGAACGTGACGGGGATGACGGATGAGGAGCGTGAGCTCGTCAGACATTGGATTCGCGCCGGAGCGAAGCTGAGATGAAGTCACAGAGGCACAGAGGCTCAGAGTGCCCCCGTGCCTCGCGCTTTACCAGCCGCATGTCTCCCGCAGATCGTCGTACAGCACGCGAGCCATCACTGTTCGCCGGTATTCCGCGGTGGAGCGGACGTCGTCGATAGGCGACACGTCCTGGGCGATGGCCGGCAGGAGGTCTAGAGGCCCGCGCACCGGCGTCCCCTCCTCGAGCAGTCGCTCGAGCGTGGCGCAGCGGCGGATGGTGGGCGTCATGCTCGCCGCCACGACGCGCCAGCCGGCGCTGGAGCGGGCGACGGCGAGCCCCACCTTCGCGATCGCCTGGGCCCGGCGCGAGCCGACCTTCTCGAACACCTGGTAGGAGTACGGGCGTCGCGGGATGCGGACCGCCACGACGAGCTGGTCGGGGCGCCGGCGCATCTCCTTGTAGCCCGTGTAGAACCGATCGAGTGGCACCTCCTCAAGCCCGCGCACCGACTCGAGCACGACCACCGCATCGTACGCCATCAGCACCGGAACTCCGTCCGCCGCGGGCGAGGCGTTCACGATGTTCCCCGCCCAGGTGCCGCGCGACTGGATCTGGACGGCCCCGACCTGGCGCGCCGCCGCTACGAGGAGCGGAAATTCCTCCCAGACACGGTGGTCGCTCAGGACATCCCAGTACGTCGTGAGCCCGCCCAGCACGAGCGCGTCCGCCGTCCAGCGGAGCGGCTTC
>DASPXO010000139.1:0-2661 GCA_035637235.1 Gemmatimonadales bacterium | reverse complement strand
AAAGCGCCGGGATGAAACCGGCCCGGAGAAGGAGATGAGAACGCTCTACATCGAAGGTCTAGCGAACCACGATGGCCCCGAGCCGTGCGTCGGCCGTCCGCGAGGGCGGCGGCGAAGCGTCGGTAGGGGTACACGCAGGCGGGGGGATGGAGCCGCGAAATTAACGCAGTTCGGGGTGCCGACGCCGTGGGTGCGTGCGGAAGGCAACATCGCGGGTAGCGTTGTGCGCGAGCTGCGCGCGGACCCCGCGCGGTCGAAGAACCTCTGCATGCGTGGAGTCTCCGGGCGCGAGAACCGGGAGATCTCATGGCCGCCCGCCCGTGTGGTGGCAGGGCGGGCCGCTCGGGGAAGGCCGAGGCCGTACGCCTGAGATGCACGGTCATGAGAAGTCGGACAGGCCGGTAGTACCTGCGAACCCGCCGAACAAGGTCGCGCAGGCGGCGGCGGAGGCGGGGGAGGGAAGCGGCCTGGGCAAGGAGAACGCGGCCAGCGCAACACGCCCCGGACACAGAGCCGGCGTGAGCGTGCCAAGCGCGCTGGATCGCGTGCGTCGAGTCGCAAAGCAGGACAAGAAGGTGCGGTTCACCGCGCTCCTGCACCATGTCGACGTCGACCGCCTGCGGGCGGCCTACTGGGCGCTGAACCCGAAGGCCGCGACTGGGGTGGACGGGGTGACGTGGCAGGACTACGGGCAGGATCTCGAAGCGAACCTTCGCGATCTGCACGCCCGCGTCCACCGGGGCGCCTACCGGGCGAGACCGTCGCGGAGGGTGTACATCCCGAAGGCGGACGGGCGGCGGCGACCGTTGGGCGTTGCCGCATTGGAGGACAAGCTCCTCCAGCGTGCCGTCGTCGAGGTCTTGAACGCCGTCTTCGAGCCGGACTTTCTCGGCTTCTCGTACGGGTTTCGGCCTGGGCGCAGCCCTCATCAGGCGTTGGATGCGCTCGCGACCGGGATCCTGCGGAGGAAGGTGGGCTGGGTGCTCGATGCGGACATCCGTGGCTTCTACGACGCCATCGACCACGGGTGGCTGCTGCGGTTCCTCGAGCACCGGATCGCGGACAGGCGCGTCGTGCGTCTGATCCGTAAGTGGCTGAAGGCGGGAGTGATCGAGAACGGGGAGTGGTCGGAGACGCCGGAGGGAACGGCGCAAGGGGCATCGGTTTCGCCGCTGCTCGCAAACGTCTATCTCCATTACGTCTTCGACCTGTGGGCCGACCAGTGGCGGCGGCGGTATGCGCACGGCGATGTGATCATCGTGCGTTTCGCCGACGACTACATCGTCGGCTTCCAGCATCGTGATGACGCCGAGCGGTTCCTCGCCGAGCTTCGCGGCAGGCTTGCGAAGTTCAGCTTGGAGCTGGCCTCCGAGAAGACGCGCCTGATCGAGTTCGGCAGGTTCGCGGCCGAGCGACGGAAGGCGGGGGGACTCGGCAAGCCTGAGACGTTCGGGTTTCTGGGCTTCACGCATATCTGCGGGAAGACCAAGAACGGACGCTTTCAGCTCACGCGCATCACCGAGGCGAAGCGGCTGCGGGCGAAGCTGCGCGAGGTCAAGACCGAGCTGATGCGACGCCGGCATCTACCCGTCCCCGAACAAGGGCAATGGCTAGCAAGCGTGGTGCGTGGGCATCTCGCCTACTACGCCGTGCCCGGCAACGGCAAGGCGGTCAACGCCTTCCGATTCCAGGTGATCCGGCACTGGCACCGGGCGCTTCGGCGCCGCAGCCAGCGCAGTCGCCTGACCTGGAAGCGCATGTCCCGTCTCGCGCAACGATGGCTCCCGCCGGTCCGGATCATCCACCCCTGGCCTGACGCGCGATTCCACGCTCGTATCCAAGCCAGGAGCCCAGTGAGTTAACGCTCACGCTGGGATCTGCGCGGGGGGCGGGCCGAGCCCACAACGCAAAGGCCCGTCCCTACCGCGACCACAGCCTGGCGGTAGAGACCGAGCGTGGGTCGGCAGCCAACCAGGCGCGCGCCTCGGCTCGTGCGGTGACGTCCTCGAGGTGCTCGGAGATGCGCCCGCATTGCCGCTGCCGCGTCCGCCGGAGCGAGTTAACGTCGCCGATCGAAAACGACGATAGACGTCTGGTGGCGAACGTTTGGCGACCACAGTCACACGACCAGTGCGACACCGTTGAACGGCTCGCACTCCGCTTCGACGGCGTGCTCGTTCGAACTCTCGCCGACGGCGCGGCCGAGGTTCTCGCGGTGCGACGTGGCGTCTTCACCCGCCACGTCGTCACGCCCGACGGCTTCTCGGTCGTCGTCGAGACGAAGCCGAGGGACTGGCGATGGGCGCTCGGCCCGGTCGTCGCGAGCATCGGCGTCGGCCTTTTCGGCGCGTCCTTCGCCGCGGCCGCTCTTGCCGTCGGTGATGTCGTGCAGTCGTCCTTGGGGATCGCGGGCATCGTCGTGACGGCGATCGGGATGGGAAGCGGCGCACTCGTCACGCCGCAGCCGTATTACTACACGCGACCGGGCGAGGAATGGCAGATGCTCAGCTTCGCCGACGACTGACGCGTACGCCGACCGCGGTCGTTGCCGCCGTGAGCGGTCCACGCGTGGCGCGAATCACTCGTTCGGGAGGTCCCGCCTGCGCGTCCGCCAAGTTGACGGCAGCCCAATCGACTTCGAGAGCGCACTGATCCGGAACG
>DASPXO010000138.1:0-23916 GCA_035637235.1 Gemmatimonadales bacterium | reverse complement strand
CGCCGACGCCTTCGCCACCTCGTCGTACGGCACGTACTTCGCCAGCCCCTTCGCCTCCGCCACCTTCGTGATCGCCGCCGTCAGCGTCGTCTTCCCGTGGTCCACGTGCCCGATCGTCCCCACGTTCACGTGCGGCTTGGTCCGCTCAAATTTGGCTTTAGCCATGGAGTCCCCTAAAGACGTTGCACAAACGACGTTTCACAGAACCGTCTCGCGAGCGACGTCTGCCGCGTGACGACGCTCGCGCGACGCTTCTCGCGCGACGTTGTTCGCGTGACGCCTCTCGTCTTTCAAGCTCGCGACCGGAATCGAACCGGTGACCTCGTCCTTACCAAGGACGCGCTCTGCCGACTGAGCTACGCGAGCCAAAAGCGGGCGACGGGGCTCGAACCCGCGACCCTCAGCTTGGAAGGCTGATGCTCTACCAACTGAGCTACGCCCGCGCGCTCGAGTGAGTGGTGGGGGAAGGATTCGAACCTTCGTAGCGCGTAAGCGCGGCAGATTTACAGTCTGCTCCCTTTGGCCGCTCGGGCACCCCACCACGCCTGCTCGCCGCGCGCCCCCCGCTCCGCCGTTCGCTTCCCCGGCCCCACTGACAACTCACCCCGCGTTCCCAGAAGCGCGGGGTGTGTTGGTCCCTCCGGACACGAGTCGGGGCGGTACCGCTCCACTTCGGCAACGTGAGCTGACGAAGGGACTCGAACCCTTAGCCTGCTGATTACAAATCAGCTGCTCTACCAGTTGAGCTACGTCAGCTGGCCGACGCTCAAAATTTCCAGACCCGTAGATTAAATGGAGAAACCTGCAATCGCAAGGGACGCCGCGGGAACAGGTTAGACCAGCCGCCACTTGGTCCCGGAGGGAGTGTCGTCGAGCTCGACGCCGCGCTCGCGCAGCTCCGCGCGGATCCGGTCGGCTTCCTTGAAATCCTTGGATTTGCGGGCCTTTTCGCGGGCGGCGATCCGCTCCTCCACCCAGCGGACGAGCGCGGGGTCGAGCGCCCTGCGTGCCGTGGGCAGGACGTCGAGCACCTCCATCGCCCGGTCCAGCGCCGCGAGCGCGGCGCTGGCCCCGCCCCCCGCGCCGCCCCCGCGCCCCCGAGTGTCCAGCGCGCCGTGCCCCGCGTGCACGAAGTCGAACAGCGCGCGACACGCTCGGGGCGCGTTGAGGTCGTCGTCGAGGGCGGCGCGGAGCTCGGCGTCGAACCGGGCCGCCAACTCGTCGAGCGATCCCGCAGCGCCCTCCCCGGCCGCGCACTCGGCCAGCCGCGTATGAAATTCGCCCAGCCGCTTCACGCCGGCGCCGGCCGCAGCGAGCGCCTCGTCGTTGAAGTCGAGGGGCTTGCGGTAATGGGTCTGCCAAAACAGGAGCCGGACCGCGGCCGCGTCCACGCCCTGCTCCCGCAGGTCCCGCGCGGTGAGGAAGTTCCCGAAGCGCTTCGACATCTTCGTGCCGCGCACGTTCAGGAACTCGCCGTGCAGCCACCAGCGGGCGAACGGCTGACCGGTCGCGGCCTCGGACTGCGCGATCTCGTCTTCGTGGTGCGGGAAGATGAGATCGACCCCGCCCGCATGGATGTCGAGCGTCGCGACGCTGAACCGCCGGCGGATCTCGTCGAGCGACATCGCCGAGCACTCGAGATGCCAGCCCGGTCGCCCGCGTCCGAACGGCGCGTCCCACGCCGCGCCCACCTGCTCGTCCACCGGGTCGGCCTTCTTCCACAGCGCGAAGTCGCGGGGATCGTCCTTCGCGTATTCGTCGCTCGCCACGCGGGCGCCGATCTTGATCTCCCGCCGGTCGAGCCGGGACAGCCGCCCGTACCCCGGGAAGCGGTCGATGGCGAAGTACACCGACCCGTCGTCCCCCTGGTACGCCACGCCCCGGGCGAGCAGCCGCTCCACCAACTCCACCATCGCCGCGACCGACTGCGTCGCGCGCGGGTACGCGTGGGCCTCCCGGATGCGCAGATAGTCCCGGTCCTCGAAGAACGCCTGGACAAACGGCGCGGTGTGGTCCGCCAGTCGCTTCCCCGCCGCGGCGGCCGCCTTGATGGTGCGGTCGTCCACGTCGGTGAGGTTCATGATGTGGAACACACCGTACCCGGAGTATTCCAGGTACCGGCGCAGCAGGTCCTCGAACAGGAAGGTGCGGAAGTTGCCGATGTGCGCGTAGTTCCAAACGGTGGGACCGCAGGTGTACAGCGTCACCCGCGGCGGGGCGAGCGGCTGGAAGGGTTCGACACGGCGCGTGAGGGTGTTGTAGAGGGCGAGGGTCATCGGTGCGGCTGAAACGTAGGAAAGGTGGCAACGAGCGTCAACGCGCCGAGTCGCCGAGCGCGCGGAGCACCGCGTCTTCGAGCGAGCGCACGCACACGCGCGATGCCCGGACGGCCAGGCGGTGCACGCGACACAGTGCGAGCGCCGCCTCCGCACTCCCGGCGCCCAGGTCGGTCTCGAGACCGTAGGCGGTGACGCGGAAGCCGGGCGGCGGGTTGTCCGGCGGCGCATCGAGCAGGATCTCGAGCACCCGCTCCCCCAGCAGCGTCGCGACCGGCGCCTCGCGGACGATCCGGCCGTCGCGCAGCACCAGCACCCGCGCCGCGAGCCGCTCCACGGCGGCGAGATCGGACGACGCGAGCAGCAGGGCGACGCCGCGCGCCGCGAGCGCTCGGAGGCGGTCGCAGATGGCGCGGCGCCCCGGCGCGTCGCTGCCCGACAGGGTCTCGTCGAGCAGCAACACCCGCCGCTCTCCGAGCGCCGCGAGCGCCAGGGCGAGGCGGCGGGCGAATGGGAGGGGGAGCGCCGTCGCGCGCCGGTCCGCCGCCTCCGCGAGCCCCGCGCGCTCCAGCGCTTCGGCCACGAGCGCCCGCCGGCGCGCGCCCGCCGCGTGAAACCGGGCGACGTAGTCGAGGACTTCCCGGACGCGGAGCGTCGGCGGGAACACGGGCGTTTGCGGGGCGTAGCCCGTGGCCACCCGCGCGGGCGGCGAGCCGGCGGGAGCGCCCGACACGATCGCCGTCCCCGCGTCGGGAGCGAGCAGGCCCGCGGCGATCCGCAGCAGCGTCGTTTTGCCGGAGCCGTGCGGCCCGACGAGCGCCGCGACCTCTCCCGGTACGAGCTCGAGCGAGACCCCGGCCACCGCCGCTACCGATCGCCCGCCGCGCCGGAACGCTCGCGCCACGCCGGAGACGACGAGCACGGGTGCATTCACGCCGACGGCCTCCGCCAGCACGCGGCCGCGCCGGCGACGCCCGCGACGGCCCAGACGGCGGCATGGCACCAGGCCGCGCCGTCGCCGGTCGCGAGCCCTCGATAGCGCCACGCACCGGGCAGCACCTCGAGAACAAGCGCGCCCAGTTGCGCGGGGACACCGAGCGACGGCGCCGCGCGCAGGGCGTCCGCCGAGACGACGCTGGGCAGCGCTATATAGAGGAACAGCGCCCCGGCCAGCGCATTCCCGCCCCGGCAGGCGGCGAGCAGGGCGCACCCCGCCGAGGCCGCGGCGGCCCCGAGCGCCGCCGCGCCGGTCGGCCCGAGCCGGCCGGCCGGGAGCGCCGACACGCCGCCTGCGGCAAGCAGCAGCCCGGCCGCCAGCACCCCCGCCGCCGTCAGTGCGGCCAGCCACCGACCGGTGGCGACGGCGAGCGGCGTCGTGGGGTGGGTCAGGGTGAGGGCGAGCGCGGCGCGGTCCGCCTCGGAGCCGACGCCGAAGGCGACACCGAGCACGGCGGCGAGCATCGCGACGTGGGGCACGAGCACGGCGAGCGCGACGCCCTGCGCGGCGAGCCAGGCGCCGATGGCGCCGAGCAGCAGCAGCCAGACCCCGAGCCGCGAACGCAGCAGCCGTGGGCGCACGAGCTGCCACTCGGCCGCGACGCAACGGAGGCAGTGCACGGGGGGATTCTAAGACGCCGGCGGCGGCGCTCGTCATCGAATCGCCGCCAGGGTGATCAGAAGATTGCGTCCCGCGGTGGTTCGCTACCCGGCTGCTCGAGCCGTCGCCTGCTTGATGATTGCTTCTACCAGCGGCGCGCAATCGAACCGCACGGGGTCCGCCGCCGGAAGTCCCGTCTCCTCCTGCGCGCGCCGGATCGCTTCCGTCGCTTGCGCGGCCGTCAGGTCGTGCGTGTTGAGGCAAATCCCGATCACCTTCGTCGGCCGGACCGGGGCCGCGGCGCGCTCGTAGATCTCCACGAGCTCCGCGAGCGGCGGGATCTTTACCCAGGGCTCGCGACCGTGGTAGTCGCCGATGTAGCCGCGGGTCGCGTGGTGGCACAGGATGAGAGCGTCCGGGCAGGACCCATGGAGCAGGCCCAGGGTGACGCCCGAATACCCCGGATGGATGAGGCTGCCCTGTCCCTCGACCAGGATGATGTCGGCGTCCTTCGCCGCCTCGAGCACCAGCCACTCCGCGGCGCCGGCGATGAAGTCCGCGACGACGGCGTCCACGGCGATCCCCCACCCCTCGAGGAAGATTCCCGTCTGCCCGGTCGCGACGAAGCGGGTGCGATGCCCCCGCTGGACCAGGGCGTTCCGCAGCTCGACCTGGGCGGTCATCTTCCCCACGTTGCAGTCCGATCCGACGGTGTGGACGACGTAGGCGTCCACTTCGGCCGCGAGCCCGTCGGCGACCGGAAGGTTGGCGGGCGGCCGCCGCGCATCGAAGATCCGCACGCCGCGTTCCCGCGCGAGGGCCCCGAGCTCGGGGTCGTCGCCGATGAACGTGTGCAGGCCGCTCCAGATCTCCAGCCCGCGCTCGAGCGCGGTGCGCAGCCAGCCGCGCCACTCGGCCGGCAACCGGCCCCCCATCGGGGCGATGCCGACGAGCACCGCGTCGGCACCCAGCGCCAGGCCACGCTCGAAGTCCCCGACCACGGGGAGCGTGCCGCCGAACCCGAGCACGTCTTGAACGGTCTTCCCCGCCTGCGCGCGATCGAGCACGCCCACGATCCGCTCGGGCATGTAGCGAATGCAGCAGTTCGCGGTCTTCGAGGTCATGGGTCCGAACTGCCCGTCGGCGATGATGAGGAAGCGATGCTGCGCCGGGGTGGGCATCAGACGGGCGTCTGGGCTCTGGAGGGAGGCGTGGGAGTGGGGCTGCGGAGCTCGCCCGTGGCGCGGAGCACGGCGGGCGCGGGGTGACGCACGTCGCCGTACAGCCCGACCTGCAGGATGTGGCGGACAAGCACCATCGTCACCGCGAGCACCGGCACCGCCACCACCAGACCGACGACGCCGAGCAGCGTTCCCATGATGAGGACGCTCGCGATCGTGAGCACCGGCGGCAGCGACACCTTGTGCTCCATGATGCGGGGGATCACGACGTTCGCCTCGACCACGTGCACCACGACGCCAAGCACGATGACGGCGACGACCTTGAGCCAGTCGCCCGTCCCCACGACGAACAGCGCCGGGAGCAAGGTCGAGACGAGGGTACCGAAGAACGGCACGACCGCGACGAGCCCGGTGAAGATGCCGAACGCGAGCCAGTACGGCACGCCGAGCGCCAGCAGGCCGAGGGCGGTCAGCACGGCCAGCACCATCATCGCGAGCAGCTGCCCCACCACCCAGGCGCGGAGCGTCGCGCCCGCTTCCGCCAGCACGCGGGCTCCGACGGCGCGATGCTTCGGGGCGAGGAGCGACAGGATGCCGTCGCGGTAGAGCCCCGGCTGGCGCGCGAGATAGAGGGCCATCACCACGACGCTCGCGCCCTCGATGAAGAGCTTCCCCCCGGCCGTGACGTACGGCAGGATCGACCCGCGCAGAAAGCTCGCGGCGTCGTCGATCAGGCGGGCCACCAGCCCCGAGGCCGGGTCCGCGAGCTCCGTGCTGCGCAGCACCGGGTACTCCCGCGCCCAGCGCGCCACCACGTTCTGGATGTCGGTGAGGGTCTGGGGCAGCCCGGAGATCAGGGCCTGGGTCTGGTCGATGACGGGCGGCACGAGCAGGGCGCCGATCCCGCCGACGGCCGCGAGCGTCGCCACGACCGCCGTGACCAGGCCTATCCAGCGGGCCAGGCGGAAGCGCTGCTCGAGCACGTCGGTGATGGCGGAGAGATAGACGGCGCACAGCACGGCGATGAAAATGAGCAGCAAGACCTCGACCACCCGGACCAGGAACCAGATGGCCAGGGCGGCAACGAAGAGCGCCACGAACGTGGCGCCCGACAGCCGTGGAGGGGACGGCTCAGTGTTCAGCGGTGGTGCTCGGCGTCGTCATCCTCGACCAGCTCGGCCTCGGCGGCCCCCTTCCCGAGCTGCTTCGCCTCGGTGGGGGAGCCCGCCGGCAACAGGCCCATCTTGCGCTTCAGCTCGAGCAGCTGCTGGTCCGCGTCCGCCCGCACCTCGAGGCTCTGGAACTGTTTCACCAAGGAGTCGCCCGAGAGATCCTCGTTCACCTCGGCGGCCGCGATGAGCTTGCGCTCCTCGTGCTCGATCTGCTCCGCCATGCGCTCGAACGTCTCGAACGCGCTTTTGTCGGAGATCGACGACATCGTCTCCTGGATGCGCTTGTGCGCCTCGGCGCGCTTCTGGCGGGCGATCAGGATGTTCTTCTTGCGCTTCGCCTCCTCGATGCGGTCGTTCAGCTGCCGCAGCGAGCCCTTCAGCTTGTCGGTTTCCTCGCGGTGCTTGATCCACGTGTCGTGCAGCTGCAGGGCGCCCTGGGCGTGCTCGTTGTGGCGCAGCAGCGCCTGCTTCGCCAGGTCGTCCCGGCCTTCCTGCACGGCCAGCACCGCGCGTTTCTCCCAGTCCTCGGCGGCCTTCTTCTCCTGTTCCACCTGCGCCGCCAGCCGCTTCTCGTCCGCGATGGCGGCCGCCACCTGCTGCTTCGCCTTCGCCAGCTGAGTCCGCATGTCCACGATCAGCTGGTTCAGCATCTTTTCCGGGTTCTCGGCGCGCGAAATCAGGTCGTTGATGTTCGACCGGATGAGCGTCGAGAGACGGTCAAAAATCCCCATAGGGATCCTCTGGATCGTGGCGGGCGGTCACGGCCCCGCGCCCAACTTGCGCTCCCGCCGCTCGGCGAGCAGCCGCTCCGCGAAATCTAACCGCTCGGCGAGCTCCGAGATCTGGCCCTGCAGCTGCGACACCTGCTCCTCCAGCGCGGCCACGCGGCGGTCGTCGGCCACGCCGTCCGCCGGCGCGTCCAGCCACTCCTGGCCGAGCCCCTTCCAGTGCTTGCGCCGGTGCCTGCCCGCCCGGATCCGCTCCGCCCACGCATCTCCCACCGGCGAGCGAAGCAGCCCCTTCAGCACCAAGCCCCCAACCACCACCACGGCGATCACGCCGAGCAGCGGAAACAGCTGCGACACGAAGTAGTTCGGGTCCATTGTCCCCGGCGGCAGCAGCGGCCCCTGGATCATGCCTTACGCCCCTCCCGCTGCGGGGTTTCCTTGGCGAGCAGCCGTTCCGTAAAGTCAACCCGCTCGGCCAGCTCCGCCACCTCGCGGCGCAGCTCCTCCACGGCGGCGAGTACCTCCTCCTGCCTCGCGCCGACATCGGCGGTCGGGTGGCGCTGGGCCTCGAGTTTCGCCGTGGAGGCCTTGGTGACGGTGCGAATGATCAGCCACGCGAAGAACCCGAGAATCCCCGCGACCGGGATCAGCGCCGCAACCGCTTCGGGGTCCATCAGCGGAGCGCACCCACCAGCGGGCGCAAGACCCAGACGCCGCCGCCCAACACGAAGAAGGCCAGGGCCGCTTCTTCGGGCCTCATTGCCCCGGTCCGATCCGCTGCGCGTCGCGGTTCGTCGCGAGCAGCCGCTCGGCGAAGTCCATCCGCTCGCCGAGCTCTGAGACCTCGGTACGCAGCCGTTGCACCTCGCTCAAGAGCTCCGAACGGAACTCGTCCAGCTCGCCCCGGACTTCGTCGGGGAGCGCGGCGCCGCCCTGCCGCCGGATCCGCTCGGCGAGCGCCTTCCCGACGGGCGAGATCGCCAACAGGAACAGGGTGCCGCCCCCGAAGATGAAGGTGATGGCGAAGAGACCTTCCATGTCCATGAGCCTCCCCGTCCAACTTAGTCGCTTAGTCGTTCGCCGCCAGCACCTTGCGCAGGAACTGGCCGGTAAACGAGCCTTGCGCCCGCGCCACCTGCTCGGGCGTGCCCTCGGCGACCACGGCCCCGCCGGCCGCGCCGCCCTCGGGACCGAGATCGATCACCCAATCGGCGGTCTTCACGACGTCGAGGTTGTGCTCGATGACGACCACCGTGTTGCCCTTGTCCACCAGGCGGTGGAGCACCTCGAGCAGCAGCCGCACGTCTTCGAAGTGCAGCCCGGTCGTCGGCTCGTCCAGGATATACAGCGTGCGGCCGGTGTCCCGCTTCGCGAGCTCCGTCGCGAGCTTGACCCGTTGCGCCTCGCCGCCCGACAGGGTGGTCGCCGACTGGCCGAGGTGGATGTAGCCAAGCCCTACGTCGTTCAACAGCTCCAGTTTCGTCCGGATGCGCGGCTGGTTCGCGAAGAAGTCGAGGGCCTCGCCCACCGACAGGTCGAGCACGTCCGCGATGGACCGTCCCTTGTAGCGCACCTCGAGCGTTTCGCGGTTGTAGCGCCGCCCCTTGCAGACCTCGCAGGGGACGTAGACGTCGGGGAGGAAATGCATCTCGACCTTCACCAGGCCGTCGCCCTGGCAGGCTTCGCAGCGTCCGCCCTTCACGTTGAAGGAGAAGCGGCCCGGTCCGTATCCCCGGATCTTCGACTCCGGGAGGTAGGTGAACAGCTCGCGGATCGGCGTGAACAGCCCCGTGTAGGTCGCCGGGTTCGACCGCGGCGTGCGGCCGATCGGGCTCTGGTCGATGTCGATGACCTTGTCGATGTGCTCGAGCCCCTCGATCCGGTCGTGCGCCCCCGGCATCACCTTGGCGCGGGAGAAGTGCCGCGCGAGCGCACGGTACAGGATGTCGGTCACGAGGGTCGATTTCCCCGAACCGGAGACGCCGGTCACGGCGATGAACAGCCCGAGCGGGAGCTCGACGGTGAGGTTTCGCAGATTGTGCTGGCGCGCGCCGATCACCCCGAGCCGGCGCTCGGCGTCGGCGATCCGCCGCCGGGGGGGGACCGGAACGCGCAGCTCGCCCCGGAGGTAGCGCGCGGTGAGCGAGTCGGGGTGGCCGAGGATCTCGCCGAGTGGCCCGGTGACGACCACCTCCCCGCCGTGCCGGCCGGCGCGCGGGCCCAGGTCCACGATGTGGTCGGCCGAGCGGATCGTCTCCTCGTCGTGCTCGACCACGAGCACCGTGTTGCCCAGGTCCCGGAGCTCTCTCAGCGTCGCGAGCAAGCGCGCGTTGTCGCGCTGGTGCAGGCCGATGGACGGCTCGTCCAGAATGTAGAGGACGCCCACGAGCCGGCTCCCGATCTGGGTGGCGAGGCGGATGCGCTGCGCCTCGCCGCCCGAAAGCGAATCCGCCGAGCGGCCCAGCGTGAGGTACTCGAGCCCGACGTCGCGCAGAAATCGAAGGCGGTCGTTCACCTCCTTGAGGATCGGCCGCGCGATCTCGGGGTCGAGCCCGGGTCGCCCGGTGCCGCGGAGCGGAATGCGCTGGAACAACGCGAGGGCCTCGGAGACCGGGAGGTCCACCACGTCGCCGATGCTCGTCCCGTGCACCAGCACCGCGAGGCTCTCGGGCCGCAGCCGCTTGCCGCCGCACGTCGGGCACGGCTGCTCGACCATGTACTCCGCGAGCTGCTCGCGCACGCTGTCGGACGCCGTCTCGCGGTAGCGGCGCTCGACGTGCTTGAGGACCCCGGTCCATCCCGACTCGTATTCACCGTGCCAGCGCTCGCTGTCGTACTGGAACGTGAGCGTGCGGCCCGGCGCGCCGTACAGGAGAACCTTCCTCACGTTCGCCGGGAGGTTCTTCCAGGGCGTGTTGAGGTCGAACTTGAACGCGCGCCCGAGGCTCGGGAGGATGACCTTGCGCAGATAGCCGCTCGGCTCGCCCCAGGGCAGGATCACGCCCTCGAGCAGCGAGAGGCTGGCGTCGCCCAGCACCAGCTCGGCGTTGACCTCGCGCCGCGTGCCGAGCCCCGAGCACTCGGGGCACGCCCCGAACGGCGAGTTGAAGGAGAACTGCCGCGGCTCGAGCTCGGGGAGCGACAACCCACAGCTCGGGCACGCGTAGCGCTCGGAAAACAGGGTCGACTTGGCGCCACCCGGACGCTGCTGCACCACCTCCGCGGTGCCGTCCGCCGCCCTGAGCGCGGTCTCGATCGAGTCGGCCAGCCGGCTGCGATCCGCCCGGCGGACGACCAACCGATCGACCACCACCGCGATATCGTGATTCTGGCGGCGGTTGAGCTTCGGCACCTGCGACAGGTCGTACGTCTCGCCGTCGACGCGCACGCGCACGAACCCCTGCTGCTTGGCGGCCTCGAACACGTCGCGGAATTCGCCCTTGCGCCCGCGCACCAGCGGCGCGACCACTTCGATCTTCGTCCCCTCGGGCCACTCCAGCACGAGGTCCGTGATCTGCGACGCGCTCTGGCGCGCGATCGGCGAGCCGTCCGTGGGGCAGTGCGGCGTGCCGACGCGCGCCCACAGGAGGCGCAGGTAATCGTAGACCTCCGTGATCGTCCCGACGGTGGAGCGGGGATTGTGACCGGCCGCCTTCTGCTCGATCGAGATCGCGGGCGAGAGTCCCTCGATGGCATCGACGTCGGGCTTCTCCATGAGCCCGAGGAACTGGCGCGCGTAGGCGGACAGCGACTCGACGTAGCGGCGCTGCCCTTCGGCGTAGATCGTGTCAAACGCGAGGGACGATTTCCCGGACCCCGAGAGTCCCGTGATGACGGTGAGGCTGTTGCGCGGGATCTGGACGGTGATGTTCTTGAGATTGTGCTCGCGGGCGCCCCTGACGACCAACCACTCGCCGGACATAGCCTGGTAGCCTAGAGGGCCGAGGGCGCCCCGGTCAACTCTCCGCAATCGGGCGGTCAGGCGGTCTGCCGGTCAGGCGGACGGTTGAGAATCGGGTTCGCCCCGCCTCACCGACCACAAGTCCGCCCGACCGCCGGTCCGCCTGACCGCCGGTTCTCTTGCTTAACCCCAGCCGTTTCCCTAGGTTAGCCCTCCCCATGGCCCACACCGCGCTGGTCGTGCTGACGACGTTGGCGAGCGAGCACGACGCGCGGGCGCTCGTCACATCGCTCGTGGGTGAGCGATTGGTAGCTTGTGGAACGCTCCTGCCGAGCGCCCGGTCGATCTACCGGTGGGAAGGGAAATTGACCGAGGAGGGCGAGGTCGTGGTGCTACTCAAGACCGACGTGTCCAAATGGGAACCGCTGTGCCGGGCGGTGCGGGACAAGCACCCGTATCAGGTGCCCGAGCTGCTGGCGCTCCCCGTGGAGCGCGGGCTCGACCTCTACCTGTCGTGGCTCACGAACGAGGTGGCCGGGTGATCCGGAAGCGCGAGCCGCGGTGGCAGTCGGCAGCCGAGCGGGCCCGCGTGGCCGAGGAGCTCATCGAGGAGGCGGAGTCCCTCACTGAGACCAACACGATCGCGACGACGGCGGACCTGCGCCGCGCGAGTCTGCCGCCGCCCATCAGGGTCGAGCTGCCCGGCGATCCCGTCGCCGTGCCGATGGCCCCGGCGCCGGAGGCCCCCTCGCCGGTCCCGTTGAGCCTGCACGCCGCCCTTGCGGCCGACCCCGAGAACACGGCGCTGCTCGTCGAGCGCGCGGTGCAGTTGACCGCGGCGGGCCACCACGCCGCCGCGCAGCTCGACCTCGACCGGGCGCTCCGCAACGAGCCGGACAACGTCGACGCGCTCACGGCGGCCGGCGTGCTCCTGGCCCGCAGGGGACTCTGGGCCGCCGCCGTGGCACGGTTGCGGCGCGCGCTGGAGGTCGAGCCCAGCCGCGTCTCCGCCTGGTACCAGCTCGGCCAGGCGCTCAACAAGGCCGACGATCTCCCGGCCGCGCTCTCCGCCTTCGAGCGCGCGGTCGAGCTCGAACCCCGGAACGCCCGGGCGCTGTACGGCCTCGGCATCGTGCTCGACCGGCTCTACCGGCCGGACGAGGCGACGCGGATGTACCGCCGCTCGCGGGAGGCCGCGGGCAGGTGATCCGCGTGGTCGTGGACGATCTGGCATTCCTCACCTGCGACGCGATCGTCCGCCCCGCCACGGCCCGTCTCGATCCCACGACCCCGGTCGTCGGCCGGCTCGCGAAGGTGGGCGGCGCGGAGTTCACCGGCCGGCTGCGGGTCCAGAAGGACCTCCCGGTCGGCGCGGCCGTCGTGACGGCGGGCGGCGGCGATCTCCCGGCCGAGTTCGTGATCCACGCCGTGATCCAGAGCGACACCGAGCCGGTGTCGCGCGACAGTGTGGCGCGCGCGTGGCGCTCCGCCCTGCAGCAGGCGCAGGAGTGGGCGTTCGTGAGCCTCACGGTGCCGCCCATCGGCACCGGCGCCGGCAATCTTTCGGTGGATGACGCAGCGGAGGTCATGATGCAGGTCCTGCACACCCACGTCGGGAACGCGACGTTCCCGTCCGACGTGTCCATCGTGGTGGAGACGCCCGAGGACCGCGAGACGTTCGAGGCGGTGCTCCGCCGCCAGGGGGCCGCCGGGTCATGACGCGCCGCGGCTGGGCGGCGGCGATCCTGGTCGGGTGGGTCGCATCGCTCGGATGGCTCACGCGGCGCGAGCTGTTCCGGACGACCGGCGCGCGTCTCGCCGAAGCCGCTCTGTCGGTCCCGCCCGGGGCCGTCTATTACCGGCTCGACCTGGGCGGCCAGCAGGTGGGGTTCGCCTCCTCCACGGTCGACACGTCCGGCAGCACCATCCAGGTGCAGGATCTGCTGGTGCTCGACGTCCCGGCGCTGGGCACCCTGCACCGCACGGCCGCGAGGAGCACCGCCACGCTCTCCCGCGCCCTGCGGCTCCAGCAGGTGGATGCCACCTTCGCCGGCGACATCGGGCGGTTCGCCGCCCACGGCACCGTGGCGGGCGACACCCTGCTCACCGTGCTGCTCGTCTCCGGCGGCGACTCGCAATACACCCGCGTCCCGCTGGCGCGTCCGATCGTTCTCCCCACCCTCCTGCCGTTGCGCGTCGCGTTCGGCGGCGACCTGAAGCCCGGAAAGACCTACTCCGTCCGGGTATTCGATCCGCTGCTCCTCGCCGAGCGCGACGTCAGCGTGACGATCGCCGCCGAGTCGACGCTGGTCGTCGCCGACAGCGCGGACTATGACTCGACCGCCATGGCGTGGGTGCCCGTGCACTTCGATACGGTGCGGGCGTTCCGGATCGAGCAGCGGACCGGCGGGGACCGCGCGACGGCGTGGATCGACGGGCAGGGACACATCGTCCGCGCGTCGACCCCGGTGGGCTTTACGATGGAGCGCTCCGCGTTCGAGATCGCCTATCAGAACTTCCGCCGGCGCGACACCGCCCGCGTGGCGCGCGCGAGCGCGGCGCCGCGCCCGGGGGATATCGTCGCCGCCACGGCGCTCGCCGCGGGCGTGCGCGTCCACCCCGGGGTCACGTCCGAGCTGCGGGTCCGGCTCAGCGGCGTGGCGCTCGGGGGCCTCGATCTCGCGAACGGGCGCCAGCGGCTCGCGCGCGACACCCTGGTGGTGCACCGCGACACGGGCGCGACGCTGGTCGCCCGGTACGCGCTGCCGGCCACGGACACCACCCTGCGCGCCTTCCTCGTCCCCGAGCCGCTGATCCAGAGCGAAAACCCGCGCATCCGCACGCAGGCTCGGGCGATCATCGGGAGGGAGCGGGACCCCGCGCGCGCCGCCGAGCTGCTCCAGCGCTGGGTCTCGGGGAACGTGGAGCGGAAGGTCACGGCCAGCATGCCGAGCGCGGTGCAGGTGCTCGAGCGGCGGCGCGGCGACTGCAACGAATACACCGTCCTCTACGTCGCATTCGCACGGGCGGTGGGACTGCCGGCACGCACGGCCGCGGGCCTCGTGTATCTCGACGGCCGTTTCTACTATCATGCCTGGCCCGAGGTGTATCTGGGTGACTGGGTCGCCGTGGACCCGATGTTCGACCAGTTCCCCGCCGACGCCACGCACCTGCGGTTCACGGTCGGCGGCCTCGCCCGCCAAATCGAGCTGGTCCGCCTGATCGGCCGGCTCAGACTCGAGGCGCTATGATCCGGCTGGAGACCCTCACCAAGCACTACGGCAGCTTCGTCGCCGTGGACGATATCTCCCTCGAGGTGCCGCGCGGCGTGCTCTACGGTTGTCTCGGGCCGAACGGAGCCGGCAAGACCACCACGCTCCGCATGATCGCCGGGATCCTGCGCCCCACCGACGGGCGGGTCCTGCTGGGCGGCGACGACGTGCACCGGAACCCGCTCGCGGCCAAGATGCGTCTGGGCTTCATCCCCGACCGGCCGTTCGTCTACGACAAGCTCACCGGCGCCGAGTTCCTCCGCTTCGTGTCCGGCTTGTACGGGCAGGAGGGCGACGCGGTCGAGCGGCGCATCGCGGAGCTGCTCGAGGTGTTCGAGCTCGCGAGCTGGAAGGACGAGCTGGTGGAAGCGTACAGCCACGGCATGCGGCAGAAGCTGATCATCTCCAGCGCGCTCATCCACCGCCCGGAGTACATCGTGGTGGACGAGCCGATGGTCGGGCTCGACCCCAAGGCCGCGCGCCTGCTGAAGGACATCTTCCGTCAGTTCGTCTCGAAGGGCGGCACAGTGCTGATGAGCACGCACACGCTCGAGGTCGCGGAGGCGATGTGCGACCGCGTCGCCATCCTCCAGCACGGCAAGATCGTCGCGGACGGGACCGTGGACGACCTCCGTCGCCAGCACCGCGCGGGCTCCGCGACGCTGGAGGAGCTGTTCCTGAAGCTCACGGGCGGCGCCCACGTGCGCGAGCTCGCCGCGGTGCTCGGCGAATGAGGCAGCCGTCGCTGTGGCACGTCCTGACGCCCAAGTGGCGGACCGCGCTGCAGCGGATCCGCGAAGAGCGCTCGCGCGGCGGCAGCGGCAAGCTGCTGCTCCTCAGCGTCGTGGGCCTCGCCTTCTGGCTCGGCGTGTACGGGGTCCTGTACCGGATCCTCAAGTATTTCCGCGGCGTGGAGGAGATCGGCCAGCTGCTCGCGGCGAAGCTGCTCGGCCTCGTGCTGCTCTCGTTCATCGCCATCCTGGTGCTCTCCAACGTCATCACCGCGCTGTCGAGCTTCTTCCTCGCCAGGGATCTGGACCTCCTGGTCTCCGCGCCGGTGGACTGGCTGCGCATCTACCTCGCCAAGCTGGGGGAGACCCTGCTGCATTCTTCCTGGATGGTGGCGCTGATGGCGGTGCCGATCCTCGCGGCGTACGGCGTGGTCTATCGGGGCGGATTCTGGTTCATCCCCTACGCCGTGCTGACGCTCGTCCCGATGCTGGTCCTCCCGGCGGTCGCGGGCTCCGCCATCACGCTCATTCTCGTGAACCTCTTCCCCGCCCGGCGCACGCGCGACCTCCTGTCCATCGTCGCGCTCGGCGCCGCCGGCGGCGTGATCCTCCTGTTCCGGGTGATCCGGCCCGAGCGGCTCGCGCGCCCGGAAGGGTTTCGCAACCTGCTGGACTTCATCGCCGTGCTGCGCACGCCGACGTCGCCGTTCCTGCCGAGCGAGTGGGCGACCAAGGCGATCATGGGATACCTGCGGCACCTGCCCGACCCGCTCCCGCTCGTGCTGCTGTGGACGACGGCTGCCGGGTTCGTGACGCTCGGCGCCATGCTGCACCAGAGGCTGTTCGCGCAGGGATTCACGAAGGCGCAGGAGGGGGCGGAGCGCTTCGTGCGGGGCACGTTCTGGCGCTGGACCATCGGCTGGGCCCTCGCACCGCTTCCGGTGGCGAAGCGCGAATTCGTGCTGAAGGACATCAAGCTGTTCTTCCGGGACACGACCCAGTGGAGCCAGCTGATCCTGCTGGCGGTGCTGGTCGTGGTCTACCTGTTCAACATCAAGGCGCTGCCGCTGTTCCGCGGCGAGCAGGTGCCGTTCTTCTTCGTCACGCTCGTGTCGTTCCTGAACCTCGGGCTCTCGGGCTTCGTCCTCGCGTCGATCGCGGCACGGTTCATCTTCCCCGCCGTTTCGCTGGAGGGCCGCCAGATGTGGCTGCTGCGCTCGAGCCCGCTCGACCTCCGCGCCCTGCTGTGGTCGAAGTACTGGGTGGGCACGGTCCCGCTGCTCGTGCTCGCCCTGGTGCTCACCGGGCTCACGAACGTGCTGCTCAAGGTCTCGGCGTTCATGATGATCGTGAGCCTGGTCACCATGTCCGCCCTCACGTTCGCAATCGCGGCGCTGGCGCTCGGCTTCGGCGCGCTCTACCCCCAGTTCGAGACGGAGAACGCCGCGCAGATCCCCACCTCGTTCGGCGGCCTGGTCTTCATGATGACGACGATCGCTCTCCTCGCGGCCGTGATCTTCTTGCTCGCCGGCCCGGTCTCCGCCTACGTGCGGAGCGCCAACGAGGGACTGCCCGTCCGGCTGGACGTGTGGGCGATCGGCGCGTTCGCCGGCGCCGCAGCGATCTGCGCGGCGGCGACGGCCGTCCCGCTCCGCATCGGGTTGCGGAAGATGGAGAGCTTCGAGTTCTAGAGCGGGAAGTTGAGCCCGCCCAGGAGGTTGAACGACGTGTTGCCGGAGAACACGAACCGGGCCTCGAGGAACGGCTTCACCGGCGCATAGCGCCGTCCCTCCCACCCCGCGAACACGTTCGCCCCCGTGTCCGTCGTGCCCGGCGCGTGCAGGATGGCGAGCCCGCCTCCGAAATAGAAAAACCCATACACGGTCGGCGGATGGAACTTCAGGTCGGCGTTGATGCGGTACGGCGTGCCGCTCGCGCCCACGTAGAATTCCGCCGACGGCACGAGCGCCCAGCGCCGCCCCACCGGTACGTTGACCTGCCCGCCGAGCAGCGTGTGCTCGGCGTCGAAGTCATAGCCCAACCGTGGGCCGAGGCCGGGACGCTCGACCCGCACCGCCCGCCTGCCCCGCACCCGGCGCTGGGCGTCGGCCGGCGCCGCAACCAGCGCCAGCCCGGCCAGGACGACGGCGATTCGCACGGCGAGGCCCCTCATGCCGTAGCTCCTCTCCCGTCCCCGGCGAGGTGGACCGTGCGTTGCGGGAACGGAATCTCGATCCCCTCGGCGCGGTAGCGCGCATGCAGGCGCATGACGAACTCGTGGCGGATCAGGTGCTGATCCACGACTTCGCGGCCGCGGAGGATGACGCTGAACGTGATGCTCGAGTCGCCGAACGCGTTGTACCGGATGAACGGATCGAACTCGGACACGCCCCCCGGCACCTCGCGCATGACCTCGCGAGCCACGTCGATCGTGACGCGCTCCACGTGCTCGAGATCACTCGCATAGCTGACGCCCACCGGCACAGGCACCGCCACCTCGGTGTCGGGCAGGTAGTAGTTGGTAATGACCGCGGAGGCGAGCGCGACGTTGGGAACGATCGTCAGGTTGTTGGGGAGCTGGCGCACCGTGGTGTAGCGCCAAGTGACGTCCTGCACGTAGCCCTCCTCGCCCGTGCTGAGCCTGACGTAGTCGCCGGGACGGACCTGACGCGACGTGAGAATGTGGATCCCCGCGAAGAAATTGGCGAGGGTGTCCTGCAGGGCGAGGCCCACGGCCAGCCCGCCCACTCCCAACGCAGTGATGAGCGGCGTAACCGAGATGCCGACGCTCTGGAGCACGATCAGCGACCCCAGCGCCAGCACCGCCATGCGGGCCACGTTGCTCATCAGCGTCGCGGAGGGAAGCCGGCCCTCCGCGCGGGCCGCGCCGTAGCGGACCAGCCCGGCGGCGATCCCGCCCAGCGCCCACGTGCCCGAGACGATCACGAGGACCATCAGGGCTTTCTGGATCAACCGGGTGACACCGGGCGGCAGCGCGAGCACCTCGACCGCGGCGTACAGCCCGATCAACGCGCCCCACAGCACGATCGGCCCCCGCAGCGCGGCGACCACCAGGTCGTCGATGGGGGTCGCGGTCGCCTGCGCCGCCCGCAGCAGGCGACTCACGAGCGTGCGGCGCAGCACGAGCGCGACGACCGGTCCGGCGAGCGCCAGAGCAGCGGGCAGGATCAACGTCGAAATGTGGGACAGCAAGGTGGTCATGCGCGCCTCCAGCGCATCCGCGGCGGGCAGGGTCGCCCCTCGGCCGCGGCATCGACGAAGTGCTCGGGGTGAGGCAGGGCGGACTTCAAGCCGCGACGCGCGCTCCGCAGGCGTGGCAGTAGCGTGCCTCGCGCTCGAGCGACGTGCCGCAACTGGCGCAGCACCCCGGAGCGGCAGCTTCCGGGGGCCCAGGCCGGAAGATCGGTCTGAGGACGAAACCGACCGCCCCCGCCGCCAGCACCACGCCCAGGATCAGCTCCAGCACGAGGGCCTGGCCGCTTTCATCACCACCCTCTCCTGCCCCCCGGCCACATGACGATGCAGCCGCCCACGGCTACCAGCATGCCGCCGGACCACACCCACCACACCAGGGGGTTGATCGCGAACCGGAACACCGCCTGCTCCGTGTCGCCCACCACACCCGCGAGAACCCCGTAGACGTCTTCCCGCGGGTCGCTCATGATCCCGACCTCGGTGGAGGGTTGGAACGTCGGCCGGCCGAAGCCGTCCACGTGCTGGCGCTCCTCGGTTGTCAGGATCCCGACCTTGCGTCCGTCACGGGACACCTCCACCGCCGCCGCGGTCACCTGCCGGTTCAGCGCGTCGTACTGCGAGATGCCGAGGTGGGTAAAGGTATAGGTCCGCCCGTACGGGCTCCGCAGCGACGCCGACTCGCCCGGCCGGAGCGTGGCTTCGGTCTCCGTCCTGAACCCCATGCCGGCGAAGGCGATGAAGAGGACGACGATGCCGGTGTGCACGATGGAGCCGCCGCAGCGCCGGCGGTTGCGCGCGAGCAGCCGGCCGATCGCGAGGCCATATCCCTCTCCGTAGTCCCGGTGGCGCGCGCGGGCGCCGCGCGCGAACTCCTGCACCCGCGTTGCGGCGAAGAACGCCCCCAATCCCATCGCCGCTACGGTGTACGACTCGCGCATCCCTTCCCCAAGGAGCGCGAGCACCGTGCACGCGCCCACCGTGGCCGGCAGCGCGAGCTGGCGCCGCAGATTCACGATCGACGCGCGGCGCCAGGCGATGAGCGGCCCGGCGCCCATCAGCGCGAGCAGCGCGAGCCCGAGTGGGATGTTCACCCGAGTGAAGAACGGCGGCTCGACCGCGACCTTCGTCCCCCGCACCAGCTCCGCGAAGATCGGGTACACCGTCCCCACGAGCACGGAGCACGCGATCCCCACGAGCAGCAGGTTGTTGAAGAGGAAGCCCGCCTCGCGGCTCACTGGCGACTCGAGCGTCGCTTCGGCGGTGAGCAGCGGCAGCCGGCTGCCGTACAGCGCGAAGCTCGCCGTCCCCGCCGCGATGAGGAAGAACACGAAGGCGTAGCCGGCGTTCGACTGCGCGAACGCGTGCACGCTCGAGACCACGCCGGAGCGGGTGATGAAGGTCCCGAAGATCGATAGCAGCCAGGACCCGATGATGAGCGCGAAGTTCCACCGCTTCAGCATCCCGCGCCTTTCCTGCATCATCGCGGAGTGGAGGAAGGCGGTCATCGTGAGCCAAGGCAGGAGCGACGCGTTCTCCACCGGATCCCAGGCCCAATAGCCGCCCCAACCGACCTCGACGTAGGCCCACCACATCCCGAGGCAGATGCCGATCGAGAGAAACAGCCAGGAGAGCAGGGCCCATCTGCGGATCGCGACCAGCCAAGGGCCGTCGAGCCGCTTCGCCAGCAGCGCCGCCATCGCGAACGCGAACGGGATGGTGATCAAGCTGAGGCCGAGGTAGAGCATCGGCGGGTGGAACACCATCCCCGGATTCTGGAGCTGGGGGTCCAGCCCGTTGCCGTCGACGGGGGTGTACGGGAGCCGCCGGAAGGGGTTCGCGTCCGCGAACAGCATCACCGAGACGAAGAACGCGCCGACCGCGCACACCACGCCGGCGACGTACGGCATGAGGTCGCGGTGCCGGCTCGCCGCCGGCGGCAGGGCGAGCGATCCGAACAGCGACAGCACGCCCGCCCACAAGAGCAGGCTGCCCTCCTGCCCCGCGTACAGCGCGGACCACGTATAGACTATCGGGAGGTTGCGGCTGGTGTGCGCCGCGACGTACGCCACGTTGAAATCGTGCGTGAACAGCGCCCACTCGAGCGCGAGCACGGCGACGACCAGCGTCGCGCACATCGCGAGCACCGCGCGGCGGGCGCTGTGTTGCAGATCCCGGCGCCCCTGCACGCCGCCCACCACGCCGGCCAGCGAGCCCCAGACGCCGACCAGGAAGGCCAGCCAGAGACACAGGCTGCCGAGGACGCCGCCCTTCATGCCCACGCCATACAGAGGAAGGCGTGCATCCGGAATTATACCTCCCGCCGCCGGGCCTGCTCCAGCGCCCACTGCACCGCCGCGCTCGGCGTCGCGACGCGGGGAATATCGATGGTCGAGGCGAAGGCATCGTGCAGTCCCACTACCGGGGTCTCGATCCGCTGCGCCAGGGCGATCTCCGACAACGTGCCCCACCCGCCCCCGATGGCGATGAGCGCATCGGCGACGCGGACGATGAGCGCGTTGCGCATCTCGCCCATCCCGGTCGCCAGCGGCACGTCGATGCTCGGGTTCGCGTCCGCCGGATCGCTCCCCGGGAGGATGCCGATGGTGAGGCCGCCCGCCTGTCTGGCGCCGCGCGCCGCCGCCGCCATCACGCCCCCGAGCCCGCCGCACACCAGCACCGCCCCCTGCTCGGCCACGAGGCGACCAACCGCGGCCGCCCAGTCCTCCTCCTCGGGGGAGCAGGTGCTGCCGCCGACCACGGCGATGAGGCGCCGTCTCATCGGCGCGCGCGGCCACCTCTCGCAGCCCAATGCAGGGCGGTCTCGACTGCGCGCTGCCACTCCGCTCCCCGGGCGCGCACCGCGCGGGCGTCGGCGCCCGGCTCGAACCGCCTGAAGCGCCGGCCCGCCAGGAACTCCTGCGGCTCCTGCCACACGCCCGCGGCGAGCCCGGCGAGCGCGGCCGCCCCGAGGGCCGTGGTCTCGACGACGTCGGGCCGGGCCACGGGCACACCGAGGAGATCCGCCTGGAACTGCATCAGCCAGTCGTTCGCGGCCGCGCCGCCGTCCACCTGCAGCGCGTGGAGTCGCAGCTTCGCGTCCGCAGTCATCGCCTCGAGCACGTCCCTGGTGCTGAAGGCCATCGCCTCGAGCGCGGCGCGCGCGAGGTGCGCGCGCCCGGTGCCGCGCGTGATGCCCACGATGATCCCGCGCGCGTTCGGCTCCCAGTGCGGCGCCCCGAGCCCGACGAACGCCGGGACGAAGTACACGCCGCCCGTGTCGGGGACGTCGCGCGCGAGCCGCTCGGTTTCCGCCGCGCGCTCGATCAGCTTGAGCCCGTCCCGCAGCCACTGGACCGCGGCGCCGGCGATGAAGACGCTGCCCTCGAGCGCGTAGACCGGCTCGCCACGCGCGCCGCAGGCGACCGTGGTGAGCAGACCGTGCGTGGATGCGGCGCGCCGCTTCCCGGTATGGAGCAGCAGGAACGCCCCGGTCCCGTAGGTGTTCTTCGCCTGCCCGGGGCCCACGCAGCCCTGGCCGAACAGGGCGGCCTGCTGGTCGCCGGCCATTCCCAACACGGGGATCTCGGCGCCCAGGTGCTCGGCGGCGCAGACGCCGAACGACCCGCTCGAGCTCCGGACCTCCGGGAGCGCCTCGCGCCGCACGCCGAACAGCGCGAGCAGGTCGTCGTCCCACGCGCGCGCGCCGATGTCGTAGAGCATGGTGCGCGACGCATTGGTGTGGTCGGTGGCGAAGCTCCCGCCGTTGGTCAGCCGAAACAGGAGCCACGCGTCGATCGTCCCGAACACCGCCTCTCCCGACGCCACCCGGCGCTCCAGCCCGGGGACGCGCTCGAGCAGCCATTCGATCTTGGTCGCCGAGAAGTAGGGGTCGACGACCAGGCCGGTCCGCCTGCGGATCAGCGGCGCCTTGCGCTGCTTCGCGAGCTCGAGGCAGCGGGCGGCGGTGCGCCGGTCCTGCCACACGATGGCGCGGTGCAGCGGCCGGCCCGTCCCCCGCTCCCAGACGCACACCGTCTCCCGCTGGTTCGTGATCCCGAGTGCGACGGGGACGAGCTGTGCCTGTCGAATCGCCTCGCGCGCCGCCTCGAGCGTGATGCGGAAGATCTCGTCGGGATCGTGCTCCACTTCGCCCGGCTTCGGAAAGTGCTGGGTGACCTCCCGATAGCCGCGGCCCAGCAGGCGACCGTCCCGGGCGACGACCAGCGCCGTCGTCCCGGTCGTGCCCTGGTCGATCGCGAGCACTGCCTTCACGGGTCCGCTCCGAACGGGGGCTGCACGAGGCCGCGGTCGGTAACGTAGCCGGTCACGTAGCGTGCGGGCGTCACGTCGAAGGCGGGGTTCAACGCCTCCGCTTCGGGCGGCGCCACCGCGCGGCCCGCCATGGTCTTCACCTCGTCGGGCGAGCGCAGCTCGATGGGAATCCCCGCGCCGTCCCGCATGGCGGGATCGATCGTGGAGGACGGGGCCGCACAGTAGAACGGCACCCCGTGATGCGACGCGAGGACGGCGAGGCTGTACGTGCCGATCTTGTTCGCGAAATCCCCGTTCGCCGCGATCCGGTCCGCGCCCACGATCACGAGATCGATCCGCGCCTGGCGCAGGAGCGACCCGGCTGCCGCGTCCGCGATCACCGTGCACGGGACCCCGGCGCGCGTGAGCTCCCAGGCGGTGAGCCGGGCCCCCTGGAGCACGGGGCGCGTCTCGCCCACGTACACGTGCACCTTTCGGCCCGCTGCGTGAGCCAGGTAGATGGGCGCGAGCGCGGTGCCGATGCCTCCGGTCGCGAGCGCCCCGGCGTTACAGTGGGTAAGCACGTTGGCGCCGTCAGGCAAGAGCGGCAGCCCCGCCTCCCCGATCCGGCGGCACATCGCCCGCTCCTCCTCCAGAATGGCCGTCGCCGCGGCGTGGAGCCCCTCCCAGATCGCCCCGCCGTCGCCCGGAGTAGCGGCCGCGGCCCGCGTCATGCGGTCGAGCGCCCAGCGCAGGTCTACTGCCGTCGGGCGCGTGTCCCCGAGCAGCAGCGTGAGCTCGCCGACGCGGGCGAGAAAGGCGTCTCGCGGCGCCCCGCGCAACCCCCGCGTGCCCGCCACGAGGCCCATCGCCGCCGCGATGCCGATGAGCGGCGCCCCCCGCACCTGTAACGTGCGGATCGCGTCCGCCACCGCCTCGGCGCTCTCCAAGTCACGCTCGATCTGCGCCTCGGGGAGCGCGCGCTGGTCCACGATGCGGACCGCCCCCGAGGGGCTCCAGGCGATGACTTGGACGGTCATCGACAAGAAGCTAATGCGGATTGCGGATTTCGGATTGCGGATTGAAGGGCGCGCTTCGAGAGCTGGTTCCGGCGCTCGGAGTCAGCCTGGCAAATCCGCAATCCGCAATCGCGGGACTTGGCAGAACCCGCTCGACCCAATCGTTTTTAGTGCGTGGCAGGAGGGCACGAAGGGGCAGCCAGATGCGACGTAGCAGGAGAAGGATCAGTAGCGCGTTGGCGGCGCTGACGACCGCCGCGCTCCACGCCGGGGGCGCCGGCCTCGCAGCGCAGGACCTCGTGCAGCCGGACACGACGGTTCCAGCGGGGAGCGTCGTCGGCTCGGTAGTGGCGGCCCAGAGCGGCGCGCCGCTCGATGGCGCGGTGGTCTTGCTCGAGCCCGCACCCGGCGGCGCCCTGTCCTCCGCGGCCCCAGCCTCGCACTGCGGGCACCGCGATCCTGCGCGCCACGAGCGGGGGCAAGAGCGGGGAGGCGAAGATCACGGTCAGGTAAGGCGATTGCGGATTGCGGATTTCGGATTGCGGATTGGAGGGGGATTGGAGGGGCGCTCT
>DASPXO010000137.1:0-4239 GCA_035637235.1 Gemmatimonadales bacterium | reverse complement strand
CGCCGACGCCTTCGCCACCTCGTCGTACGGCACGTACTTCGCCAGCCCCTTCGCCTCCGCCACCTTCGTGATCGCCGCCGTCAGCGTCGTCTTCCCGTGGTCCACGTGCCCGATCGTCCCCACGTTCACGTGCGGCTTGGTGCGCTCGAATTTGGCTTTGGCCATAAACCCCTCGAGAATCGTGAAAAACAACCGTGAAAAAGAACCGTGAAAAAGAACCGTGCAAACGCTTTTCACGCCTCTTTTCCACGCCTCCTATTTTATCCCTTCACTTTGCTCACTATCTCCTCCGCCCTGGATTTCGGCACTTCCTGGTAGTGACTGAACTGCATGCTGTAGATCGCGCGCCCCTGGCTCATCGAGCGGAGCGTGGTCGAGTAGCCGAACATCTCCGCCAGCGGGACGCTCGCCGCCACCACCTGGGCGTCGGCCCGTTGGGTCATGCCGCCGATCTTCCCGCGGCGGCTCGAGAGGTCGCCGATCACGTCGCCCATGTAGTCGGCGGGCGTCACGACCTCGACGTCCATGACCGGCTCGAGCAGGACGGGCCGCGCCTGCCGGGCCGCCTCCTTCACCGCCATCGAGCCCGCGATCTTGAACGCCATCTCGCTCGAGTCCACATCGTGGAACGAGCCGTCCACGAGCTCGACCTTCACGTCCACCATCGGGTAGCCGGCGAGCACGCCGTTCTCGAGCGCTTCCTTCACGCCCTGCTCGATCGGGCTGATGAACTCCCGCGGGATCGAGCCGCCGACGATCTTGTCCTCGAACACGAAGCCCGAGGCGGGCTCGCCGGGCTCGAGGTGGATGACGACGTGGCCGTACTGGCCGCGGCCGCCCGTCTGGCGGATGAACTTCCCCTCGACGTACTCGACGCGCCTGCGGACCGTCTCTCGATAGGCCACCTGCGGCCGGCCGACGTTGGCGTCGACCTTGAACTCCCGCTTCATCCGGTCGACGATGATCTCGAGGTGCAGCTCACCCATCCCGCTGATGATCGTCTGCGACGTTTCGGCGTCGGTGTGGACGCGGAACGTCGGGTCCTCTTCCGACAGCTTCTGCAGCGCGATGGACAGCTTGTCCTGGTCGGCCTTGGTCTTGGGCTCGATCGCCACGGAGATCACCGGCTCCGGGAACTTCATCGCCTCGAGGATGATCGGGCGGTCGCCGTCGCACAGCGTATCGCCGGTCTTCGTGTCCTTCAGTCCGATCGCAGCCGCGATGTCGCCGGCGCGCACCTCCTCGATCTCCTCGCGCTTGTTGGCGTGCATCTGGAGCAGCCGGCCGATGCGCTCCCTCCGGTCCTTGGTGCTGTTGTACACGTAGGAGCCGGCGGCGAGGACGCCCGAGTAGACGCGGAAGAACGTCAGTTTCCCGACATAGGGGTCGGTCATGATCTTGAAGGCGAGCGCGGCGAACGGCTCGTCGTCCGACGCCTGGCGCACGGCGTGCGTGGCATCGTGATGCGGCAGGTGGCCCTGGATCGACGGCACGTCCACGGGCGACGGCAGGAGATCCACGACCGCGTCGAGCAGCGCCTGCACGCCCTTGTTCTTGAACGACGCACCGCACACCACGGGAACGACCTTGCCCGCGAGCACCGCCTTGCGAAGCACGACGCGGATCTCGTCCTCGGTGAGCTCGTGCTCCTCGAGGTATTTGTGCAGGATCGCGTCGTCCTGCTCGACCACCGACTCGAGCAGGTGGTGGCGCATCTCGGCGACCCGGGCGCGCAGCGCCGCCGGCACCGGACCCTCCACGTACTTCTTGCCCAGCGATTCGTCGTCGTAGACGATTTCGACCTGGCGGATCAAGTCGATGCTGCCGGTGAACAGCTCGCCCGAGCCCAAAGGCAGCTGGATCGGCACCGCGTTGGCGCCGAGGCGCTCGCGCACCATGGTGAGGCACCGGTCGAAGTCCGCGCCGACGCGGTCCATCTTGTTGACGAAGATGATGCGCGGCACGTGGTAGCGGTCGGCCTGGCGCCACACGGTCTCGGTCTGGGGCTCGACGCCGCCCACCGCGTCCAGGAGCGTGATCGCGCCGTCGAGGACGCGGAGGCTCCGCTCCACCTCGACCGTGAAATCGACGTGGCCCGGCGTGTCGATGATGTTGATGCGGTACTGCGCGCCGCGATGCGGCCAGAAGCAGGTCGTGGCCGCGGCGGTGATGGTGATCCCCCGCTCCTGCTCCTGCTCCATCCAGTCCATCGTGGCCGTGCCGTCGTGCACCTCGCCGAGCTTGTAGGTCCGGCCGGTGTAATAGAGGATGCGCTCGGTCGTAGTCGTCTTCCCGGCATCGATGTGGGCCATGATGCCGATGTTGCGAATGCGGTCGAGCGGCGTGGTTCTGGGCATACCCCTCTGTTCAGCAAAAATGCGGGGCGACCGTGACGCCCATCGCGGGCCGGTCTCGCTCCGCTGAATCCCCGGGCTTGCGCCCGGGGTTAGCCGACTGATCCCGGGCGTCAGCCCGGGGTTACCACCGGTAATGTGCGAACGCCCGATTGGCCTCCGCCATCCGGTGCGTGTCCTCTTTCTTCTTGATCGTCTCGCCTTCGCCCTTCGACGCCAGGATCAGCTCGGCGGCGAGCCGCTCCGCCATGTTCTTCTCGCGCCGGGCGCGGCTGAACTGGATCAGCCACCGCATCCCCAGCGCGGTGCGCCGTTCCGGCCGGACCTCGACCGGCACCTGGTACGTCGCGCCGCCCACGCGGCGGGACTTCACTTCGAGCGCCGGCTTCACGTTCGACAGCGCCTGCTTGAAGATGTTCACCCCCGGTTGCCCGGTGCGCTGCTCGATCAGGTCCATCGCCTGATAAAACACCCGCTCCGCCAGCGACTTCTTCCCCCGCTCCATCAGGTTGCTGAGAAACTTGGAGACGGTCTGGCTGTCGTAGCGCGGGTCCGCCGGCACCGGCCGCCGGATCGCCTTCTTCCTCCGGCTCACTGCCCGGCCGCCTTCGGCCGCTTGGCCCCGTACTTCGAGCGCGACTGCTTCCGCTCGTTCACCCCCGCGGCGTCGAGCGTGCCGCGGATGATGTGGTAGCGCACGCCCGGCAGGTCCTTCACGCGCCCACCCCGGATCATCACAATGGAGTGCTCCTGCAGGTTATGCCCCTCGCCCGGAATGTAGGCCGTCACTTCGAACCCGTTGGTGAGCCGGACGCGCGCCACCTTGCGCAGGGCGGAGTTCGGCTTCTTGGGCGTCGTCGTGTAGACGCGCGTGCACACGCCGCGCTTCTGCGGGTTGCCGCGCAGCGCGGGCGCCTTCTCTTTCTTCTCGACGTCGCGGCGGCCGAGCCGGACGAGCTGGTTGATGGTCGGCATGCGCTCCGCAAAAAGTCACCAGATAGACTCGCAAAATAGAACGCTGCCCGCACTTAGGTCAACCCCTAAAAAACGGCACGCGAATCGCGATTCGCTCGACCGAGCGGCGCCCGGGGTCGCTCCCCCGGGCGCCGCCGTCCGCCCAGTCCGCCTGTCCGCCCGTCTCACCACACCGACAACCGATAGCTCCGCATCATGTTGTCGAGGTGCAGGGAAACGATCTGGCCGGGCCTCACCGCGACCACGTCGGTGATGGTGCGCTGCCCCCCGCCGACCGGGCTCGCATAGAAGCGGATGTCCCCGGCGAGCATGTCCGGCCTGATCTCGAACGTCCCGGTCGACATCCCCGACACGGAGCCGAGCCGGATCGGCATCCCGCCCCGCAGCAGGAAGATCCGCACGTCCAGCGTGGTGTTGTTCTCGACTTCGAGCATGCGCCGACCCGTTTCCGGCAGATCGAGCAGCCCGTCCCGCAGGCGGAATGCCTGCAGCGGGAGGCGTACACGACCGGACCGCTGGTCTGCCCGGCGTCGGCCCCCGTCTCGACGCCCTGAGCAGAGGCGTGGCCGTAGACGACGGCGCCCGGGAAGCTTCCCCCGGACGCCGTCACTACGGACCGCCTGTCCGCCTGTCCGCCCGACCGTCCTATCAGTCCGCTTCCACTTCCTCCGGGAACGGACTCGGCACCGCGCCGGTCACCGGCTCCGGCGGCGGCGGCGGAGGCTGGAACCCCTCGGGCGGCTCGATCTCGATCTCATGGTACCGGTAGATGCCGGTCCCGGCCGGGATCAGGTGCCCGATGATGATGTTCTCCTTGAGTCCGAGCAGGTCGTCCCGCGCGCCCCGGATCGCCGCGTCGGTGAGCACGCGCGTCGTCTCCTGGAACGACGCCGCCGAGATGAACGACTGC
>DASPXO010000136.1:0-4466 GCA_035637235.1 Gemmatimonadales bacterium | reverse complement strand
GTCGTCACCTACGTCGTCGAGGACCCCGACCCGAACGGCCCGTTCGGCGCGAAGGAGTGCGGCCAGGGGCCGCTGCTCCCCGTTCCGCCGGCGGTCGCGAACGCGGTGTACGACGCGGTGGGCGTGCGCATCGACGAAGTTCCGATCACCCCCGAGAAGGTCTTCAAGGCCTTGCGCCGGAAGGCGAAAGGTGAAGAGGCGCGCTACGGGCCGACGGCGTTCCCGGAGATTGCGTGGCCGGAGCCGACCCGCGTACCGCCGCCGTGGGAAGGGGGCGATGGGAAGGCACTAACCCCGGGCGCAAGCCCGGGGATCCGTGCGGGCACCGGCAACCCCGGGCTGTCGCCCGGGGTCAGCACGAAGCCGCGCTGATCCTGCCTGTGTAGCTTCGCGCGCCCGCGGCGTCTCTCCTGGGTAACCCGCCCCCACCCCAGGAGAGACCATGCTGTCCTATCCCGTCCTACTCGTCGCCCTGGTCGCGGCGCTCGCCGCGCCACGACCCCTCAATCGGGCTGAGACCGGCCGCATCGCAGGCCACATCCGAGACGCCACTTCCCGGGCGGTGGTGGCGAACGCTCAGGTGTCCGTCGTCGGGACATCGCTGGGCGCAACGACCAACGACAGCGGCTACTACCTGATCGACAACGTCCCGGTCGGGACGTACACCGTCCGTGCCCGGCTCGTCGGGCACGCGCCGGCGGAGGCGCGCGGCGTCCAGGTCGCCGCGAATCAGACTGTCACGGTGGACCTCGAGCTGCGGGGGTCCCCCGTGAGCCTCGACGCTGTGGTCGTGAACGGTGAGGTCTCCGTGCGTGGCCGGCTTGCCGCCAAAGCGGCCTGGTTTTACCGGGCGCAGGACGGATACGTCGAGCCGTGGCGGATCCAGCGCCAGCCGGGGAACCGTGAGCAGTACGACAAGATCGACGAAAACCCGTTCGTCGCGGTCGCGGCGCATCCGCTCTCGACCTTCTCGATCGACGTGGACCGCGCCTCCTACTCGAACGTGCGCCGGTTCATCATGCAGCAGGGCGCGGTGCCGCCCAAGGACGCGGTCCGCATCGAGGAGCTGGTGAACTACTTCCCGTACGACTACGCCGAGCCCGATGGGGACGCGCCGGTCGCCATTCTCACGGAGATCGCTGCCGCGCCCTGGAAACCCGGGCACCGCCTGGTGCGCATCGGCTTGCAGGCGAAGCGCATGCACGCCGAGGGTCTGGCGCCGAGCAACTTCGTGTTCCTGATCGACGTGTCCGGCTCGATGATGCCGCCCAACAAGCTCCCTCTTCTCAAGGCCGCCTTCCGGCTGCTCGTGAACGAGCTCCGGCCGCAGGATCGAGTGGCCATCGTGGTCTATGCGGGGTCGGCCGGGCTCGTGCTGCCGTCCACGCCCGGCGACCGGAAGGCAAAGATCCTCGAAGCCATCGAGCAGCTCGAGGCCGGCGGCAGCACCGCCGGCGGCGAGGGCATCCGCCGGGCATACGACGAGGCAGTCGCCAACTTCGTTCGCGGGGGCAACAACCGCGTCATCCTCGCGACCGACGGCGACTTCAACGTGGGCGTGTCGAGCGACGCCGAGATGGTGCGGCTGGTCGAGGAGAAACGGCAGACGGGGGTGTTCCTGACGGTGCTGGGCTTCGGCGAGGGTAACCTCCAGGCGGCGAAAATGGAAAAGCTGGCCGACCACGGCAATGGGAACTACGCCTACATCGACAACCTGCTGGAGGCGCGCAAGGTGCTGGTCCACGAGCTGGGCGGCACCCTCTACACCGTGGCCAAGGACGTAAAGATCCAGGTCGAGTTCAACCCGGCCAGGGTGCGGGCCTACCGTCTCATCGGCTACGAGAACCGGCTGCTCGCGGACGAGGACTTCGCCGACGACCGGAAGGATGCGGGCGAGATCGGGTCGGGGCACTCGGTCACCGCGTTGTACGAGGTCATCCCCGTGGGCGTCGAGACCGACGTGACGGTGCGGGTGCCCGACGCGCTGCGCTACCAGGCGGCGCCGGACTCGAGCACCAGGGCGGCCGGCCCGGAGCTGATGTTCGTACGGGTGCGCTACAAGCAGCCGGACGGGGACAGGAGCCGCGAGCTCACGCACGCGGTGGTCGACGGTGCGTCGGGATCGCCCTCCGCCGACTTCCGGTTCCAGGCGGCGGTTGCCGAGTTCGGGCTCCTGCTGCGGGGGTCGGAGCACCGCGGGCAGGCCGACATCGGACACGTGATCGCGTCGGCCCGGGAGGCGTTGGGAAGCGATGCTCAAGGCTACCGGGCGGAGTTCGTCCGGCTGGCGCAGGCGGCGCAGGCGCTCGGTGCCGGACGCAGCATCGGCACCCGGTAGGCGGCTCCGTGCGCCCGTAGGCGGGCGACGTAGGGGCGCAGCATGCTGCGCCCCTACATGCTGGACCCTACCGGCGACGCCCGTTAAGGTTCGGCCAGATGCTGCGGCTTCCTTCCTTCACCTATCTCCAGCCCGAGACGCTGGCCGCGGCCTTGCGGATGAAGGCCGATGCCGGACCGGACGGCACGTACGTCGCCGGTGGGACGGATCTGTACCCGAACATGAAGCGGCGGCAGCAGGAGCCGGCGACGGTCATCTCGTTGATGGGGGTCCCGGAGCTGAGGGCGGCGGTCAGGCGGACGGGCGGTCAGGCGGACGGTGGAATCGTGATCGGCGCCGCTATGACCCTCACCGAGCTGGCCGCCAGTCCGGCCGTCCGCCAGTCCGCCTATGCCGCCGTCGCGCACGCCGCCGAGCTCGTCAGCACGCCGCTGCTCCGGAACATGGGCACCCTGGGCGGCAACCTCTGTCTCGACACGCGCTGCAACTATTACGATCAGACCTACGAGTGGCGGAAGGCGATCGACTTCTGCATGAAGAAGGACGGCCACATCTGCTGGGTGGCGCCGTCGTCCCCGCGCTGCTGGGCGGTCAGCTCGTCCGACGTCGCGCCCGTCATGGTGGCGATCGGCGCCGAGTTCCTGCTCGTGGGAACGAAGGGCGAGCGGATCGTGCCCGCCGCGCGGCTCTACGCCAACGACGGGATCAACTACCTCACGAAGCACACCGACGAGATCCTCGCCGAGGTACGGCTGCCGCCGGCGGACGGCTGGGACGCGACCTACCACAAGCTGCGCCGCCGCGGGTCGTTCGATTTCCCGGTGCTCGGTGTGGCGTCGTGGATCAGGTGGGACGGCAAGACGGTCGCCGACGCGCGCATCGTGCTGGGGGGCGTCGCCAGCTGGCCGCAGGAGGTGGTCGAGGCCGGCGCCGCGCTCAGGGGCAGCGATCTCTCGACGGAAGCGATCGCCGCCGCCGCGGAGGCCGCCTACCGTCCGGCGAAACCGCTGGACAACACCGACTTCGACCTGTCGTGGCGCAAGCAGATGACGCGGGTGTACGTCACCCGCGCGCTGGAACAGCTGCGGCAACGCCGCGGCTAGGGGGCCCGCCGCTGGCTCCCGCCAACGCAGCCTGCAACCTTCCAAAACGGGGGCACCATGACAGCCGACGCTCGCCTTCGCCTGCTCCGGTTCAGTCTCACCCTCTCTGGGCTCCTGTTCATCTTTGGCCTGACGCCGCTGACGCTCCTCTGGCCCGCCGGCTGGCGTCTGCAGCCGGACCAGCCCGTTTACCTCCAGATGCTATTGGGCATCTACGGCATGCTGGGTGTCTTTCTTCTCGTCGCGGCCCGCGATCCCGAACGCCACACGTCGCTGATCTGGTTCACCGTCTGGTCAAGCCTGGTTCAAGTCCTGGTCAAGGGCGCTCATGCCCTCACGGATCCCGCTCAAGTCGGTCATCTGTGGGGTGATGTGTCCGCGATGCTGCTCGTCGCCATCGTCCTCGGGTTCCTTGCGCCCCGCACACCGGGCGTCCGCTACGGCCTCAGCCACGATCCAGCCAACGCCAGCGGCCTGACAAGGGTTTGAGGCCTAGTAGCGCCCCCTCACGTCACGAGCGCTTCGATCTCCTCCCGCGTCTTCTCCAGCCGCTCGGCGATGTGCTTGCGTGTGGCCTCGTCCCGCGAGCGCCACCCCGCGCGGTACACCGCCTTCACCAGCCGCCCCACGGCGCGGTTCATGTCCGCCATCGCGCCGCCCAGCGCCCGCTCCACGGTGTCGTGTACCCGCTCGAAAATCTCGTCCACGACGTCCTTGTGCTCGGCGAGGAACGTCCGCCCGGCGTCCGTGATCTCGTAGACCTTCTTTCCGGCCACGTCGTGGGACGTGACCAGCCCCTCGTCCTCGAGCCACTGCAGCGTGGGGTACACGGTCCCGGGTGATGGCGAGTAGCAACCGCGGAGCCGATCCTCGAGCTCCTTCATGACCTCGTAGCCGTGCCGCGGCTTTTCGTTGAGGAGCTTGAGGATCACGTACTTCATGTCGCCCGATTCGAACCACTGGCGACGCCGGCGGCGCGGCCCCGCCCAGAAAAAGCCGCGCGGGCTGAAGCCGAACGCGAACGA
>DASPXO010000135.1:0-16138 GCA_035637235.1 Gemmatimonadales bacterium | reverse complement strand
GTGCCGAGCGAGTCGGCGTGCAGCAGGTGCGCGCCGGTGCGCGTCGCCGCAGTGATCGCTTCGAGCGGCGTGAGCCCGGCAGCGACGAGCAGGCTCATCTCCTCGTGCAGGGACAGGCCGGGCACGAGCAGCTGGTTCGCCGCGTCCGTCCCCGCCGCGATCAGGCCGCCGGCGCGCTTGAAGTCCCGCAGGAACTGGTTCTGGCGCGGCCGCGCGCGGCGGAACGCCGCGAGCTGCGCCGCGCCCCACCCGCTGCGCCTGAGCAGTCCCGCGACGTCGCGCACGCTGGCCGCGCTCGCGGGGACGTCCTCGATGCCCGGCCGCAGCAGCAGCGTCGGGTTGTCGAGCCGCGCGAGCATCTCGTGCAGCACCAGCGTCGGCACCACGGCGACGCGTGCGGCGGCGAGGGTCCGCGCCACGCGCGCGACGCTCGCGGAGTCGAGCGCGGTCCAGCCCATCTCTTCGAGCGTCCACCCCGTGAGAAAGCGGTCGTGCGCCTTCAGGTAGTTCGCCGGGTCCGGCACCGCGGCCTGCACCACACCCGCCATGTGCTCGAGCGAGGACACGCCGGCTTTCGCCGCGGTGACCGCGTCGGTCTTTCCGAGGTGCGCCGCGACTGGAATCCGCAGCGTCGTCGCCTCGTTCAGCAACGGGCCGAGCAGCTCGGGCGTGAGCTTCGTGTAGATCTTGATCAGGTCGGTGCCGGCGACGACGTGCTGGTCCACCGCCCTGCGCGCCTCGCCGGCGGTCGCGACGCCGGTCGCCGTGGGATAGGTCGGCGGCGCACCGTCGATCATCGCGCCGGCCGTGTACATCCTCGGGCCCAGCACCGAGCCCATGTTGAAGTCGGTACGGAGCGCCAGGCTGGAGTCGGTGCCGCCGGCCCCGAGGTCCCGCACGGTCGTGACGCCCCAGGCGAGGTAGCGCTCGGCCGCCCAGCGCTCCACGTGGGCGTGGGCGTCGATCAGCCCCGGGATGAGCGTCTTCCCGACGAGGCTCACTTCGCGCGCGCCCCGCGGCACCGTGATATCGTTCGCGCGCGCGACCGCCAGGACATGGCCGTCCTTGACGAGGATCACCGCGTCCTTCATCGGCGCGCGTCCCGAGCCGTCGATCAGCGTGGCGCCTTCGAGCGCGACGACGCCGGCGCCGGGCGGCCGGCAGGCGGCGAGAAACAACAGCAATTCGGCGGTCAGGCGGACGGGCGGACGGGCGGACGGGCGCTCCGAAGCGGTTGCCGGACACACCAGCCGCCTGCCCGCCCGACCGCCCGTCACCTGGGATCGCTCGATGTGTGGTCGTGGAGGATCCGCCAGCGACCGCCTCGCTTCTGCAGGACGAGGGTGAAGGGGCCGCTCGCGGTAACCGAGTCGCCCCGGTGCAGCGCGAAGCGCGCGGTGCACAGCGCGAGGTCGCGCGCCAGGGTGCGGATGCGCACCTCGTCGAACGCGAGCGAGTCGCGCGTCTTGCCCGGGGCGAAGTACGCGGCCTGGTAGCGGTCGTGCAGCTTCTGCCAGCCGTACTGCACGTGCCCGCCGGAGACGTAGCCCGTGAGCGAGTCGTCGGCGTAGTCGCTCATGAAGCCGGCGAGGTCACCGCGGTTCCAGTCCGAGGCGCTGCGCTCCAGCATCGCCCGGATCTCCGCCTGCGGGTCGCCGAGTCCGGCGCAGGCGGCGACCGCCAAGACGACCACGCACCACCCGTCACGCACCGATCGCCCCCTTCATGGCATGGCCGGGAACGGGCCGGGCTGCCGCGCCCTCACACCCAGACGCGGCGCGGGAGCGCCCTTGCTCGAGCCATCCGAACGGCGCTCCCGCAAAGTCCCGAGTGGAAGTCTTCTAGCGACGACGCTTCTTCGCCGGCTTCCGCTTCGTGCTCCGCGTGCTCCGCTTCGCCTTCGCCTTGGGCCGCTTCTTGCCGCCCTGTTTCGCCTTGGGCCGCTTCGTCGCTTTCCTCTTCTTCTTCGCCGGCCTGGCGGTCGGCGCCGCCGGTTGCTCCCTCATCGGCGTGGGAGTCGGCAGCGGCGCGGACGGCGGGTACATCGGCTCCATCATGCCAGGGCCGGTCCAACTGCTCTCCGAGAAATCGGTTGGCTCGAGCATCGGATCTCCTGTGCTGGTTGTCCGTGGGCGTGGCCTATAGCTTACCCCGGGAATGCGGCCACGCAAGTGATCACGCGCCACTTCACGCCCGCGCTTTCGCTGCTGCCGATGCTGGCGGATGCGCCGGCGGCGCCGCGACCCATCTCGTTGCGGTGGCGTGAGTTCGACGGCGACCTCGGGGGCCGGGCGCAGCCCGCCGGCTCGTCAGCGCGGTCGGGCGGCGTGTCTGCCGGACGCGTCCGCTCGGGCCGCACCTGCCGCCGGCATGAGACCGGCTCTCCGTGGGGCGCCTGCCTGCGGCGACCGGGCGCTACGCGGTCAGCTGCGCGCGTACCGAAACGACGCTCGTCGCGACGTTCGACCGCACCACGGAACGCGGCGTCGACGCGCGCTGCTTCAGTCGGGTTTGACAACGACACCGACCGGCACTTACGTTCGCGCCGCTATGACGCCTCGCGTCGCCCTCGCATTCCTCGCGCTGGCGCTCCCCGCCGGCGGGTTCGCTCAAAACGTGGTCGAAGTACAGGTCGCCCCGCCCTCCCTGACGCTGCGGGTTGGGGAGCGCACCGGATTGCTGGCCACGGCCTTCGACCGGGTAGGGAATGTCATTCCGACCATCAGGTTCGTCTGGTCGTCGAACAACGTCGCGGTGGCGACGGTCGATGACGACGGCACCGTGACGGGCGTGGGTGGCGGCGTCGCGATCATCGAGGCTCGGGCTGGTCTGCGCAAAGGGCAGGCCGGGGTGCAGGTGCTCGGTGCCCCGCCGGCCGGCCCGTCAGGGCCGCAGCCACAGCCCGGCCGGGTCCAGGAGCCGATCCGGCCTGAGCCCGGCGGGGCCGTCGATCCGTTGGGCGGGCAGCCGACCGGCGTCGGGCCCGCGGCGGTGCTGCGGATCGAGCCGCCCACCGTCTATCTCCTGCCCTCCGAAAACGCGCGCGCGTTCCCCCGCGCCCTCAGGGAGGACGGCTCTCCCGCGGCGCCGGTCGCCGTGACGTGGAGGTCGCTGCGCCCCGACATCGCGAGCGTGGACGAGAACGGCGTCATTGTGGCGCTGTCGCCCGGCCAGGGCACCGTGCAGGCGACGAGCTCGAGCGGCCTCACCGCGACTGCGCCGGTCGTCGTGCAGCAGACCGACGTGGCGATCGCCGAGGCGGGCCCGATCACGCTCGGGCCGGGCGACGTCGGCACGCTCCACGTGATCGTGCCGGCGCAGGGCAACCGCGTGGTGAATCCGCTCGCCCTGCAGTGGTTCTCCGCCGACGCGAGCGTGGCGCGGGTGTCTTTGGCGGGCGTCGTCACCGCGGTCGCGCCGGGGCGCACGACGCTCACGGTATCCGGCCTGCTGCGGACGAACACCCTCGACGTCGTGGTGCACAAGGCGGTGCAGGCGCTCGAGGTGCGGCCGCCCCAGTCGGTGGAGGTTGCGCTCCCGATCCAGGGGACGGTGAAGTTCGTGGCGCAGGCGCTGGCGGTGGACCGACAGCCCGTCCCCGAGGCGGTGCTCCAGTGGAGTGTGGGCGACCCGTCGCTCGCGAGCCTCGACCCTGTGACGGGTCGGCTGACGGGAAAGCAGGCCGGCAGGACGGAGCTGGTGGTGAAGGCCCCCGGCTCGGGAGTCTCGGTCACGTGGTCGATCCGGGTGATCGCCGCGAGCGTCAAGCTGTCCACGCCCCGTCTAGGGCTCGCCCTCAACCGGCGGTATCCGCTGCGGGCGAGCTTTGCCGACGAGGCGGGGGCGGTGATCGGTCCGGCGGGCGTCACATGGGCCTCCGACAACCCGCAGGTCGCGGCGGTCGGCGAAGACGGCACGGTGTCCGCCGTCGGGTACGGCCGCGCGCGCATCACGGCGACCGGGCCGGGCGGCCAGCGCGCCACGGTCGACGTGTTCGTCCAGGGTGAGCTCGTCGTGGCCAGCTCGCGGTCGGGACGCTTCCAGCTGTATTCCGCGGAGCGCTCGAATCCTGCCCAGCTGCGCAAAGTGATGGACGACGCCGCGGCCGCGACCGAGCCCGCGTTCTCGCCCGACGGCTCGCGCATCGCGTTCGTGTCGACCCGGGACGGCCAGCCCGAGATCTACGTGATGGAAGCGGACGGCACCGGCGCGACCCGCCTCACGAACTCCCGGGCCGCGGACGGCGCCCCGTCGTTCACGGCGGACGGGCAGGCCGTGGTGTTCCACTCCCGGCGCACCGCGCACCGGCAGCTCTTTGTGCAGCCGATCACGGCCTCCGACGCGATCCAGCTCACGCAAGAGCCGGCCGACAACTCGCAGCCCAGCGTTTCTCCGGACGGCGAGACGATCGCGTTCATTTCCAACCGCGACGGCAACGACGACCTGTGGCTCATGTCGAAGGACGGCTCGAACCAGCGCAACTTCACGAGGTCGGCGCAGGTCCGGGAGCGGAGCCCGCACTTCCTGCGCGACGGCTCACTCGCCTTCCTCACCGAGGCCAGGCTCGGCGGCCGGCCGGCGGCCAGCCAGATTGTGAAGGCCGACCTCGTCAGCGGCCGGCTGACGCCGCTGGCGGCGAGCGATCTCCCGATCACCGACTTCGCCCCTGCTCCCGCCGGCGATCTGGTGGCGCTCGTCGTCGCCGTGCAGAAGAACGTCTTCAAGGTGTATCTCCAGCCCGTCGGGACGGGCGGCGTGGGCCCCGTGCCGCTGCCCACGACCGGCGCCGAGCAGATGGTGTCTCCGGCGTTCCTGCCGTGATGCGCGGATGCGCGCCTGGGTCATCCGCGCCACCGGCGGCCTCGACCAGATTCAGCTAGCCGACGTCCCCGACCCCGCGGGCCCGTTGGGCCCGCGTCAGGTGCGCGTCGCGATCAAGGCCGCCGCGCTCAACCACCTCGACCTTTTCGTCGTGCGGGGCCTGCGCGTCGAGTACGGCTTCCCGCACATCCTGGGCGCGGACGGCGCGGGGCTGGTGGACGCGGTGGGGACGGGGGTGACCTCGGTCAGGCCGGGCGACCGCGTCATGATCAACCCGGGCATCTCCGATTACGCCTGCGAGTACTGCCGCGCGGGAGAGCATTCCCTGTGCGTCAACTACCGCCTGCTGGGCGAGCATCTTCCCGGCACGATGTGCGAGGTCGTCGTCGTCCCCGAGCACAATCTGGCCGTCATCCCCACGCTCAGCCCGCCGCTCACCTGGGCGGAGGCCGCCGCGTTCTCGCTCGTGAGCCTCACCGCCTGGCGGATGGTCGTGACCAAGGCGCAGGTGAAGGCCGGCGAGACGGTCCTGATCTGGGGCATCGGCGGTGGCGTGTCGCTCGCCGCGATGCAGATCGCGCGGCTGCGCGGAGCCCGCGTGATCGTCACCTCGTCACACGACGCCAAGTTACGCGCGGCGCGCGCGCTCGGCGCCGATGTGACGCTGAATCACGGGACGCAGAAGGTCGCGCAGGAGGTGCGCGCGCTCACCGACAAGCGCGGCGCCGACGTCGTGATCGAGAACGTCGGCGAGGCGACGTGGGACGAGTCGCTGCGCGCGCTCGGGCGCGGCGGCCGGCTCGTCACGTGCGGCGCCACCACGGGCCCCAAAGTCTCGATCGACCTGCGGCGACTCTTCTGGTATCAGTGGACGATCATGGGCTCGACGCTGGGAAACGAGGCCGAGTACCGGGAACTCGTGCGCGTGCTCGGCACGGGCGCGCTGCGACCGCTCGTGGACCGGGTGTTCCCGTTCCAGGAGGCTCGCGCGGCGTTCGAGCGGTTGGAACGGGCGGAGCAGCTGGGCAAGCTCGCGATCCAGGTGGGAGAGTAGGACATGCGCCATTCTCTCAGCCCGGGGAATCCCTCCTTACGGGGTTTCCACTGCTCTCATCCTGAAGCATGGGCTCGGCGCAGCAGCCGTTTGTAAGGGCTCTCGCTCTCCGGAACGCGCTTCGCTCGGTCCGCTTCAATCACAGTGCCGGCCGAGCCCACCGCTTTAACCCGAGAACAGGTTGCGAGCGCAGCATCAACCGAGCGTCAACCGCCCGTCGCGCCGTTGCTTTTCAGTATCTAAGTGTCTATTTTGTCACAACTTAGATGGTGTCCTACGGCTCCCAAACAAGCTAGAACCCAACACCTAGCACCTGACACCCGATACCCGATACCCGACACCCGACACCCGACACTCGACACGCGCCCCTGACATGACTGCACCGAACGCCCGCGAACGCATCCTGCCGCGCCTCATCGAAGACGAGATGAAGGAGTCGTTCCTCGACTACTCGATGAGCGTGATCGTGCAGCGCGCGCTGCCCGACGTGCGCGACGGCCTGAAGCCCGTGCACCGCCGGATCCTGTACGCGATGCACGAGCTCGGCCTGGTTCCCGGGCGTCCCTACAAGAAGAGCGCCACGGTGGTCGGCGACGTGCTCGGCAAGTACCACCCGCACGGCGATGTCGCGCTGTACGACGCGCTGGTGCGGATGGTGCAGCAGTTCTCGCTCCGCTACCCGCTGGTGGACGGCCAGGGGAACTTCGGATCGGTCGACGGCGACCCGGCGGCGGCCTACCGCTACACCGAGGCCCGCCTCACGCGCATCGCCATGACGATGCTCGAGGACATCGACAAGAACACCGTCGACTTCGTCCCCAATTTCGACGACCGGCTCCAGGAGCCGACCGTGCTCCCGGCACGGCTGCCGAACCTCATCGTCAACGGCTCCGCCGGGATCGCGGTCGGGATGGCGACGAACATCCCGCCACACAACCTGACGGAGGTGGTGCAGGCGCTCAACCACTTGGTCGACGACCCCAATGCGTCGGTGAAGGACCTGCGGAAGTTCGTTCGGGGGCCCGACTTCCCGACCGCCGCGATCATCTACGGCCGCGAGGGGATCAAGGAGTGCTACGAGAAGGGGCGCGGGCGGATCGTGATCCGCGCGCGGGCGACGATCGAAGAGCGGGAGTCGACCGGCAAGCAGCAGATCGTGGTGACCGAGTTCCCCTATCAGGTCTCTCCAGACCGCGTGATCGAGCAGATCCGCGACCACGTGCTGGCGAAGAAGATGGACGGGATCACCGACCTCCGGAACGAGTCCGACCGGGAGGGCGTGCGGGTGGTGATCGAGCTGAAGCGGGACGCCGTGCCGATGGTCGTCCTGAACCAGCTCTACATGCACACCCAGATGCAGACGACCTTCGGCGCGATCATGCTGGCCCTCGTGGACGGCGTGCCGAAGGAGATGAACCTGAAGGAGCTGCTCCAGCGCTTCATCGAGCACCGGCACACGGTCATCACGCGGCGGACCGAATTCGAGCTGAAGCGCGCCCAGGACCGCGAGCACATCCTCGAGGGCCTGAAGATCGCCGTCGACCACATCGACGAAGTGATCCGTCTCATCAAGAAGTCGGCCGACGCCCCCGCGGCGGACGCGGCCCTCCGCAAGCGCTTCAAGCTCTCCGAGAAGCAGTCGGCCGAGATCCTCAACATGCGGCTCGCCCGGCTCACGGCCCTCGAGATCACGAAGCTCGAGGAGGAGCTGAAGGATGTCCGCAAGTTCATCAAGGAGTGCAAGGAGATCCTCGGCTCGAAGCCGCGGCGGATGAAGATCCTCAAGGAGGAGCTGAACGAGCTCGCCCACGGATTCGGCGACGACCGCCGCACGGAGATCGTCGCCGACCAGGGCGAGTTCTCGATCGAAGACCTGATCGCGGAAGAGGACATGGTGATCACCGTGTCCCACGCGGGCTACATCAAGCGGCTGCCGGTGTCGGCCTACCGCCGCCAGCGGCGCGGCGGCAAGGGCGTGATCTCCGCCCACACCAAAGAAGACGACTGGGTGGAGCACCTGTTCATCGCCTCGACGCACGACTACGTGATGTTCTTCACCCAGCAGGGACAGTGCTACTGGCTGAAGGTGCACGAGATCCCGCAGGCGGCCCGCGCGGCGCGCGGCAAGCCGATCGTGAGCTGCATCGCCATGAAGCCCGACGAGCGGGTCGCCGCGCTCGTGCCGGTGCGGGAGTTCTCGGACGACCAGTACCTGCTGTTCGCCACGAAGAAGGGGGTCGTGAAGAAGACGGTGCTCTCCGAGTTCGGGAACCCGCGGTCGGTGGGCATCCGCGCCATCAACATCGAGAAGGGAGACGAGTTGATCGACGTCCAGGTCACCGACGGCTCGAACGACATCGTGCTCGCGACCCAGCACGGTATGAGCATCCGCTTCCACGAGAAGGACGTGCGCGACATGGGGCGGACGGCGACCGGCGTGAAGGGAATCGAGCTCGAGAAGCAGGACCAGGTGATCGACATGGTGGTGGTGCGCCGCGCTTCCACGCTCCTCACGGTGACGGAGCAGGGCATGGGCAAGCGCTCCGAGCTCGACGAGTACCGCGTCCAGCACCGCGGCGGCCGCGGCATCATCACGCTCAAGCGCACCGACAAGACCGGCGCCATCGTCGCCCTGAAGGAAGTCCTTCCCGACGACGAGCTGATGATGATCACCAAGAAGGGCATCATGATCCGCGTGCCGGTCGAGGGGATCCGCATCTCCGGCCGGAACACCCAGGGCGTGAAAATGATGAACCTCACCGCGGGCGACCTCCTGGTCGACGTGGCTCGCGTGGTGAAGGAGGACGAGGCCGAGACCGGCGACGAGGGAGACGCGGACGACCCCTCGGCGCCCGAGCCCGCGCGCAAGACTCCAGGAAAGCAACGTGCGCGCAAGACTCCAGCAAGAAAGAAGCGGTAGGCGTGGTCACCGCGCAGGACGTCCGGGAGGCGGCGGCGGGGCTCGCCGGCGTGGCGGTGCGTACCCCCGTGCGCTGGGTGGAGCCGCTGCACGCCTACCTGAAGCTCGAGAACCTGCAGCCGACGGCCGCGTTCAAGATCCGGGGGGCGTACACGGCGATCAGACGCCTGCCGCAAGCCGCCAGGCGCCAGGGCGTGATCACGTACTCCAGCGGCAACCACGGTCAGGCGGTCGCCTACGCCGCCCAGTTCGTGGGCGTGCGGGCCATGGTCGTGATGCCCGAGACCGCGCCCGCGGTGAAGGTCGCTGGGGTGAAGAAGTGGGGCGCCGAGGTCGTGTTCGCCGGGCGCACGTCGGAGGACCGCCAGCTCGAGGCCGAGCGGCTCGCGCAGCGCGATGGCCTCGCCATCGTCCCGCCGTTCGACCATCCCGACATCGTGGCGGGCCAGGCGACGGTGGGGCTCGAGATCGCCGAGCAGCTCCCGGACGTCGAGGCGGTCGTGGTCCCCGTGGGTGGGGGCGGGCTGATCTCCGGGGTCGTCGTCGGGCTCGCGGCCGGGGGGAGCCGGGCGTCGGTGTGGGGCGTGGAGCCGGCGGGGGCGCCCAAGCTCAAGCGCTCGCTCGAGGCCGGCAGGCCGGTGCGGCTCGACCGCACGGCGAGCCTCGCCGACGGGCTCATCACGCTCACCGTGGGAGACGCGCCTTTCGCGCACCTCGTGCGGCAGCGCGAGCGCCTCGCGGGCGTCGTCCTAGTGGAGGATGACAGCTTGCGCGAGGCCGTGCATTTTCTATGGCGGCAGTGCCACCTCGCGGTCGAGCCCTCCGGGGCCGCGACGACCGCGGCGGTGCGGTCCGGCGCGCTCACGGCCGCCCCGCGCACCGTACTCGTGGTGAGCGGCGGCAACGTCGACCCCTCGCTGCTCGAGGACTGACCGATGCCCGAGCCCGCCGCGGCCAGGATCCTGGTCGCCGACGACGACCAGGCGCTGCTGCATACCGTCACCTGGATCCTGAAGCAGGAGGGCTACGACGTCGTGGCGGTGCCCGGGGGCGAGGGCCTGCTCGACAAGCTCGCGGAGGATCGCCCCCAGCTGCTCCTCCTGGACATCATGATGCCGAAGGTGGACGGGTTGCAGCTGCTCGCGCGGATGAAGGCCGACGAACGGTTCCGCGATGTCCCGGTGCTGATGATCTCCTCCATGCCGCCCGAGGAAGCGACGGTGAATTCGCTTGGCCTCGGCGCCGCCGACTTCATCGCGAAGCCGTTCCGGGTGCGGGAACTCCTGGCCCGCGTGAAGGCGCACATCCTCCAGGCGCAGGAGCTGGCCAAGGCCCGCGCGGAGGCGGAGAGTCGCGCGGCGATCGTCGACATCCTCCACGAAGTCACCGACTCCCTCAAGCCGGACGAGATCTATCATATCCTGGTGCGGCGCGTCGCCCGGGTCCTGCGGATCTCCAAGTGCTCGATGGTGCTCGCGACCCCGGGCGACCAGATCGGCGTCGTGGTCGCGGCCTACGAGAACCCGATGCTCCGCAACGTCCAGATCGAGCTGGCGCGCTACCCGGAGATCGAGCGGGCGCTCACGACGGGCCGGCCGGTGCTCGTCGAGAGCGTGAGCGAGGACCCGCTCTACGACACGGAGCGGGTGCGCTGGCAGCGCGAGGGCATCGCCGTCGGGACGCGCTCCGCCGTGGCGCTCCCCTTCTCCATGAAGGACCAGCAGCTGGGGGTGTTCTTCCTGCGCACCTCGGGGGACGACCTGCCGCTGACCCGCGCCGACGCCCAGTTCGCGGAGACGGTCATCCGCAGCGTCGTGGCGGCGATCGAGAAGGCCTACGACTTCGAGACCGCGGTATCGGACAGGAAGCGCTTCGAGAAGCTGGCCGCCACGGACGCGCTCACCGGCTGCCTCAACCGCCGGGCCCTCTCCGAGACGCTCGAGCAGGAGCTCGACCGGGCGCGGCGCTATAACCTGGCGCTCACGATCCTGCTGGCTGACATCGACCGGTTCAAGGCGATCAACGACACGCGCGGCCACATTGCGGGCGACTCCGTTCTGCGGCAAGTTGGGGAGATGTTGCGGCGCGAGGCGCGGTCGGTGGACCTCGTGGCGCGCTACGGAGGCGAGGAGTTCGTGATCGTGATGCCGGAAACGGCGCTCCAGGGCGCCGTGATCTTCGCCGAGCGGCTGCGGCGGCGCGTGATGCACCAGGACTTCGCCGACACGGGCGCGGCCGCGCTCATGCTCACCGTCTCGATCGGCCTCGCTTCCTTCCCCGATGACCGCGTCACGAACGCCGACGCCTTCGTGGCGCTCGCCGACCAGGCCCTGTATCGCGCCAAGAACGAGGGCCGCAACTTGGTGCGTCAATGAACGTGCGCCGCTGCCCCAGGTGCGGATCCGTGTACGGCGGCACGGCGCGGTTTTGTCCCCGCGACGGGACCATGCTGCTCGAGACAGCGTCGCAGGCGGCCGGCGCGCCCCCGACGCCCCCGACGCCCCCGTCGGCCCCCGCGGCCGCCCCCCCGCCGCCGTCGGGCGGCGATACCGCCGTCCGCACGCCGCCCACGCCGGGCCGGGCGCTGGACCGCGCCTCGACCCTCTCCGGCCAGATCCTCGACGCGCGCTACCAGGTGCAACGGAAGCTGGGCGAGGGCGGGATGTCGTACGTGTACCTCGCCAAGGAGGTCGCGACCGGGAACGAGGTCGCGATCAAGGTGCTTTCTCCGAAGCTCGCGACCGACCGGAACTCGGTCGAGCGGCTGCGCCGCGAGGCCGGGCTCGCCATGCGGCTCGACCACGCGAACGTGTGCAGCATCCAGCGCCTGGGCGAGTCCGAGGACGGGCTGATCTACCTCGTGATGCCGTTTCTCGACGGCCAGCTGCTCTCGGACCGCGAGGTGCAGAGGGGCCCGATGGACCTCGCCGCGGGCGTCGAGATCCTGCGGCAGGTGTGCGCCGGGCTGCATCACGCCCACGAGCTGCACATCGTCCACCGGGACCTGAAGCCGGAGAACATCATGATCGTCCCCGCGGACGGCGGGCGCGTGCGCGCGGTGGTGATGGACTTCGGCCTCGCCAAGGAGCGTCGCGCCGATCCGTCGATCGCGAAGCTCACCGCCACCGGGATCATCCTCGGCACGCCCGAGTTCATGAGCCCCGAGCAGATCCGCGGCAAGCCGCTCGACGCGCGCTCCGACATCTACGCCCTTGGGATCGTGGCGTTCGAGATGTTCACCGGGAAGCTGCCGTTCCAGGGGCGCAACCCCCAGGAGATGATGATCGCCCGGCTGCGCGGCCACCCGTTGAAGCTGCGGCAGCTCCGGCCGGATCTCCCCGAGGGCCTCGAAAAGACCCTGGGCCGGGCGATGGAGTCGAACGCCGACGCGCGGTTTTCGACGGCGCTCGAGTTCGCGGACGCGCTGGTCGCGACCAACGAAGGCGGCCTGTTCTCGAGGCTCCGGGAGAAGCTGAAGTGAGACCGTCGCGCGTTGCTCGCCGTGCGTCGCTTCCCGGCGTTTGACCCGCCCGAGTACGTCGCCTGGAAGCCGGATCCCGCGCTGGTGCGCGCCTTCCGGGCCACGATCGAGGCTCTCCCCGAACGCGCCGCGATCGTCTCGCAGCTGTCCGCGGACGGCAGGCTCGGGCTGTACGCCGGCATGCTGCGCGCCCGGCTGCACGACATCCAGCTGAAGCGCTGGGTGCGCACCGGCGTGATCTCGAAGGCCTGGCTGGGCACGGGCGAAGAAGCGGCCACCGTCGGTCCGGTGCACGCGCTCCAGCGGGGCAGCGACGTCGTCGCCCCCATGATCCGCAACGCCGCCGCCTGCTGCGAGATGGGGATGTCCGTCGCCGACATGCTGCGCGCCTACCTCGCCACCGACGACGCGCCGGGCCGCGGGCGCGACCTGCACGTCGGCGCGTTTTCCCGGGGCGTGTTGCAGCCGATCTCGCACGTCGGGGACATGGTGCCGGTGATCGCCGGGATCGCGCTCGCGTTCAAGATGAAGGGGGAGCAGCGGGTCGCCCTCACCTGGGTGGGCGATGGGTCCACGAAGACCGCCGCCGCGCACGAGGGGACGAACTTCGCAGCGGTCCAGAAGGTCCCCGCGATTCTCGTCATCCAGAACAACCAGGTCGCCCTCGGCACGCGCCTGGAGCAGCACCACCTCCCCGGCGACTTCAAGGATTGGCCTGCGAGCTACGGCATCTGGGGCGCCGAGTTCGACGGCAACAACGTGCTCGACGCGTACGCGGCGACGCAGCTCGCGGCCGCGCGCTGTCGCGAGGGGAAAGGGCCCGCGATGCTCGTTGCCGAGACGTTCCGGATGGGCGGCCACGCGACCCACGATGAACGGGAGGCCCGGGAGACGTTTCCCGCCGAGCTGTTCCAGCGGTGGGGGAAGCGCGACCCGGTCGGGCTGTACGAGGCGTACCTGAAAGAGGGCGGCGTCCCGGCGCAGCGGCTCGAAGAGGTCGAGGCGGAGGTGACCGCGCAGGTCGAGGGCGCCGCCGAAGAAGCGCTCGCAAGCCGGGAGCGGATGCCGCCGGGGGAGAGCGCGCTGGAGGGCGTCTATGCGGGGGGGGGCCATGGCAAGTAGGGCGGACAGGCGGTCGGGCGGTCTTGCGGTCGGTTTCTCGGGCGGCGCGGCGCTGGCTCTCGCGGCGGTGTTTCTGTCCGCCCGACCGCCCGACCGCCTGACCGCCGACATTCACGCCGAGTACGTCAAGTACGCGTCGGGTCGCGACACGATCACCGCGTACGTCGCCTACCCCGAGCGGCGGGATCCCGCGCCTGCCGTGGTCGTCATCCACGAGATCTTCGGGTTGTCGGATTTCATCCGGCAAACCACGGAGCAGCTGGCGAAGGACGGCTTCGTGGCGATCGCGCCCGACCTGCTGTCGCGCCGCGGCGGGACGCCGGCCGCGACCGACGAAGCGCGGCGCCTCATCGGCGGACTCAATGCCGACACGCTGACCCTGGACCTCGACGCGACCGTGGCGTACGTCAAGACGCTCAAGGCGGCGCGGGGCGATCGGGTCGGCGTCATCGGGTTCTGCTGGGGCGGGGGCCAGAGCTTCCGCTACGCGACGAGCAACCCGTCGCTGCGCGCCTTCGTCGTCTGTTATGGTCCGGGCCCCGACACGGCGGCCATCGCGCGCATCCGCGCGAGGGGCCTCGGCGTCTACGCCGAGCAGGACGCGCGCATCAACGCCGGCCTGCCCGACGTGGACGCGGCGGTGCGGCGCTATCGGACGGACTACCGGTACACGGTCTATCCCGGCGTCGGGCACGGCTTCCTGCGCGCGCGAGAGAAACCGGAGGTGGCGGACAGCGCGTGGGGGAACGTGGTGCGCTTCTTCAGGGAGAGTCTGGAGCGCTAGAAAGGGCGGTAGAGGGCGGTAGAGGACGGTAGAGGGTGATGCGGACGAACCTCTACCGCCTTCTACGGTCCTCTCCCGCCCTCTACCGTCTTGACGTACTCCCGCGCCCGCTCCAGCGTCCGGTCCTTTCCGGCGAGCACATCGGCCACCGTTCGGGCGACCGGGATCTCCGGCATGACGCCTGCGCCGGCGAACTCCTCACCGTTCGGGAACGCGTGCCGCGTGACCGAAAAGCGCGCGCTCCAGTTCTTGGGGAGTTGGATCTCGATCGCCTCGCCGGGGCTGCCGGCCGAAGGCTCGCCGATGATCACGCCGCGCCCGGTGTTGCGGAAGGCCACGAGGAAGTCCTCCGCCGCGCCGGCGGTGGCGCTGGAGGCGAGCACTGCCGCCCGGCCGCCGAAGGGCGGGCGGTCGGCACGGGGCGAAACGGTTTCGGGAGGCGGGCCGTACCACGAGGCGGCGGAGTCGGGCTGCCGGCGGGCCCGGAACACCGCGCGGTATTCGGGCGTCCTCCAGCGGACGGTCGGGAACGGCGTGCGCGTGAGCCGCGCGAGGATCTGGTAGCCGTAGTCGCTGGCTCCTCCGGCCGCGTGGCGGAGGTCGAGGATCAGCCCGGCGGTCCCGGTGAAGTCGGGGAAGGCGCGGTCGAACCGGCGCACCGCCTCCTCGTCGGCGAGCGTGGAGATGCGGGCGACGATCACGCCGCCGGGGAACGAGTCGATCTCGAGCGCCGGGGGATCGAGCGGCCAGCGGTCGTTGAGGGAGGCGCTGCGGGTGACGCTGAGGCCGCGCTGCACGCCGCCCGGAAGCCGCAGCGAGAGCTGCAGCGTGGTTCCTTTCTCACCCTGGAGCATCCACGCCACGGCGCGCTGCCAGCGGTCCGCCGGCGTCGCCGCCGAGATCTCCGGGAGCACGGAGTCGCGGATCCAGCTCTCGGCGGCGAGGCCCTGCACCGCGACGATCTCCGCCAGCCGCTCGGGCCGCGCCACGCGCATCTCGTCGTTTTCGGCGTAGTCCATGATGAACGGCCGGCGCTCGACGCTCTCGAGGAGCAGCGGCGGCCGCGCGATCCGCGACCGCAGGTTCGCGGGCGGGATCACCGCGGCCTGGCCGTCGCCGAGCAGCGCGATCAAGCGCCGCAGGCGGCGGTGGAAGAGCAGGTCGGACTGCGGCTCGGCGGCGAGCCTCAGGTTCGCGGCGAGCGCCGAGTCCCAGTCGGCGCGCACGCGGTCCCAGTAGGCGAAATTGTAGCGGGCTTCTGCCCACAGGCCGGCCACCGCCTGGGCGCGCTCGGTGGGCGTGAGCTGCTGGCCGGCGAGCGGCGGCAGGACGGCGAGGGTCACACTCAGGACGGCGGCCGAGCGCATGATCACGCGCCTAATCTATCTGCTTCTGTTCGCGGCGCCGCAGGTGCTGCTCTACCTCTACCTGCGCGAGCGCCTTCCCGATCCGACGCGGCCGCGGCAGGCGCGCCGGGTGCGCCGCGCCCTCGCCGCCCTCTTCGCGATCTGCAATCTCCCGTGGGTCGTCGTCGCCGCGCGCGTGCTGTCCGGCTCGGTGTGGGGAGTCGGTCGCGTGCCGTACCTCGGCCCCTGGATCGCGTGGCAAATACTCGCCTGGATCTTCTGCGGTCTGGTGGCGGTCTACGTGATCGGAAAGGCGGTCTGGTGGACGGGCGCGCAGACGGTCGGAAGAATCGTTCGTGGCCAGGCCGCCCGACCGCCTGATCGCCAGACCGCCCTTCTCTCCCGCCGCCGCTTCCTGGCGCGCGCGACCTACACGTACGCCGGCCTCGGCGCCGCCCTCTCGACTCATGGTATCTGGAGCGCCTACCGACTCCCCGGGGTCACGCGCCGCACGCTCGCGTTCCCCGACCTGCCGCCGGGCCTGGACGGCCTCACCCTGCTCCACCTCTCCGACCTGCATGCCGGCATCCACCTCGGCGAGTCCCAGATG
>DASPXO010000134.1:0-31020 GCA_035637235.1 Gemmatimonadales bacterium | reverse complement strand
GCAAACAATTGCTGCCGGCTTTGGCCGACGGTAGCTTTAGGTTGGACGGCACTCTGGAACGGAGTTCCGTCGATGGCGATCACGGCCCGGCTGTCCCACACGCTCCACCAAACATTGGGTGATGAAGCCGCCGAGGACCTGGTGAACTGGATGCAGCAGGTGGATGCACAGCGTGCCGAGCTCCGGGAGCTGAACGAGCTGAACTTCTCCCGGGTTGACGCACGGCTGGCGGAGGTGGCGACGCGAGCCGATCTCACTCAGGTACGCCAGGAGCTTCAGGCCGACCTGGCTGAGTTGCGCCACGAAATGGAAGTGGGACTCGCCCAAACAGGCGGAGACCTGCGCCAGGAGTTGCAATCAGGCCTCGCGCGACCCGACGCGAAGCTGGCCGACCTGCGCCAGGAGATGCAATCCGGCTTCGCGCGATCCGACGCGAAGCTGGCCGACCTGCGCCAGGAGATGCAATCCGGCTTCGCGCGATCCGACGCGAAACTGGCCGCATTCCACGAGGAAATGCGTTTGGGCTTCTCTGAGCTGCAGCAGGAGATGGCCCATTTGGAGGCGAGGCTCGAGCGGCGCATCGGTGACCTGATCAAGTGGTCGTTCGTGTTCTGGGTGGGGGCGGTAGGGGCCATCGCCATGCTCGCCGGTGCGCTGCGGTAGAGGATTCCCCCGAGTCGCTACTCGCTCCTCGCCGTCATTGTCTTGGGATCAGCGTACGCGTGGTGCGCCGAGGTACCCTTTCGCCACGAGCAGCTCCGCGTTCAGGATCGCCGCGCCCGCGGCCCCCCGGATCGTGTTGTGGCCGAGCGCCACGCAGCGATAGTCGAGCACCGCGTCCCGGAACAGACGGCCCACGGTCACGGTCATGCCACCGCCGGCGTCGCGGTCGAGCCGCGGCTGCGGCCGGTCGGGCTCGTCGCGCACCACGATCGGCCGCGCCGGCGCGCTGTGCAGGCGCAGGGCCTGCGGCTCGCCGGTAAACGACGCGAGCGCTTCCCGCACCTCCCCGGGCTCCGCGCGGCGCGAAAGCTTGACCCGGATCGCCGCCAGGTGGCCGTCCTGCACGGGCACGCGGTGGCACTGCGCGCTCACCGCGAGCGGCGCGTCCGCGATCGCGCCGTCCTTCAGCACGCCCAGGATCTTTCGGGTCTCGCGCTCGATCTTCTCCTCCTCGTTCGCGATGTACGGCAACACGTTGTCCGTGACGTCCAGCGACGGCACGCCCGGATACCCGGCCCCGGAGAGGGCCTGGAGCGTCGTCACCACCGCCGCCTCGACGCCGAACCGCCGCTCGAGCGGCGCCAGCGCGAGCGCGATCACGATCGCCGAGCAATTCGGGTTCGTGACGATGAAGCCCTTGGCGGGCCGCCGGTCGAGCAGCGCCAGATGGGCGGGGTTCACCTCGGGAATGAGGAGCGGTACGTCCGCCTCCATCCGGAAGGAGGACGAGTTGCTGATCACCGGGTAGCCCGCCTGCGCGAACTCCGCCTCCACCTCGCGGCCGACGTCCGCGGGGAGGCTCGAGAAGATCACGTCGCAATCGAGCGGTGGGCGCGGCGGCCGGACGACGAGCCCGCTCACATCTCGCGACATCTCCCCCGGCAGCCGCCACGTGCACGCCTCGCGATATGCCTTCCCGACCGAGCGGTCGGACGCGGCGAGCGCGGTCACGACGAACTGCGGGTGGCCCTCCAGCAGCTGCACGAAGCGCTGGCCCACCGTGCCGGTGGCCGCGAGGATGCCGACCCGGATCCGGTCACCCGGGCCGGTCATCGCAGCGCCTCCTCGAGCAGGGTCGCCGTATCGGTCCGCGCGTCGCGGTACTTCACGATGACGGGCGCATACAGCGAGAGGCCGGACCCGCCCGCGAACTTCCCGGGCGCCGCCCGCGCGCCGGGGACGACCACGGCCCCGGCCGGGATCTCGAGCGACCCGCCGGGCGGCCGGTGGTACACCTGCTCGCGCACCAGATCGAACACCGGCGTCGAGCCGGTGAGCACCGTCCCCGCCGCGAGCACGGCGCGCTCGCGCACGATCGTCCCCTCGTACACGCCGCAGCCGCCGCCCACCAGCACGTCGTCCTCGATGATCACGGGGACCGCACCCACCGGCTCGAGCACGCCGCCGATCTGGGCGGCGGCGGAGAGGTGTACCCGCTTCCCGATCTGCGCGCACGAGCCGACGAGCGCGTGGCTGTCGATCATGGTCCCCTCGTCCACGTACGCGCCGACGTTCACGAACACGGGCGGCATGCACACGACCCCGCAGGCCACGTAGCTGCCGTCCCGGATCGTCGTGCCTCCGGGCACGATGCGCACCCGCTCGACCAGCGTGGTCGGGCGCGCCGGATAGGTGTCCTTGTCGAAGAACCGGAACGTCCGGTCCAGCGACATGTCCGTGAGCACGCCCATCCGGAAACCGAGCAGGATCCCCTGCTTCACCCACGGGTTGACGCGCCAGCTGCCGTCCGGGGCGCGCTCGGCGGCGCGCACCTGTCCCGCGGACAGCGCGGCCCGGAACTCCGCGAACGTGGCGCGCTCGTCAGCGGTGAATGTAGCGCGGTCCGCGGCGGCCAGCGCCGCGATGCGCTCACGCAGCGACATGGGCGGGTGGCGCGAGCACACCGAGCGCGTGCAGCACCTCCTCGAGCCGCGCCCTGGTCTTGGGCTGCACCGGCACGAGCGGCAACCGGTAGGTCTCCTCGAGGAGGCCCATGAGCGCCATGGCCGCCTTGACCGGGCCGGGGTTCGATTCGATGAAGCTCGCTTCCATGAGCGGCAGCAGCCGATAGTGCAGCGCCCGTGCGGGCGCCCAGTCGCCGCCGAGCGCGAGCTCGGTGAGCCGGTTCATCAGGTCGGGGACCTCGTTCGAGACCACGGAGACGATCCCGTCCGCACCGAGCGCGATGAGCGGCAGCGTGAGCGCGTCGTCGCCCGAGAGCACGCGGAAGCCGTCCGGCCGCTCGCGCAGGATCGCCATGATCTGGGCGAAGTCGCCCGAGGCTTCCTTCACGCCGGCGATGTTCTCCGCCTGGCGGGCCAGCGCGAGCACCGTGGGCGCCTGGATGTTCGATCCCGTGCGGCCCGGCACGTTGTAGAGCACCACGGGCAGCCCGGAAACGGCCTCGGCCACGGTCGTGAAGTGGGCGATGAGGCCCGGCTGCGTCGGCTTATTGTAGTACGGCGCCACCACGAGCACCGCGTCCGCCCCCGCGCCACGGGCCGCCCTGGCGCGCTCCACGGTCACGGCCGTGGCGTTGCTGCCCACCCCCGGCATCACGCGGGCGCGGCCGCGCGCCGTCTCGACGGTGATGCGGATGACACGGCTCTGCTCCTCCGCGGTGAGCGTCGCCGCCTCGCCCGTGGTGCCGCACGGCACGAGCAGCCTCACGCCGCCCGTAATCTGCCGCTCCACCAGCGCGCGCATGCGCGCTTCGTCCACGCGGCCGTCGGCCGTGAAGGGCGTGACCAGCGCGGTCGCGCAGCCACGCAGCCAGTCCACGCGTAGCGTCATCGGTTGTCTCTCCTTTCCGCGTCCAGGATCTCGTCCAGCACGTCCGCGAAGGCGTAGACGCCGCGCCGGCCCGCGCCCGCGATCCAGCGCGCCGCGGCGAGCCCGCCCTCGGCGAACCCCTCGCGCGAGCGGGCGCTGTGGACCAGGACGACCTGGTCCGCCGCCGAATCGAACCCGACACGATGCACGCCCGGAATGTGACCGGCGCGCGTGCTCGCCACCGGCAGCTCGCACCCCACGGGCCCCGCCAGAATCGCCCGCAGCCGGAGCGCGGTCCCGGAAGGCGCGTCGCGCTTCTTCGCGTGATGCGCCTCCTCGATGAATGCGTCGTAGCCCAGGCCCGCGAATAGCCCGCCCGCGCGCTCCACCAGCCGGTAGAACAGGTTGACCCCGATCGAGAAGTTGGCTCCATACACCATCGCGCCGCCCCCGTCCTCGACCAGGCGCCGCGCTTCCCCCTCGGCCGCCTGCCAGCCGGTCGTTCCTTCGACGAGCGGCACACCGGCGGCGACGCACGCGGCCACGTGGTCCAGCACGGCGGCGGCAGCCGAGAAGTCGATGGCGACGTCGTGCCCCGAGAGCAGGGGAGCGAGCTGCTCCGGGGTCCGGCCCGCGTCCCGGGAGTCGAGCACGCTGCCGATCTCGTGGCCTCGCGCGCGGGCGAGCGCGGCGGCGACCCGTCCCATTGAGCCGTTCCCGAAGAGCGCGAGCTTCACGGCCGCGCCACCGCGGGCTCGGCGAGCAGCCGCTGCGCGAGCCGCACGTACAGCTCCACGCCGCGCGCCAGCTCGGCCTTTCCGATCCGCTCGTGCGGGGTGTGGGCGTCGTGGATCGAGCCGGGGCCGAACAGCAGCGGCGTGCCCCAGCTCGACAGGTGCGGGACGTCCGTCGTGAAGCCCACCACGCAGGGCTCGAACCCCGGCACGGCAGCCAGACGCATCGGCGGCGTGCAGCTCAGGTACTCGATGCGCGTACGCTCCGCCACGGCCCGCTCGACCAGCTCCCGGACGGGCGCCTGGTCGGTCACGAGGCGGATCTGCACGTCGGCCCGCGCGTCCGGCGCGATCACGTTCGCTCCTGCACCGCCGGCGAGCACGCCGATATTGCACGTCGTCTCGCCGAAAAAGTCGTCCCGTGGCCACGCGACGGCCCGCAGGTCGCCGAGCACGTCGAGCAGCACATGGATCGCCGAGCGTCCCCGCTCGGGGTACGCCGAATGGCCGCCGGTCCCGGCGGCGTGAAGCCTGACGCGCAAGGAGCCCTTCGAGCCCACGGCCAACCGGTTCTCGGTAGGCTCTCCGGCGATGAGCCAGCGGCACGCACGCGCCGCGGCCAGCCGGTTCGCCGCCCGAGCGCCGATACTCCCGCACTCCTCGTCCACCACGAACAGCAGCCCCAGCTCCGTGCCCCCCTCGGCGCGCAGCCGCTCCGCGGCCGCGAGCTGCGCCGCGATGATCCCCTTCGCGTCGCACGCGCCGCGTCCGTACACATGGGTCTCGTCCTCGGACGAGGGAATGTGCGGCGGCACGGTGTCGAGGTGCGTCGAGAACACCACTCGCGGCGGAGCGTCGGTGGTGACGAGCAGCCCGGGCCGGCGCGGCGCGGCCTCGAACAGCTCCACCCGGTAGCCCCTCCCCGCGAGCGTGGAGGCGAGAAAGCGGGCGACGCCTTCTTCTTCGCCTGAGATCGAGGGAATGTCGATGAGCCGCCGGGTGAGCTCGACGGGATCGAGCCGCGCCATGCCGGACTCGGGCGTTGCGGAGCTTGACCGCGCCACCGGCGCGGGAGCCGGCTCGGTGCCCTCGAGCAGCGCCGCGTGCAGCCGCACGACGACCTCGCACACCTGGTCCTCGTCCACCACGAAGGTGAGATTGACGCGCGAGGCTCCCTGCGAGATGAGCGAGACGTTGATGTCCGGGATGGTCTCGAACACGCGAGCCGCGATGCCGGGGGTCGTGCGGAGCCCTTCGCCCACGACGCACAGGATCGCGCGGCGCCGCTCCACCTGCACGTCGCCCAGTCCCGACAGCTCCTCCACCACCGCGGCCAGCTCGGCGCCGTCCTCGACGGTGAGCGACACGCTGACCTCGGACGTCGTCACGACGTCCACCGGCATGCGGTGCCGCTCGAACACTTGGAACAGCGCGCGCAGGAAGCCGTAGGCGCCGAGCATCCGCGCCGCGGTGATCTGGAGCATGGTGATCCCCGTCTTGTGCGCGATCGCCTTGACCCTGCCCGGCCACAGCTCGGCCTCGGCGGAGACGAGGGTGCCGGGCTCGTCCGGAGCCCGGGAGCTCACGATCCGCACGGGGAGGCGGCGGCCGACCGCCGGCTCGATGGTCTTGGGGTGAAGCACCTTCGCGCCGAAATACGCCAGCTCCGATGCTTCGGCATACGACAGGTTGGGGATGGCGCGCGCGTGCGGCACGACGCGGGGATCGGCGGTCATCACTCCGGGCACGTCCGTCCAGATCTGGATCTCGTCCGCGCCGAGGGCGGCGCCGACGAGCGCGGCGGTGTAGTCAGAGCCGCCGCGGCCGAGTGTGGTGGTGGCGCCGCTCCGCGACGCCGCGATATAGCCCCCGAGCACCGGGATGGCGCCGCGCTCGAGCAGCGGCACCAGCTCGGCGCGGGTGCACCGCTCGCTCTCGGGCCGATCCGGCGCGGCGCGCCCGTGCGTGTCGTCGGTGACGATGCAGCGGCGCGCGTCCACATGGCGCGCCGGCAGGCCGGCCGCCGCGAGCACGGCAGCGAGGAGGGACGAGGAGAGCCGCTCGCCGTACGAGACCACCTCGTCCCGGAGGCCGGCGCGTGCGCCGTGCTCCCGGCCGGCGCGCTCGAGCAGCCCGGCGATGGCCGGGCGCGCCCGCTCGAGCTCGGCGATGAGCCCCTCCCCCGCGGCGCCGCTCACGAGCCGGGCGACCTGCCGGTGCCGCTCGAGGTGCGGCTCGAGCCCGGTGAGACTTCCGTCCGAGACGCACGTGAGCAACGCATCCGTCACGCCGCTCATCGCCGATACGACCACGACACAGCGCGCCCCGCCGTGGGCGCGCACGATCTCCACCACGCGCTGGAACGCGCCGGCATCTTCGACCGACGTGCCCCCGAACTTGAGCACCCGCAGGGGCGCTCGTGTGTCAGCCATGGCGATCCCCAATCACCCTAGACCTCCCGTTTGCGGCGCCCGGAGCCTGCTCCAGCCTCGACGAGGTGGACCGGCCCCGGACATTGATGCGAGCGTCGGAAACGGCGCTCCGGCGCCAGGCGCTACGACTGCGGTTGTTGGAGCTGGAAGATCGGCTACTGCAGGAGACACACCCGCTTTCGGCGGGCGGGCGGGGCGGGCGGGGAGCAACGGCTCGCGCGAAACGGAAGCCGTACGGCAGCGAACGAGCACATGGCGCTCACAGGCTACGAACACGCCGACCGGTTGTCAAGTCGCCACCGACCCGTGACGCGCGCGCGCGCGGCGGCTACCTTCTCCCACCGAACCGGACTGGAGGAACATGGCCCGCGAGCTTCGCAGCCGGACGATCACGGGGGGCGTGCAGCGCTCCCCCAACCGCGCCATGCTGCGGGCGGTCGGCTTCGGCGACCGGGACTTCGAGAAGCCCATCGTGGGCGTCGCCAACGCCTACAGCACGATCACCCCCTGCAACCTCGGGCTCGACGTGCTCGCCCGGCGGGCGGAGTCGGCGCTCAAGGCCGCGGGCGTCATGCCGCAGATGTTCGGCACGATCACCGTGAGCGACGGCATCTCGATGGGGACCGAGGGCATGAAGTACTCGCTCGTCTCCCGCGAGGTCATCGCCGATTCGATCGAGACCGCCTGCAACGCGCAGTGCATGGACGGCCTGCTCGTGGTGGGCGGATGCGACAAGAACATGCCGGGCGCCATGATCGCGATCGCCCGGATGGACATCCCGGCGGTGTTCGTGTACGGGGGGACGATCAAACCCGGCCGCTACGCGGGCCGCGATCTGACGGTCGTCAGCGTGTTCGAGGCGGTGGGTGAACACTCGGCCGGCCGGATCGACGACACGGAGCTCCTGGAGGTCGAGCGCCGGGCGTGCCCGGGGGCGGGCTCGTGCGGCGGGATGTTCACCGCGAACACGATGTCCGCGATCTTCGAAGCGATGGGGATGAGCCTCCCCTTCTCGTCCACCATGGCCGCCGAGGACGCCGAGAAGGCGGACAGCGCCGCCCGGTCGGCCGAGGTGCTGGTGGAGGCGATTCGCGACGACCGGCGGCCGCGACACATCCTCACGCGCCAGGCGCTCGAGAACGCGATGGCCGTGACGATGGCCATCGGCGGCTCGACCAACGCCGTCCTCCACCTGCTCGCCATCGCGCATGCCGCGGGGGTGCCGCTCACGCTGGACGACTTCGAGGCGATCGGCGCGCGCGTCCCGGTGCTGTGCGACCTGAAGCCGTCCGGCCGCTTCGTCACCGTCGATCTGCACCGGGCGGGGGGGATTCCCCAGGTGATGAAGGTCCTGCTCGCGCACGGCGCGCTGCACGGCGACGCGCCGTCGATCACGGGACAGACGCTCGCCGACGTCCTGCGGACGATCCCGGAGGCCCCGCGGAAGGACCAGGAAGTCATCCGTCCGTGGGATCGGCCGCTCTATCCCCGGGGCCACCTCATCATCCTGCGCGGCAACCTGGCGAGCGATGGGGGCGTGGCGAAGATCACGGGCGCCAAGATGCTGCGGATGACGGGCCCCGCGCGCGTGTTCGAGTGCGAGGAGGACTGCCTCGACGCCATCCTCGGCGGCCGGGTGAAGCGTGGCGACGTCGTCGTGATCCGCCACGAGGGGCCGAAGGGCGGGCCGGGAATGCGGGAAATGCTCTCTCCCACCTCGGCCATCATCGGGGCTGGGCTCGACGACTCGGTGGGCTTGATCACCGACGGACGGTTCTCCGGAGGGACTTACGGCCTGGTCGTCGGCCACGTCGCGCCCGAGGCGGCCGTGGGGGGGACCATCGCGCTCGTGGAAGAAGGAGACTCGATCACGATCGACGCGGAGCGCCGGGTGCTCGAGCTCGAGGTGCCGGAGCAGGAGCTCGCCCGGCGCCGCGCCCGGTGGAAGCCGCCCGCACCCAAGTACACGTCGGGCGTCCTGGCGAAGTACGCAAAGCTGGTGTCGAGCGCGAGCCTGGGGGCGGTGACGGACTGACTTATGGGCCCCGGGGCGGCGGCCCGGGGTCCTCCCCTACACGGGGTGCGGTCTGGCTCTCTCGTACGCCGCGATCCGCTCCTCCAGCAGCAGGGTCCGCCCGATCTCGTCGAGACCCGAGAGCAGCATCTCTCGCCGGTAGCGGTCGATTGCGAAGCGGGCGCTGAAGCCGCGCCCGTCCTCCACGCGCTCCGCCTCGAGATCGACCGTCAGCCGGTAGTCGCCCCCCGCCGCTTCACAACGGCGGAACAGCTCGGCGATCTCCTCGGGCGCGAGAAGCGCCGGCACCACCCCGTTCTGGCAGCAGTTGGCGGAGAAGATGTCGGCGAACGACGGCGCGAGGATCGCGCGGAAGCCGTACTCCCGGAGCGCCCACACGGCGTGCTCGCGCGACGAGCCACAGCCGAAGTTCGCCCCGGCGACGAGGATGCTCGCGCCCTGCGCGGTGGGCCGGTTGAGCTCGAACTCCGGATTTGGGGTCCCGTCCGGCCGGAAGCGCCAGTCGTGAAACAGCGCCGGTCCGAACCCGGTGCGCTCCACGCGCGCGAGGAACTGCTTCGGGACGATCTGGTCGGTGTCCACGTCGTCCCGCGGCAGCGCCGCGACCAATCCCGTGTGCCGGACGAACGGCTCCATCACGGGGCTCCCCCCTCCACGCGTTTCACAACCTCCACATCCTCCACCTCCTCCACATCCTGCCTCACCTGCCACTCCCTTACGTCCACGATGCGACCCGCGATCGCGGCCGCCGCGGCCATGGCCGGGCTCATGAGATGGGTCCGCCCGCCTCGCCCCTGGCGCCCCTCGAAGTTGCGGTTGGACGTCGAGGCGCAGCGCTCGCCGCTCTTCAGCACGTCGGGGTTCATCCCCAGGCACATCGAGCAGCCGGAGTTGCGCCACTCGAACCCCGCCTCGCGGAACACGCGGTCGAGCCGCTCCCGCTCCGCCTGGGCTTTCACCCGCTGCGACCCCGGGACCACCATGGCCCGGACGCCCGCCGCCACGCGCCGGCCCTGCACCACCCGGGCGGCGGCGCGCAGGTCCTCGATCCGCGCGTTGGTGCAGGAGCCGAGGAACACACGGTCGATGGGCAGTCCCGCGAGCGGCGTGCCGGGCGTGAGCGCCATGTATGCGAGCGCGCGCTCGACGGACCGCCGCTCGCCGTCGGTCGGGAAGTCGGCGGGATGCGGCACCCGACCGGTGACGTCGGCCACCATGCCGGGGCTCGTCCCCCAGGTGACCTGCGGCGCCACGGCCGACGCATCCAGGGAGAAGCGGGTCGTGAACGTCGCCCCCGAGTCGGTGCGGAGCTCCCGCCAGCGTGCGACCGAGCGGGTCCACTCCGGTCCTCCCGGGGCTCGCGGCCGTTCCGCGAGATAGTCGTACGTCGTGTCGTCGGGAGCGATCATCCCGGCGCGCGCGCCCGCCTCGATCGACATGTTGCACACCGTCATCCGCTGCTCCATCGAGAGGGCGCGGATCGCGTCGCCCGTGTACTCGATGACGTGCCCCGTCGCCCCGGCCGTGCCGATCCGGCCGATGAACGCGAGGATGAGATCCTTGGCGGTGACTCCGGGTGCGAGCGTACCGGTGAAGCGCGCCTCCATCGTCCGCGGCTTGGACCATACGAGGCACTGCGTCGCCAGCACGTGCTCGACCTCGCTCGTCCCCAGCCCCAGGGCGAGCGCGCCGAAGGCGCCGTGCGTCGAGGTGTGCGAGTCGCCGCACACGATCACCATGCCGGGTTGCGTCAGGCCCAGCTCGGGCCCGATCACGTGGACGATGCCCTGCTCGGGCGACGCGAGGTCGAACAGTTCGACCCCGAAGTGCCGCGCGTTCGCGCCCAGCGCCGCGAGCTGCCGCGCCGCGACCGGGTCCGCGATCGGGAGCGCGCGGTCCCCCGTGGGCACGTTGTGGTCCACGGTCGCCACCGTGAGGTCGGGGCGGCGCACCCGGCGGCCGGCGCGCCGCAGGCCCTCGAACGCCTGCGGCGACGTGACTTCGTGCACGAGGTGCAGGTCGACGTACAGCAGCGCCGGCCCCTCGGGGAGCTCGTGCACGACGTGCGCGTCCCACACCTTGTCGAACAGGGTGCGCGGCGTCATGCTCTGAGGGGCGAGCGGCTCGGGGCTCGGGGCTCGGAAAGGACACTCGAGCCCTGAACCTCGGGCCCCGAGCCCCGAGCCCCCTTCCCCTCCTCCGTCCACGGCATCATCGCGCGCAGCCGCGCGCCGATGCGCTCGATCGGGTGATCCAGCGCGGCGCGCCGCAGCTCCTCGAAGCGACGCCCGCCGCCGCGGCTCTCGGCGATCCACTCGCGCGCGAAAGCGCCCGATTGGATGTCCGCGAGCATCCGCCGCATCTCCGCTCGCACTTCGTCGGTGACGATCCGGGGCCCCCGCGTGTAGTCGCCGTACTCCGCCGTGTCGCTGATCGAGTACCGCATGAACTTCATGCCGCCGCGGTACATCAGGTCCACGATGAGCTTCAACTCGTGCAGGCACTCGAAGTACGCGATCTCCGGCGCGTAGCCCGCGGCCGTCAGCGTCTCGAAACCCGCCTGGACGAGCGCGCTGACGCCCCCGCACAGCACGGCCTGCTCGCCGAACAGGTCGGTCTCCGTTTCCTCGCGGAACGTAGTCTGCAGCACGCCCGCGCGGGTGCAGCCGATCCCCGCCGCGTAGGCGAGGGCGTCCGCCAGGGCGTGGCCGCTCGCGTCCTGGTGCACCGCGACGAGCGCCGGCACACCGCGGCCCGCCTGATACTCGCTGCGCACCAGGTGCCCGGGGGACTTGGGGGCGATCATCGCGACGTCCACCGAGCCGGGCGGCACGATCTCCTGGAAGTGCACGTTGAAGCCGTGTGCGAAGAGCAGCGTCTTCCCCGGGCCAAGGGCGCCGACGACGCCGGCCTCGTACACGCCGCGCGCTTGCGGGTCGGGCACGAGCATCATGATCACGTCCGCCGCGCGGGCCGCTTCGGCCACCGGACGCACCTCCAGGTCCTCCGCCCGGGCCCGCGTCCAGGAGGCGCCGCCCGGGCGCAGCCCCACGATCACGCGCGCGCCGGAATCCCGCAGGTTGAGCGCGTGCGCGTGACCCTGGCTGCCGTAGCCAATGACGGCGATGACCCGGCCGCGCAGCCGGGCGGGGTCGGCGTCCGCGTCGTAGAAGACGTGCACTTCGGGCGAACTCATGGCTCCACCTCCTTGGCGGTTGTCGTCATCGCTTCGGGTCACCACGACCTCCCGCACGCCGATGACCTTCTGGAACTGCTGCACGACCCGATCGACGGCCGCGGCGTCCACGGGCGTCCCGAACGTCAAACGCGCGACGCCGGCTGTGCCGCTCGGACCCACGGCGAAATCCACGACGGGGATGTTGCGGCGGCGCAGCACGCCGACCGCGCGGTTCAGCGTCGCGAGCCCCTCGTCGAGCAGCACCGAGACCGCGTGCGATGCCGGCACCGGACCTCAGTCCGCCGGCACCGCGGCCGGCGCTTCGATCGGCTCGGACAGCGAGCCGCCCGGCGGGATCATCGGGTAGACGTTCGCTTCCTGCTCGATCACGAACTCGACCAGCGCCGGCCCGGGCTCGGCGTTCGCGCGCCCGACCGCGTCCGCCAGCTCGCTCGCGTCCTTCACCCGGTAACCGGGGATGCCGTAGGCTTCGGCGAGCTTCAGGTAGTCCGGGCTCCAGATCGGCGTGCAGGAGTAGCGCTTCTCGTGGAAGAACTGCTGCCACTGCCGCACCATCCCGAGGTAGCCGTTGTTGAAGATCGCCATCTTCACCGTCAGCCCTTCCTGCACCATGGTCGCGATCTCGGCCATGTTCATCTGGAAGCCGCCGTCGCCCGAGATCGCCCACACCGTCTCGCCCGGGCGCGCGAGATGCACGCCCATGGCGGCCGGGACCGCGAACCCCATGGTGCCGAGCCCACCCGAGGTGATGTGGGTGTTGGGCCGCTGGTACGGGTAGAGCTTGGCGATCCACATCTGGTGCTGCCCGACGTCGGTGACGATGGTGCATTCGCCGCGGGTCGCCTCGCAGATGGACGCGAGGATCGCTTCGGGCGACAGCTCGCCGCGGAACGCCTGAGGCCGCGGGCGACGGTACCCGCGGATCTCCTCCATCCAGCGCTCACAGTCGCGCGGCTCCACCGCAGCGACGAGACGCCGGGCGACCGCGGCGGCTTCGCCGACGATCCCGATGGCGACCCGGACGTTCCTGCCGATCTCCGAGCGGTCCAAGTCGACGTGCACGATCCTGGCGCGGGGCGCGAACGCCGCGGTGTTGCCCGTCACGCGGTCGTCGAATCGCAGCCCGATGCCGACGATCAAGTCCGCGCGTTGGATCGCGCGGTTCACGTGGACCTCGCCGTGCATCCCCGGCATGCCGAGGTGGAGCGGGTGGCCGTCGGGGAACGCGCTGATGCCGAGCAGCGTCGTGATCACCGGCATCCCCGTCTTCTCCGCCAGCGCGCGCACGTCCGCGTACGCGTCGCCCAGGATGACGCCGTGGCCGAGCATCAGCAGCGGGCGCTCGGCCGTGGCGATCAGGCCCGCGGCCTGCCGGATGGCGTCCTCCAACCCCGGGGACCCCGGGCTTGCGCCCGGGGTTAGGGGCTGACCCCGCGCGCCAGCACGCTGACCCCGGGCGCGAGCCCGGGGGTCCCGGGGATGCTGGGGCTCCCGGTACTCGGTCTTCTGGTTCTGCACGTCTTTGGGCACATCGATCACCACCGGTCCCGGACGCCCTTCCTGCGTGATCGCGAGCGCCTCCGTCACGACGGCCACCAGCTCGGAGGCGTCCTGAACGAGGCGGCTGTGTTTCGTGATCGGCAGAGTGATGCCGATGACGTCGGTTTCCTGGAAGGCGTCCCGACCGATCATCGAGCGGGCCACCTGCCCGGTGATCGCCAGCACGGGCGAGCTGTCCATGTGCGCGGTGGCGAGCCCGGTCACGAGGTTCGTGGCGCCCGGACCCGAGGTTGCGACGCACACCCCGACGCGCCCGCTCGCCCGGGCGTAGCCGTCCGCCGCATGCGCCGCCGCCTGCTCGTGCCGGACGAGGATGTGGCGGAGCTTCGGGTACTCGGGCAGCGCGTGGTAGAACGGCATGATGGCGCCGCCGGGATAGCCGAAGATCACCTCGACGCCGCACTCGACGAGGGTGCGACACAGGATCTGCGCGCCCGTGAGGATCTCGGTCATCAGGTCAGACTCCCCAGAAGTAGGTCGCGTTCAGGGCCTCGCCCTCGAGCCGGTCGGCGTGGCTCGCCTTGTTGAGGGCGTGCACGAGGGCGCGGGTGCTCGCCTCGACGATGTCCGTTGACGCGCCGTGCCCGCTGAGCGACTTGCCGTCGACCCGCACCTGCACCAGCACCTGGCCGAGACTGTCGCGTCCGGGGGCGACCGACTGCACGGTGAGGCTCAGGACCTCGATGCGCCGCTGGACGATCTCGCCGATGCTCGCGAACGCCGCGGCGATCGGCCCGTTCCCAGGGGTCGTGGCGCTCCGCTCCTGCGCCCAGGGGCCCGCGAGCCGGGCTTCGGCCGTGGCGGCGACGGTCCCGCACGTTACCCGCAGATGAGTGAGCCGGTAGGCCTCCGGCGCGTCGTGGAACCGGCCGTGCAGCAGCGCGAGCAGATCCTCGTCCAGGATCTCCCGCTTCTTGTCCGCCAGCGCGGTGAACTCCTGGTACAGCTTCGCGAGCGTGCCCTCGTCGAGCTCGTGGCCGAGCTCCCGGTAGCGCCGTTCCAGCGCGTGCCGGCCCGAGTGCTTGCCCAGCACCAGGGTGGAGCGCGGCACCCCGACCTCCTCGGGGCGGATGATCTCGTAGGTCAGCCCGTGCTGCAGCATGCCGTGCTGGTGGATTCCCGCCTCGTGGGCGAAGGCGTTTCGGCCCACCACCGCTTTGTTCGGCTGGGGAAAGACACCGATCTCGTGCGACACGAGCTGGCTCGTCCGGAACAGCTCCTTGGTGTTCACGCCGCACCGGAACGCCACCGCGTGAGGGCGGACCCGCCCCGTCACGACGATCTCTTCCAGCGCGGCGTTGCCGGCGCGCTCGCCAATCCCGTTGACGGTGCACTCCACCTGGCCGGCGCCGGCCTCGATCGCGGCCAGGGAGTTGGCCACGGCCAGGCCGAGGTCGTCGTGGCAGTGCGCGCTGAAGACGGCATCCTCGCTGGCCGGCACGCGTTCCCGGATCGCCCGGAACATGGCCCCGTACTCGCCGGGCATGGCGTAGCCCACCGTGTCCGGGAGATTGATCGTGGTCGCGCCCGCCGCGATCGCCGCCTCGACGACCCGGCACAGGAACTCCAGGTCCGTCCGCGTCGCGTCCTCGGCCGAGAATTCCACGTCGTCCGTGTAGCGCCGGGCACGCTGCACCGCCGCGCGCGCCCGCTCCAGGCACTGCTCGCGCGTGAGCCGCAGCTTGTGCTCCAGATGCAGGTCGGAGGTCGCGATGAAAACGTGCAGGCGCGCCCGTTCGGCGGGCCGCAACGCCTCGCCGGCCAGGTCGATGTCGCGGTCGTGGCAGCGGGCCAGCGCCGCGATCACCGGACGCCGCACCGCCTCGGCGATGCCGCGGACGGCCCGATGATCTCCTTCCGAGGCGCTCGGGAAGCCCGCCTCGATCACGTCCACGCCCAGCCGGTCGAGCTGGCGCGCGAGGCGCAGCTTCGCCTCCGGCGTCATCGAGTTGCCTGGGGCCTGCTCCCCGTCGCGCAGCGTGGTGTCGAAGATGACGACGTCTCGCGCCATGATGGCTCCTCTCAAAAAAAAACCGCAGACCCTGCTGGGGTCCGCGGCGTCGGGTTGCACCTCTAAGGTATCGCTACCTGATCATGCTGTCGTCTCGCGCGCGCCGCCGACCCCCTGCCGGGCACTAATGCCCAGCAGCAGGAAGATGACCAGAAGCAGCGCGAGCTGTGTCACGAGACGCTTCCGTAGGAAGTCGGGTCCGTACGATAGGCCGCCGGGCGAGCCCCGTCAAGGCCGTCCCGGGAGCGCTGCTTGACGGTGCCGTGCGGCCGCGATATCTATCAACCGACGAGCCCGCGGCCGCCATCGCCCGGGCTCTTTCTGTATCCAGATCCAGGAGCTACCGGACCCCGTATGCGTGCGAGCGTCACCGTCCGAGTGCCGGGCTCGACCTCCAACCTGGGCGCCGGGTTCGACTGCCTCGGAGTGGCCGTCGGGCGCTGGCTCCGGGTCACGGCCTGCGCGGCGCCGGACACGGCGTGTGGCCCGGTCACAATCGAGCGGCGCGGCACGCTAGGCGTCCTCGACACACCTCCCGACCGTGACCTGCTGTACCGCGGCTTCGTCGCCGCTTGCCGGGCCGCCGGCCGCGACGTGCCGGGCCACCTCACGCTCACGGCCGAATCCGACATTCCCGTCGCTCGGGGGCTTGGCTCGTCCGCCGCAGCCACGGTGGCCGGAGCCGCAGCGGCCGACGCGCTGCTCGAGCTCGATCGCGGGCCGGACGCTCTGGCCGACCTGTGCGCGGAGCTCGAGGGCCACCCCGACAACGTCGCCCCGGCGATCTACGGGGGCGCGAACCTCGTCCTGCGGCGCCCTCCCCCGGAAGGGCTCACGGTGACGCCGCTCACCGTGCACCAGTCGTTGGCCCTGGTGTTCGCGATTCCGGACTTCACGGTGGAGACCAAGCGGGCGCGGGCGGTGCTCCCGCACACGGTCCCGCACACCCAGGCGGTCGAGGCTGCGGCAAAGAGCGCGGCGCTGGTGCACGGCCTGACTCACGCCGATCCCCGGCTGCTCGCCGCGGGGCTCGACGACGTGCTGCACGTGCCCTACCGCCGCGCGCTCGTTCCGGGGTACGACGAGGTCACCGCGGCCGCGCGGCGGGCGGGCGCCTACGGCGCGACCCTCTCCGGCTCGGGCCCGACGCTGGTGGCGATCGCGCCGGCGGCGGGCGCCGCGGCAGTCGCGGACGCGATGGTGCGCGCGTGGCGGGCATGCGGCGTCACTGCCGAGAGCTTTCAGGTCACCCGCCCCGCCGGCGGCTACGAGGCAAGCTGAGGCACCATCGATGCCGCGCCCTTCCCGGTCCTCCCGGTCCCCCCGCCCACTCCGCTCCCTTCACGTCCACAAGTTCGGCGGTGCGTCGCTCGCGAACGCCGCCGGCGTGCGGCACGCCGCGGGCATCGTGCTCGCGCACCGGCCGGCGCCGCAGGTCGTGGTGGTGTCGGCGATGGGCGGGGTGACGGACGCCCTGCTCGAGGTCGCCGCGCGCGCGGCGCACGGGGACGCGAGGGACGTCCGCGGCGTCGCCGGGGCGCTACGCGAGCAGCATGCCGAGGCCGCGCGGGCCCTCGTCCCTCCCGGAGCGACGCTCGACGAGCTCCTGGGTCTCATCGACGCGGCGTTCGTCGAGCTGGAGCAGCTCGCGGGCGGCCTCGGCGTGCTGCGCGAGCTGACGCCGCGCACGACCGATCACCTCGTCGCCCGGGGCGAGCGACTCTCCGCCCGGTTGTTCACCGCCGCGCTCGCGGCGGCGGGCGGCCGCGTCGCCTACGTGGACGCGGTCGAGGTGGTGAAGACCGACGGGACCTTCGGGAACGCGTCGCCGGACCTGGCGCTCACGGAGCGGAGCGCCCGAAAGACGCTCGGGCCCCTGCTCGCGCGCGGGGTCGTCCCGGTCGTGCCGGGGTTTCTCGGCGCCGCCCCGGACGGCGCGGTCGCGACGCTGGGCCGGGGCGGCTCGGACCTCACCGCCACGCTGCTCGCCCGGGTGCTCGGCGCCCGCACGGTCTCCCTATGGAAAGACGTCCCGGGCCTGCTCACGGCGGACCCCCGCGTCGTGCCGGACGCGCGCGTCGTGCCGCAGGTTCACGTGCGGGAGGCGGCGGAGCTGGCCTACTACGGCGCCAAGGTGCTGCATCCCCGCGCGCTCATCCCGGTGATGAAACGGAACGTCGCGATCCGCATCCGCCCGTTCGCCGATCCCGCGTCCCTGGGTACGGAGATCTCGCGCCGCCGCACGCTCGATCAGTATCCCGTCAAGGCCCTCTCGGCGATCCCGGCTCAGGCGCTGCTGACCGTGACCGGCAGCGGGATGCTCGGCGTCCCCGGGATCGCCGCCCGCACCTTCGCCGCGGTGCACCATGAGGGCATCTCGATCTCGCTCATCAGCCAGGCCTCGTCCGAGCACTCGATCTGCTTCAGCGTCCCTCAGGAGAGCGCCGAGCGGGCGCGCCGGAGTCTCGAGGAGACGTTCAAGCGCGAGATCGCGCGCCAGGAGATCGACGGCGTGGAAGCGCGTGCCGGCGTGGCGACGCTCGTGGTCGTCGGGCTCGGCATGGTCGAGACGCCCGGCATCGCCGCGCGCGTGTTCTCCGCGCTCGCCGAGGCGGAGATCAACGTGATCGCGATCGCCCAGGGGTCTTCGGAGCTCAACCTCTCGCTGGTCGTGGACGGCAAGGACGCCGCCCGCGCCCAGCGGGCCGTGCACGCCGCTTTCCAGCTCTCGAAGATCGGCGGCGGCAGCGTGACGCACCCGGAGCAGACCGACGTGGTGCTGCTCGGGTTCGGGCAGATCGGGCGGGCGCTGGCGCCGCTGATCGCCCGGGTGCGGCAGGACTCCGTGAAGCTCCGGGTCGTCGGGCTCATCGACCGGAGCGGCGTGGTGTTCGACGCGCGCGGCCTGTCGCTGCGGCGGCTCGCCACCCTCGGCGCGGCGAAGGCCAAGGGGGCGCCGCTCGCCAAGGCGCCGGGCGGCCGCCGCGCCACCGCGCTCGAAGCGGTCGAATTCGTGGCCCGCCACGCGCTCGCGAACCCGATCCTCGTGGACCTCACGGCCGACGATACCAGCGACACGCTCGAGAGCGCGCTCACCGCCGGGATGCACGTGGTGCTCGCGAACAAGCGCCCCGTGACCGCCGACCGGCGGCGGTTCGACCAGCTCAGGGCCGCGGCGCAGGCGCGCGGCCGGCGGCTGCTGCACGAGGCGACCGTCGGGGCCGGCCTCCCGATCATCGACACGTACTCGAAGCTCGTCGAATCGGGCGACCGCGTGTCCAAGATCGAAGGGTGCCCGTCCGGCACGCTGGGCTATCTGTTCGGCGAGCTGGGCCGCGGGAAGCGGTTCTCCGAGGCGCTGCGCGGCGCGATCGCGAAGGGGTATCCGGAGCCCGACCCGCGCGAGGACCTGTCCGGCATGGACGTGGCGCGCAAGGCGCTGATCCTCGGCCGGCTGATCGGATTCCCCGGCGAGCTGCAGGACATCGCCGTGGAGTCGCTCGTGCCGAAGGGAGCGGAGCGCCTGCCCCTCGACGAGTTCCTGGCGCGGTTGGAGGAGTACGATGAGGCGTGGGCCAAACAGGTGACGGCCGCCCGCGGGCGCGGCGGGGTGCTGCGCTACCGGGCGATCGTGACGCTGCGCCGCATCCGGGTGGGACTCGTGGTCGTGGACGCCTCGAGCTCGATGGCCTCGCTCAACGGGACCGACAACCAGTTCATCTTCACGACGGCGCGCTACAAGAAGAATCCGCTCGTGATCACGGGCCCGGGCGCCGGGCCCGCGGTGACGGCCGGTGGCATCCTGAACGATGTGCTGAAGCTCGCGAGCACATGAGCGCCACGCGGCAGCGCTGCGCCGGCTGCGGTGGCGAGACGCCCGACACCGATGCGCGACCACGCTGCCCGCAATGCGGGGGCCTCCTCGAGCTCCGCCACGCTCCGCCCCCCGAACAGGGAGCGGCGCTGCGCGCCCTGTTCGACGGTCGCGCCGAGCTCGGACCGGGGCCTCTCGGGTCCGGAGTGTGGCGCTTCCGCGAGATCGTGCTCCCGGCCGCGGGCGACGCCGTGATCAGCTACCCCGAAGGCAATACACCCCTCGTCTCGTCCCGCGCGGTCGCCGCCTGGACCGGCGCGGCCGATCTGCTGCTCAAGCAGGAAGGCCAGAACCCCACGGGGTCGTTCAAGGACCGCGGGATGACGGTGGGCGTGACGCAGGCGCGCCGCGTCCAGGCGACGGCCGTCGCCTGCGCGTCCACCGGAAACACCGGCGCCTCGCTCGCAGCGTACGCGGCGCTCGCAGAGCTCCCGGCGCTCGTGATCGTGCCGCGCGGGCAAGTCGCCCTCGGGAAGCTCGCCCAGGCGCTCGCGTACGGCGCCCGCACGCTGCTCGTGCGCGGCAGCTTCGACCGGTGCCTCGAGCTCGTGGAGGAGGCGAGCGCGCAGCTCGGCGTGTACCTGCTCAACTCCATCAATCCGTTCCGCCTTGAGGGGCAGAAGACGATCGTGCTCGAGCTGCTGCAGCAGCTCGCCTGGGAGCCGCCGGACTGGATCGCCGTCCCAGCGGGCAACCTCGGCAATACGGCGGCGTTCGGGAAGGCGCTCGAGGAGGCGCGCGAGTGGGGCCTCCTCGACCGCCTGCCCCGCCTCGCCGCCGTCCAGGCGGAAGGCGCGGCGCCGTTCGCGGCGAGCTTCCGCGACGGGTTCGCGCGCCGCCACCGCGTCGAGCCTCACACCGTGGCCACGGCCATCAACATCGGCAACCCCGCGTCCTACGACCGGGCCGCGCGCGCCATCCGCTATACCCAGGGAGTGGTCACGACGGTGACCGACGACGAGATTCTCGAGGCCAAGGCCGTGGTGGACGCGGCCGGGATCGGGTGCGAGCCCGCGAGCGCCGCCGCCGTCGCGGGCGCGCGGCGGCTCGTCCGGGAGGGCACGATCCGCAAGGGGGACCGTGTGGTCGCGGTCCTCACCGGCCACCTCCTGAAGGACCCGGGGCTAGTGACCCACTACCACCGGGAGATGGAGCCTCCGCCGCCGCGCGCCAACAGACCGGTGGAGATCGAGCCGAAGCTATCCGACGTAGCACGGGAGATACGAGCATGGCGCACACCTTGAGGAGACTCGCATGACGCACCGGCTCCAGGACCGGCGGATCGCGCTGCTCGGCACGGGCAAGATCGGGAGCATCCTGCTTCAGGGGCTGCTGAAAGCGGGGGTCGCGCACGACCGGGTCTTCCCCACCGTCCGACACCCGGAGCGCGCGCGCACGCTGAGCGACCAGCTCACCGTACCAGTCGGTACGGACAACCGCGCGGCCGCCCGCCAGGCGGAGATCATCCTGATCGGGGTGAAGCCGCAGAACGTGCGGGAGGTGCTGGAGGAGATCGCGCCGGTCGTCACGCCCGAAAAGCTGGTGGTGTCCGTGGCCGCCTCGGTCCCCAGCGCGTTCATCGAGAAGACCCTGGGAGCCCCGGTCCCCGTGGTGCGCGCGATGCCCAATACGCCGTGCCGCGTGGGCGAGGGGATGACCGGCTTGTGCAAGGGAGCCCATGCCGTCCAGGAGCATCTCGCGACGGCGCGGGAGATGTTCGACACCGTGGGCCGGACGGTGGTGGTGGACGAGAAGCACATGGACGCGGTCACCGGGCTCTCCGCCAGCGGCCCCGCATTCGTCTACATCATCCTCGAGTCGCTGGCGGAAGCGGGCGTCAAGGTCGGGTTGGCGCGCGACGTGGCGACGCTGCTCTCCGCCCAGACGCTGCTCGGCGCCGCGCGGGTCGCGCTCGTCACCGGGGACCACCCGGCGCTCCTGAAGGACGCGGTGACGACGCCGGCAGGCTGTACGATCGACGGCATTCTCGAGCTCGAGGAGGGGAAGCTCCGCGTGACCCTCATCAAGGCGGTGGTCAAGGCCACCCAGCGGGCGAAAGAGTTGATGTTCGAGGGCTAGCCCGGCCCGCCGCTTTATGCCCTCCCGTGCGGAGAATTGATGATGGTCGCGTCCGGCGGTAGCTTCAGATTGGGCGGTACTCGTGTACGGAGTTTCCGTCCATGGCGATCACGGCCCGACTGTCCGGCAAGCTCCGCCAAACGTTGGGTGATGAAGCGGCCGAGGACCTGGTGAACTGGATGCAACAAGTGGACGCGCAGCGCGCCGAGCTCCGGGAGTTGAACGAGCTCAACTTTGCCCGGGTCGACGCCCGGTTCGCCGAGGCGCGCGAGGCCACGCGGGCCGATCTGGCCGAGCTGCGTCAGGCGATGCAGGCTGACCTCTCCGAGCTGCGTGAAGAGATGAAAGCCGGCTTCGCGGAGCTGCGGCAGGACACACAGGCTGACCTCGCCGAGCTGCGCCAGGTCATGCAGGGTGACCGCTCCGCGCTCCGTGAAGAGACGAAAGCCGGCTTCGCCGAGCTGCGGAAGGTCATGCAGGCTGACCTCGCCGAGCTGCGGCAGGCCATGCAGGCTGACCTCGCCGAGCTGCGGCAGGCGATGCAGGCTGGCCGCTCCGAACTGCGTGAAGAGATGAAAGTCGGCTTCGCGGAGCTGCGGCTGGACACGCAGGCTGACCTCGCCGAGCTGCGGCAGGTCATGCAGTCTGACCACTCCGCGCTCCGTGAAGAGATGAAAGCCGGCTTCGCCGAGCTGCGGCAGGACTCGCAGGCTGACCTCGCCGAGCTGCGCCAGGTCATGCAGGCTGACCGTGCGGACCTGCGTCAGGGCAGGCAGGCTGACCGCTCCGAGCTGCGTGAAGAGATGAAGGCCGGCTTTGCCGAGCTGCGCCAGGAGATGTCCCAGTTGGAGACGAGGCTCGAGCGACGGATCGGCGACCTGATCAAGTGGTCGTTCGTGTTCTGGGTCGGCGCCGTGGGGGCGATCGCCGCGCTCGCTGGGGTGCTGCGCTAAGCGCGATCCCCGTGAGTCCGCTCGACCTCGCGCGGGCCCTCGCGGTGTTGCTGACGCTCGGGGGGTGCACGGAGGACCGGGGAGCGCGGCACGCTCCGGCCGCGTCGGCGACGGGCAGCGCACCGGGCGCTACCGGGATGCCGCAAGATACGGCCGTCCCGTTCCAGGCCCCCACAACCGCCGTGGACCGGCCCCGGCCCCGCGGGTCTCCGGGCGTCCTGCGGCAGGTGAGCGCCGAGGCCCACCGCGGCTACGACCGCGTCGTCTTCGAGTTCTCCGGTGACAGCATTCCGGGTTACCACGTGGAATACGCCGACCGGCCGGCCCGCGAATGCGGCTCGGGACAGGTGGTGCGGGTCTCGAGCCCGGGGCGGATGCTCGTGCGTTTCGATCCCGCGCAGGCGCACGACGAGTCCGGCAACCCGACGGCAGTCGAGCGCGCGCGGGCGCTCACGCTCCCCGCGGTGAAGCAGCTGACGCTCATCTGTGACTTCGAAGGACAGGTGGAGTGGGTCCTGGGGCTCGCCGCGCCCAGCCGCTACCGGGTCCTGGAGATGACAGGGCCGCCGCGCCTGGCCGTGGACGTTGCGACACCGTGAGTGAGCGTCCCGGCACCCGGGCCTCGGTCGTGGCTGTCGCAGCGGTCCTCGCGGGCAGCCTCGCCACCTGCCGCCAGCCTCCGGTGGAGCCGAAGCCGTGCCCCCAGCCAGGTGCCGCGCCGTTCGCCGCCGGCCGGCGAGCCGCCGTCCTCCCCGACTCCGAGCCCTCCCCCTTCGACAGCGCGTTCGCCGCCGCCGGACGCGAGTTCGGCGTGCCGGCCCCCCTGCTGAAGGCGATCGGCTGGGTCGAGACCCGGTGGCACATGGTCGAAGGAGCCGAGGAGTTCCCAGGGCGCGCACCGGCGTTCGGCGTCATGGCGCTCCGGGGTGGAGAGCTCGAGCGGGGCGCGACGCTGGCCGGGGTGACCGTGGAGGCGGCGCGTCACGAGCCGGCCGCGAACATCGGGGCCGCCGCGGCGCTCTTGAGCGCGTATGCGGCCGAAGCCGGAATCGACCGCTCGCGCGTCGAGGCGTGGGCCGGCGTGGCCGCCCGGTTCAGCGGGATCGAGCTTGCAGAAGGCCGCGCGGCGTATGGGCGCCAAGTCCAGCGCGCGCTCATGGCCGCCCGCGCCGTCGCTGCCGTCTCCGAGTGCCCCGAGCCCGCTCCGGGCGGCGCGCCCGATTACGCGTCCGCGGTCTGGCGCCCGTCGCCGAACTTCGACACCCGGCCGGCCGACTCGACCGGCGCGATCCACGCAGTGATCATCCACACCTGCGAGACCAACTACGCGAGCTGCTGGAGCTGGCTCGTGAACCCCGTCTCCCGCGTCAGCGCGCACTACGCGGTTAGCGAGGACGGCGCCGAGATCTCGCAGCTCGTGGGGGAGCCCAACCGGGCCTGGCACATCGCGGCGCTGTACGAGTGCGGGCTGAACCGCCGCCACGATTGCCGGCTAAACGGGGTTCAGAGCAACCATTTCACGGTTGGGGTCGAGCACGCCGGCTTCGCGTCGCAGGATTCTTTTCCCGATACCCAGATCGACGCGTCCGCCGCCCTGGTGTGCGACATCACGCGGGACCGCGCCATCCCGCGCGACTGGCAGCACATCCTCGGCCACGGACAGCTGCAGCCGGCCAACCGCACGGATCCGGGCCCCAACTGGCCGTGGGTGCCGTACCTCCACCGCATCCAGTCGCACTGTGGCGAGGTCGTCGTGGATGATGATGCCGCCTTCAACGACCCGCAGGCGGCGGCTGTCGCGGCCCCGGCCGGGTGGCTCGTGTCCGACTCGACGCCCGACTACTACGGCCCCGGGTATCGCTGGGCGCCCACGCGGCCGGACGCCGCCGATTCCGTCGTCTTCTCCTTCCGCGTGGACCAGCCCGGGCCTCGGACCGTGGACGCGCGCTGGACGGGCGGGCCGAACCGGTCGCCGCGTGCGGTGTACGTCGTGATCGACGCGGCGGGCAACACCCTCGCGACCGTACAGGCGGACCAGACCGTGGGGGGCGGTGCCTGGCACACGCTCGGCACCTGGGTCTTCCCGGCCGGCTGGAGCCGCGTCGTGCTGCTACGCCGCGACACCCAGGGCTTCGTGGTGATCGCCGACGCGGTGCGGGCGCGCAAAACTTGATTGACCGAGCGATTGGGAGCGCTGTGCTGGACCGCCGGCTGGCCCCGGCCGTGAGGCCGGGGGCTGGGACGGGAACTCCGGCAACGGGATCGTCTGTTGTGGGTATCATGCCCGATTGAACTCACACGACTCAAGCTGCTGGAGGTGCAACCATGACGACTGAAACGCGCGGCCGAGCCGGCGCGCCTGAACGGCGTGAGATGGAAACGACTCTCAAGACTCCCGCCTACGCCGCCCTTTCCCCGAAAGCGCCGCTCGCCCCGTTCGCGATCGAGCGGCGCGTGCCAGGACCGCGCGACGTGTTGATCGACATTCTCTACTGCGGCGTCTGTCACTCCGACGTCCATCAGGTGCGCGACGAGTGGGGCGGTGGGATCTTCCCCATGGTACCCGGACACGAGATCGTCGGGACGGTCGCGCAGGTGGGGGACGCGGTGACCGAATGGAAGGTCAGCGACACCGTCGGGGTCGGCTGCTTCGTCGATTCCTGCCGCGAATGTGAAGCCTGCAAAGCGGGCGAAGAGCAGTACTGCGAACCGGGGATGAGCCTCACCTACAACGGCTACGAGCAGGACCACAAGACGCCGACGTACGGCGGATACTCCACGCGTATCGTCGTGGATGAGGCGTACGTCTTGCGGCTCCCCGGCGGCGTTCCCCTCGCCCAGGCGGCTCCGCTCCTGTGCGCGGGGATCACCACCTACTCGCCGCTGCGACACTTCGGCGTCGACGCCCGGACCAAGGTCGCCGTAATGGGTCTCGGCGGCCTCGGACATGTGGGCGTGAAGCTCGCGAAGGCGATGGGCGCCAACGTCACCGTGCTCAGCCATTCGCCGGGAAAGCGCGCGGATGCACTGCGGCTCGGTGCGGATGATTTCATCGCCACGAGCGATGCGACCGCGTTCGAACGGAACGCCCGGCGTTTCGATTTCATGCTCGATACGGTGTCCGCCCAACATGACTACAACGCGTACCTGAACCTGTTGCGCCGCGACGGCACCATGGTGCTCGTCGGTCTGCCCGATCCCGCTCCGCTCTCCGCCGGTCCGCTGATCCAGGGCCGCCGCCGCCTGGCCGGGTCGGCCATCGGCGGGATCCGGGAAACGCAGGAGATGCTGGACTTCTGCGCCGCGCACGGGGTCGTGGCGGACGTCGAGGTGATCCCGATCCAGCGAATCAACGAGGCCCACGAGCGGACGGTCAGAAGCGACGTGCGCTACCGCTTCGTCATCGACATCGCCAGCCTCCGACAGGGCTGAATCTTGACGAACGCGTAGGCAGGCGGTATTTCGAACATCGCCGTCGGACTGGGCTCCCTTCTCCTGCCCAGCCGGTGACCGGGTGCGTCCCCGAAGCTCCACGATCGACGCTTGCCCGGAGGTCCTCCATCATGGTCCCATCGTCGTCGACACGGCTCCTAGGCGCGGCGGGGGCCGTCCTCGCCCTGCTCGCGGCCGCCACGGCCTCTCTCCACGCCCAGGCCGCGGGCCGGATCCAGGGCAGAGTCGTGGATGCGAACTCGCTTCGGCCAATCAGCGGCGTTCAGGTGTTCATCGCCGGCGGGAGCCGGGCCGCACTCACGGACGCGAGCGGAGGCTTCGCCATCACGGACATACCGGTTGGCGAGGTGGTGGTGCGGGCGAAGATGATCGGGTTCTCCCCGGCCGAGCAGCGCGTCACGGTCACGGGAGACCAACCGGCGCAGGCGGAGCTCCGTCTCCGGGCCACGGCCATCGAGCTCGATGCGGTCGTCGTGACCGGGACACCCGGACCCGTGAGCAAGCGAACCCTCGGGAATCCGATCACCACGATCGACGCGGATGCGATGACGCGACAGACGGCTATCAGCAACGTCGGCGATTTGCTCCAGTCCAAGGCGCCCGGCGTCCAGATCTTGCCCAACTCGGGGACGCCCGGCACGCGGGCGGACATCCGCATCCGGGGCGCCAACGGGCTGACCGGCTATGAGCCGGTGATTTACGTGGACGGCGTCCGGTTCAACAGCGACAACCTCGGCACGTTCACACCCTCCGGCGCCGGGACGACGTCGTTCCGCGGGCAGCAGACCTCCGCCCTCGACCTGATCAATCCGGCCGACATCGAGTCTATCGAGATCATCAAGGGCCCGGCGGCGGCGACGCTCTACGGCGCCGAGGCGGCCAACGGCGTCATCCAGATCATCACCAAGAAGGGGGCCCGGGGCGCCCAGACGCTGCGTTTCGACGTGAAGGTCGAGCAGGCGGCGAACGGGTGGGAGCTCCCGATCCCCGACAACTACACCGTGTGCACGACGGCGCGGATCGCCGAACGGGACGCCGGAGGAAACATCGTCTGGCCCGGGTGTCAGGGCGTGCAACCGGGGGCGCTGCTCATCGACAACCCGCTGCGCCGCGACCCGCTGGCGCTGCGCACCGGCGGCGTGCAGCGGGTGTCCCTCTCCGCCCGGGGCGGGGGGGAACGCTTCTCTTACTACGTGGCCGCTACGGGCGATCGAGAGCGGGGCGTCTTCTACAACAGCTTCAACGATCGCAACTCCGTGCGGGCCAACTTCACGGTGTCGTCGAGCGCCAAGCTCGATTTCCAGATCAACTCGAGCTACGTCCAGGGCGAGCTCGGGCTGCCGGTGGGGGACGAGGCCGCGCAGGGGATGCTCCTGAGCGCCGCCCGCGGGCAGCCCGGGCGGGTGCCCCCGGCCGGCGACACGGCCAGGGCGGGGTGGGGAACGACCAACGCAGCCATGGCGAACGCCTACAACAACCGGACCAAGTCGGACCGCTTCACGATCGGGACGACCGTGAACGCGCAGCCGTTCCCGTGGTTCCGCAACCGGCTCACCCTGGGTCTCGACTACACCACGGGCCTCGCGGAGGTCATCTCGCCCCCGGGGTCGGTGGACGCCGGATTCGCCAGCGAGCCCGGGGGCCTCGTGGCCCAGCGCTATCCGCGCAACCTGCTCTATACGATCGACTACGCCGGGAACCTGGAGTTCGGGCTCAACCCGGATCTCCGAAGCACGACGTCGCTCGGGGTCCAAGCCACGGCCCGGCGCCGGGAAACGCTCGTCGCCACCGGCCGCGGCTTCGGTGCGCCGGAGCTCACGCTGATCAGCACGGCGCAGGTGACGGCCGGGAGCAACAGCTTCGTGGAAGCGAGGAACCTGGGCTACTTCGTCCAGGAGCAGCTCGGCTGGAAGAACCGCCTCTTCGTGACCGGCGCAGTCCGCGCCGACGACCACTCCGCCTTCGGGCGCGACTTCGACCTGCTCCTTTACCCCAAGGCGTCCGTATCGTGGATCCTCTCCGAGGAGCCCGCGCTCGGGCGCTGGCTCGACGCGGCACGCGTGACGAACCTCAAGCTCCGCATGGCCTACGGCCACGCCGGCCGCGCGCCGGATCCGTTCGCGGCAACGCAGGCCTACACGGGGGACCGGGTGGTTGTGGGCGGCGTGGTCCGTACCGGCCTCCGCCCGCTCGCGCTCGGGAACGACAGCCTCCGCGCCGAGCGGGGGGAAGAGGTCGAGCTCGGCTTCGACGCCGGTCTCCTCGAGAACCGCGTGGGCGTGGAGTTCACGTACTACGACCGCCGCATGAAGGACGTGATCTACGCCCCGGGCGTGCCCGGCTCGACCGGGTTCGGGGGAACGTTCTACGGCGCCACCCAGACGCTGCTCGTCAACCTGGGCGAAGTCTCCAACACCGGGGTCGAGGTGGCGCTCACGGCCACGCCGGTGCGGCTGCCCGACTTCGTCTGGGACGCGAGGCTCAACCTGGCGACCAACCACAACGAGCTGGTCTCGTTCGGCGATCCGGGCCGCGTCAACCTGATCCCCGGCGGACAGTCGTACGGTACCGTGCAGCAGCATCGCGAGGGCTACCCGCTGGCGGGCTACTGGGCGGCGCTCCCGCGACGGAACCCGGACGGCACGCCGGTGCTGGTTGGCACGGCGGTGCAGCTCGACACCGCCACCTTTATCGGGCCGTCGGCGCCGACGCGGGAAATCGGCTTCTCCAGCACTTTTACCCTGTTCCGCGACTTGCGCTTGTTCGTCCTGTTCGACTACAAGGGCGGCCACTTCCTCTTCAACCAGCGGGAGTTCGACCGCTGCCGTGTGCGTGCGAACTGCGCGCGGCTCGCCGATCCCCGGAACGTCGACCCCGTGACCGGGGCCGCCCTGAACCCGGAGGTCAACGTCTGGCGCCAGAACGTCCCGGGCGTCTGGGTGGAGCCGGCGCACTTCCTCAAGCTGCGCGACGTCTCAGTGAGCTACGCGGTGCCGACGGCGTGGGCGCGCCGGGCCCGCGCGAACTCCGCCAGCATCACGCTCGCCGCGCACAACGTCGCGCTGTGGAGCGATTATTCGGGCTTCGATCCCGAGGTGAACTCCTACGGGGACGTGAGCTTCTCTCGGGCGGACGCCTATCCCGTCCCTATGCTCCGGCGGGTGTCGGCGTCCCTCAACCTGAGCTTTTGAGGCGAGGACGACTGCAATGCGGACTGCTCCTCCCGAGGTTTTGCTCGCCGGCGTCGTGCTGGCGGCGGGCACCTTCACCGCGTGCGCGGACTGGCTCAAAGTCACGAATCCCGGCGCTATCGATCCCCCGGTGCTGGAGGATACGACCCGCATCGCGTTCATGGTGACCGGTGTAATCGGCGACTTCCAGCCCGCGTTCGCCTGGACCGCGCTGTTCAGCGGCGTCCTCGGGGACGAGCTGCGCAACCATCACAGCTTCTTCGAGAACGGGGAGATCGACCGGCGCGCCGTGGGCGAGCTGAACGGCACCTACATCTCCTCTGTCTACAACGGCTTGCACCGGGCGCGCTTCATGGGGGACAGCGTGGCCGGCCGCATCAAGAATCTCCTGGGGCCGCCCGCGGCGGCCGACCTTCGCCTCGCGCGGGTGCTTGCGTACGGTGGCTACAGCTGGTTGCTGCTGGGCGAGCAGTTGTGCGAAACGCCCATCAACCGGAGTGCGCCGGTCCCCTCGGACACGCTCCTGGAAACGGCAATCCAGCGGTTCGACGAGGCGATCGTGGTGGCCGCGGCGGCCAAGGCGGCCGACACGACCGCGGCGGGCAAGGCCGGTGCCGACTCCATCACGAACGTCGCGTGGCTGGGCGCGGCCCGCGCCGCCCTCGACCTAGGCGACAACGCCCGGGCGATCCTGTACGCCACGGCGGTGACGCCCGCGTACGTCTCGCAGGCGTCGCGCGGCTTCGAGTGGCGCGCCTACTACGTCGATCAAGGCGCGACCACCGCGGAACGGCGGCGGACTCGCAACCCCTACTGGGAGTTCCTGAACAGCGAGCGGTGGTTTTCGATCTCGGGGACGTCCTTCGACACGCTGAACGACGCCCGCGTCCCCTGGGAGCTTCGGACCACGGCCGACGGCACGACGCGGCACACGCCCAACTCGCCACAGGCGTTCGGTAGCTACACCGGCACGCTCACGGGCGGGCGGTTCGACTCCACGTCCACCCTCCGCGTCGCCTCCGCCCTCGAGGCGCGCTACATCGTTGCCGAGGCGGAGGGGCTCAATGCGGCCAACCTGGCCTTCGTGAACGACCGCCGGACGGTGGGCGGACAGGCGGCCCTCCCTGGCACCGCCACCGCTGCCGAGTACCTGAGCGCGCTCCGGGACCAGCGGCGCCGCGACTTCTTCCTCGACGGCCATCGGCTCGGGGATCTGCGGCGCTACAAGCGGTTCTACGGCATCGACGAGTTCCCGAGCGGTCCGTACTTCGGAAGCGCCACCGTGAGCTATGGCACCCAGGAGTGCTGGCCGATCCCGGCAACCGAACGGTGAACGCCACGCGCCGACGGTTCGCGCTATCCATGCTCGCCGCGGCCGCGCTCGCGGCCCTCGCCGCCCCCACCGCGGCGCAGCAACGCGGCACGCTGGAGGTGGGCGTATTCGCGCGGGGGACGCTGTTCGATCCCTCACTCCAGGTAGAGACGGCTCTGGGCGTGGGCGCTCGCGCCGCCCTGTTCCTCGCCCCACGATGGCTGCTCGAAGCGGACCTGTCGACGTCCGGCGTGGACGGTCTCGCGTCTTTCCCTGAAACGAGCTACCGGCCGTTTCATCTGCGTGGGAACTTCGTCCGGTCGTACTCGCAGCGCGGGCAGATGGTGGTGGGGTTGGGCGTTGTCGCGACGAGCTTCGGCGGCGACTTTGGGGAGAGCGACGCCGGCGTCGCCGGCTTGTTCGGGTTTCGGCTCCAGCTGCCCCGGTCGCTCGTCGCCCGGGTCGACGCCACGTTGGACTATGTGCCGGCGCCCGCCAACGGAGCGGGGGACAACTGGGTCGCGGGGGTGCAGCTGGGCGTCGGTTACCGCGTCGGGCCCGCTCGCTCCGCAGCGAACGCGCGGTCGCGCACCGCGAGGAGATAACTTTCGCCGGGTCGCATCCCCCCTTGCCGCGCCATGAAGTCGTAAGAGAAGAGGACCACGCCCGCGGCGCCGAGGCCGCGCGCGACG
>DASPXO010000133.1:0-7470 GCA_035637235.1 Gemmatimonadales bacterium | reverse complement strand
CCGACCCGCTCGGCCGCGCTCAGGCGCGAGGCGGCGCTGCGGCGGCTCTCCCGCGCGGCGAAGCTGAGGCTGGTGAGAGAAGCGCAATGAAGCTCGCGTGGCGGGACCGCGTGGGACTTGCAGGCGCGCTCGCCGCAGCCGTCGTTTGCCTGCGGCTGGGCTTCTGGCAGCTCGATCGACTGCGTGAGCGCCGCGGAAGAAACGCCGCGATCCGCGCCGCCCGCGAGCGGCCGCCGCTCGCGGTCACGGGCCCGCTCACCGCAGACTCGGTGCGGAGCCGTCGCCTGCGCGCCCGCGGCGTCTACGACTACGCGCAGCAGCGGTTGTGGCGCGCGCGGACATACGAGGGCGTGCCGGGCGTGGGTCTCATCACCCCGCTCCGGTTGGCGGATGGGTCGGCCGTGTTCGTGGACCGAGGTTGGGCCCCGTCGCCCGATGCTTCGCATGTAGAAGAGGGTGCCTATCGCGAGCCGGATACCGCGGAGGTGCTGGGGCTGGGGATGCTCGCGCCCCGGGCTCGGGGCGACGTGGACCCGGCACGACTCCGGGATTCGCTGCCGTATCCGCTCCTCCCCTTCGTGATCCAGGAGCTTCCCTCGGACCGCCCGGCCACCCGACCGCCTGTCCGCCCGCTTCGCTGGCCCAGCCCTGAGCTAAGCGACGGCCCACACCTATCTTACGCCATCCAGTGGTTCAGCTTCGCGGTGATCATCGTGGTAGGGTCCGTGGCGCTAGCGAAGGCCAGGGTCAGGGATCTGGCGGGGAGGCGACAAACCGGTGCTCCTGGGTTAACCCAAGACGGCTAGCAAAGTTGGCCCGTCCCTGCGATATTTACTATCGAGTCGCCCGCGGTGCGCGCCCGCCGCCGATGCGCCGTGGGCGTTTTCATGTGCAGCCCCCTCGCGCCCCAAAAAGGAGCTTCCATGCCTGCAGCAGCACCGCTCAACCAGCCCGTCCCGGTCGGTCAGCTCGTGCGGCGCCGCCTGCGGGAGTTGAACCGGACGCCGCGCGAGCTGGCTGAAGCCGTGAAGGTGTCGGAGGCGTACATCGTGGACCTCGTGGCCGGGCGGAGGCGGCCGCCCGCGCCGCGCAGCGACCTCTACGTGTCCATGGGAAAGTTCCTGCGCCTCCACCGGAACGACCTGCCGACCTGCGCGCGGGCCGAGCGCTCGACGGCGGCGTCGCGCCGCCGGCGACCGGCGCCCGAGGTCCGGAGGCTGATGCTCGAGCTGTGCGAGCCCGGGAAGGCCCGGCTGCTCGGCCGGCGGCTCATGCGGCCGGACGGCGTCGAGCTCGAGTGCCTGATCGTCGAGCGGCTGCTCGAGGTGGCGCAGGGGTTCGTGAGCCGACGGCTCGAGGACGAAGTGGGGATGCGTGTGGCCGCGACGCGGGAAGGCCGATCGTATCTCGACGCCCGCATGCGGTTGCTCGAGTTCATCGACGCGACGCCCGATTCGATCACGCCCCAGGACTGCGACGAGTTCGTCCGTCCCCGCATCGCGTCGTGGGACCTGGACGTCGACACCCGGGCGATGCGTATCGTGCTGCGGTCGTAAAAATACCGTGGGGGCACGGCATGCCGTGCCCCCACGTCCAGGGGCACGGCATGGCCGTGCCCCTACGCGTCTGCTACAGCTTCACGACCTTCTGCGCCGCCGGGCCCTTCTGGCCCTGCACGACTTCGAACTCGACGCGCTCGCCCTCGGCCAGGCTCTTGAACCCCTGCGCCTCGATGGCGGTGTGATGCACGAAGCAGTCCTGCTCGCCGTTCTCGGGCTTGATGAAGCCGAAGCCCTTTGCATCGTTGAACCATTTCACGATACCGGTAATGCGTGCCATCTGCTGTGTACTCCTGACTAGTGTTGTTCCCGGCGGCGAGCGGACTTCACCTTGCGGCGCGCCGCTGCCTTGTCTTTCCGCCGCCGTTGAGCGCCAGGGCTTTCGTAGAAGCGCTTCCGCTTCATGTCCTGGAACAGCCCGGCCTTCGTGATCTGGCGGCGGAACTTCTTCAGGACGTAGTCCAGTCGGTCGTTGTCGCCCAGGGTCACTTCCATCCGGTCTCCGCTGCGGGAGTTCCCAGAAACGAACGAGGACCATGGGCGGCAACCCAGGTCCTCGAAACGGTCTCTGGTTCTATCGCTCGTGAGAACGATCACCCGGCGTACCGGGTTTGTCAACCGGCGCGATTCCGGCGCGATTCCTCGAGGGGTGCGCTTGCTTGACGCTCCCGCTCGGCGCCTGCAGCTTTGAGCCCCTTCGGGCCGGCACGCCGTCGTTCCTGGTCTTCGGAGTCCGCACCATGCGTATCCTGTCAGGCGCGACGCTCGTCGCCGCCGTCGTGTCGTTGTATTCCATCCCGATGCCCGGCCAGCAGCCGCCCGCAACTGCCGCCGACACCGCCAAGCGAAAGACCGACGAGCTGCCGCTCAAGCCTGCGCGGACGGTCGAGTTCACGACCTCGGAGGGCACCTGGATCTCGCTCGACGTTTCCCCTGACGGCCGGACGATCGTGCTCGAGCTGCTGGGCGACCTCTACGCGCTGCCCCTCGCCGGTGGCGAGGCCAAGCGGATCACGTCGGGGCCGGCATTCGACTCGCAGCCCCGCTACTCGCCGGATGGGCGGAGCCTCGTTTTCCTCTCCGACAGGAACGGCGCCGAGAACATCTGGCTGTGCGACGCGGACGGGTCGCATGCGCGCGCGCTCACCAAGGGCATGACCAGCCTGTACGCGTCGCCGGAGTGGACGCCCGACGGCGACTACGTGGTGGCGTCCCGCACGGCGAGCCCGCTCGGCTCGGTGTACGAGCCGTGGATCTATCACAAGGACGGGGGCTCGGGTACCGCGATCCTCAAAGTCGAGGCGCAGGATCTGCGCAACCGCACAGCCATGAACACGCTGGGCGCGGCCTTCGGCGCCGATCCGCGCTACCTCTGGGTGGCGCGCCACCGCGGGGGCTTCGGCTACAACCTGCAGTATCCGCTGTGGCAGCTCGCCGTGTACGATCGCCTGACGGGGAAGGTGCATCCCCAGACCGACGTGTACGGCAGCGCGATGCGGCCCGTGCTCTCGCCCGACGGCCAGTGGCTCGTGTACGCGACGCGGTTCGACGCGGAGACCGGCCTGCGCGCGCGCAACCTCCGGACCGGCGACGAACGGTGGCTCGCCCACCCCGTGACCCGCGACGACCAGGAGTCACGCTTCACGCGCGACGTCTACCCCGGCTCCTCCTTCACGCCGGACTCGAAGGCGCTGATCACCTCCTACGGGGGCAAGCTCTGGCGGATCGAGGTGCCCTCGGGCCGGGCGACGGAGATCCCGTTCAGCGTGAAAGTACAGCAGAGCGTCGGCCCGCTGGTGCGCTTCGCCTTTCGGGCGGACACCGGGGACGTGGCGGTGCGCCAGATCCGGAACGCGACCCCGTCGCCCGACGGCCGGCGGCTCGCGTTCAGCGCGCTGGACCGGCTGTATGTGATGGACCTGCCGAACGGCGAGCCGCGTCGGCTGACGGGCGATACGGTGCACGAGCAGACGCCGAGCTGGTCTCCGGACGGGCAATGGATCGCGTACGTGACCTGGAGCGCGGCGGGCGGGACGATCAACAAGCTGCGCGCCGACGGGAAGGGGCGCCCCGCTCAGGTGACGACGGACACGGCGTTCTACGACGTGCCCGCCTGGTCCCCCGACGGCCGCCGCCTGGTCGCGATCCGCGGGCCGCGCGCGCCGCGCCTCGCCGAGCACCGCGGTCCGGGCTACGACCTCGTGTGGGTGCCCGCGGCCGGGGGCGCGGCGACGCGGGTCTCCCCCGTGGGAAACGTGGGACGCCCCCACTTCGCGCGGGACTCGAGCCGGATCTACCTGTACGACCCGGCCGAAGGGCTCGTCTCGGTGCGCTACGACGGCACCGACCGCCGGGCGCTCATCAAAGTGACGGGCTACACGAGCCCGCTCGTCCCGGGAGCGGAGCCGGAGCCGGCTGACGAGATCCTCGTGAGCCCGGACACGAGCCGCGTCCTGGCCCAGGTGGGCAACAACGTCTACCTGATCCCGCTGCCGGTGATCGGCGGTCAGACGCCGGCGGTGAGCGTGTCCGACACGGCCGGCGCCACGTTCCCCGTGCACCGCCTGACGCGGATCGGCGGGGACTTCATCGGCTGGGCGGTGGGCGGCAGGTCCGTCCACTGGTCGCTCGGGCGGTCGTTCTTCCGGTACCTGCCCGCCGTCGCGGACTCGCTCGTCAAGATCAAGGTGGTCACGGACTCCGCGCGGGCCGATTCCCTCAAGGCGCTCGAGAAGCCCGACTCGGCCGCGAAGGCGCGCGTCGATTCCCTGGCGAAGCTGCCGGCCTACGAGCCCGAGCGCGTGGACGTCGCCGTGCGCGTCCCGCGCGACGTGCCGCGCGGCAGCGTCGTGCTGCGCGGCGGGCGGATCATCACGATGAAGGGCGACGAGGTGATCGAGCGCGGCGACGTCGTCGTCACGGACAACCGGATCGTGTCCGTGGGACCGGGGGGGCCGCCGGGAGCCGGGCCCGCCCCGGCGGGCGCGACCGTGATCGACGTCTCGGGGAAGACCGTCATTCCCGGGCTCATGGACATCCACGCGCACCCCTGGCCCACGTGGGGCATCCACGAGATCCAGGTCTGGAAGTATCTCGCGAACCTCGCCTGGGGGGTGACGACGACGCGGGACCCGCAGACGGCGACGACCGACGTGCTCACCTACGCGGACCAAGTGGAGACCGGGGAGCTACTCGGGCCGCGGATCTATCACACGGGCCCGGGGGTGTTCTGGGACGAGAACTTCCAGAGCCTCGACGATGCCCGCAACGCGCTCAAGCGCTACGCCGAGTTCTACCACACCAACACGATCAAGCAGTACATGGTGGGCAACCGCAAGCAACGCCAGTGGGTGATCATGGCGGCGCAGCAGCTCGGCCTGATGCCCACGACGGAGGGCGGGCTGGACTTCAAGATGAATCTCACGCTGATGCTCGACGGCTACCCGGGGTCGGAGCACAGCTATCCCATCATGCCGCTGTACTCGGACGCGGTGCAGCTCGCCGCGCAGTCGGGCATCACCTATACGCCCACGCTGCTCGTGGCGTACGGCGGTCCGTGGAGCGAGAACTACTTCTACGAGCGCTACGACATCCACGAGAACGCCAAGGTCCGGCGCTTCATCCCGCACGAGGAGATCGACGAGCGCGCCGAGCGGCGCCCCTGGTTCCGCGACAACCAGTACGTGTTTCCGCGCATCGCGGCCTCCGCGGCCGCCATCCTCCGCGCCGGCGGCAACGTCGGCCTGGGCTGCCACGGCCAGCTCGACGGGCTGGGCTGCCACTGGGAGCTGTGGGCGATGGCGGCGGGCGGGATGACGCCGCACGAAGTATTGCGGATCGGCACGATCGACGGCGCCCGCGGCATCGGCCTGGAGCAGGACCTCGGCTCGCTCGAGCCGGGTAAGCTCGCCGACCTCGTGGTGCTCGACGCGAACCCGCTCGAGGACATCCACAACAGCGAGAAGATCCGCTACGTGATGAAGAACGGGCGGCTGTACGAGGGTGACACGCTGAACGAGATCTGGCCGCGAGCTCGCCCGCTGCCGGCGATGTGGTGGTGGGAGCAAGAACCGAAAGTCAAATAAGAAGGGCGTTGCACGAAAGACGTTGCACGAAAGGCGTCGCGGGAAGACGTAACGGGGGAAGGCGTTACGGTTCCGCGTGACGCTTTGGTGCCACGTGGTCGCTTGACGTTTCTGCGTGACGTAGTTACGGTTGTCTTGAACCGCGAGCTGGCATCCCTCCGAAGGACGGTCCCGCTCAGGAGCGGGCCTCACATCCGCAGGCTCATCCCCCAGGTTCGCAAAACGCTGCGACATGGTCGCGCTGAAAGCGTCGCGAGAAAGGCGTCACGCTGACCGCGCTTCTTGGCGTGACGATCGTCGTGTGACGTTCTTGCGTGACGCATTTCAGAGGAGCACTATGCCGTTCAATTCTCTCGGGCTCGCCCCCGAGCTGGTGCGCGCCGTGGCCGAAGAAGGCTACGAGCAGCCCACCCCGATCCAGCAGGAAGCAATCCCCCTCGCCCTCGCCGGGCGCGACCTGATCGGGTCGGCGCAGACCGGGACCGGTAAGACCGCCGCGTTCATGCTGCCGATCCTGCAACGCCTGTCGCATCGCGGCGCACAGCCCGCGGTGCGGGCCCTCATCCTCGTGCCGACGCGCGAGCTCGCGGAGCAGGTGCTGCAGAGCGCGCGCGCCTACGGGCGGCATCTCGACGTGACCGCCGCGGCGGTATACGGTGGGGTCGGCATGGAGCCGCAGACCCGGGCGCTCAAGCACGGCGCGGACATCGTGGTCGCGACCCCCGGCCGCCTGCTCGATCACATGGAGCGCGGCCACGCGGACTTCTCGCGGCTCGAGGTGCTCGTGCTCGACGAGGCCGACCGGATGCTCGACATGGGGTTCGCTCCAGACGTGCGGCGGATCCTCGCCGCGCTCCCCGAAGCGCGGCAGACGATGTTCTTTTCGGCCACGGTGTCGCCCGAGGTGGACGCGCTCGCCCGCCGGGCGCTCGACGGCCACGCGTCGGTCGAGATCGGGCGGCGGGCGAAGCCGGCGGAGGGGATCGAGCACGTCATCGTCGCGGTGGACAAGCTGCAGAAGAAGGGCGTGCTCGCGAAAATTCTTCTGGCGAAGCCCGCCGGCCAGGCGCTGATCTTCACGCGCACCAAGTACGGGGCGGACAAGCTCGTCACGCACCTGAAGCGCGAGGGGATTCCGGCGCACGCGCTCCACGGTGACAAGGCCCAGAGCCACCGCACGCGCACGCTGGAGGCGTTCCGGAGCGGCCAGGCGGAGGTGCTCGTCGCCACCGACATCGCGGCGCGGGGGATCGACGTCGACGGGATCCGGATGGTGGTGAACTACGACGTCCCGACCGACGCCGAGGTGTACGTGCACCGGGTGGGCCGCACGGCCCGCGCGGGGGCGCGCGGGGTGGCGCTCACGCTGCTCTCGCCCGACGAGTGGCTCCTGATGGGCGACATCGAGAAGCTGATCGGCCAGACGTTCCCGCGGGAGTTGATCCCCGGGTTTGAGCCCTCGCTTCCGCCGCTGCAACCGCGGGCGGTCGCGGCCGAGCGGCCGAAGCGGGCGCGGTCGGTGCGCGCCCGGGTGGGAGGCAGGCGGAAACGATAAACCGAAATCGAAACGCGTGGCGCTTTAGCTTCTCTTCTCAATCGGGACGTAGTCTCGCTTGTCCGGGCCGGTGTAGATCTGGCGAGGCCGAGCGATCTTCTGCTCCTTGTCGAGCAGCATCTCCTGCCATTGCGCGAGCCAGCCCGGCGTGCGACCGATCGCGAACAGCACCGGGAAGATGTCCATCGGGAACCGCATGGCCTCGTAGATGATCCCCGAATAGAAGTCGACGTTCGGGTACAGCCGGCGGGTCACGAAGTAGTCGTCCTGG
>DASPXO010000132.1:0-15129 GCA_035637235.1 Gemmatimonadales bacterium | reverse complement strand
ACCGTGCCGCGCTGCCTGGCCAGCCGCAGGAACTCGGCGTCCACCGAGTCGGTCACTACCGAGTGCACCAGCAGGGCCGCGCCGGCGCGGAGCGCGTCCTTCGCTTCCCACAGCCCCGTGGCATGGACGATCAGCGGCAGGCCCACCCTCCGCGCCTCGTCCCCGGCCGCGTGCACGAGCGCGGACACCCGCGCCGTGTCCACGTCGCGCGACATGATGTACCAGATCTTGATCGCCGCGGCGCCGCGCGCCCGGTGCGCCCGGACCGCCTGCCGCACCGTCTGCGAGTCCGCCATGTAGATGAACTGCCGCTCGCCCGGCAGGTTGAGCCAGAAGTCGATGGTGGAGAGGAGCGGCCCCGCCGCCCGCACCCGCGGCGCCCGTGTGCTCGTCGCCGTCCGCTGTTCGAGGTCCCAGGTCCAGGGATAGCCGCCGACGTCGAACACCGAGGTGACGCCGCTGCAGAGATACGATCGGAACAACCGCTCGGTGCCGCGCGCCAGCTCGGCCACGACCTGCTCGTACGGGCGCGTCGCCCGGAGATCGAGCGCGTCGGGCCGGCCGTCCACCCACCCGGTCTGCGAGAAGTGCACGTGCGCGTCGACGAGCCCGGGAATTATCCACTGGCGCGTCGCGTCCACCGTGTGCGCGTCCGCCGGCACCGGACACGCTGCGCGCGGGCCGGCGCACGCGATGCGCCCTTCCCGCATCACCACGACGGCGTCGCGCACCGCGGCGGACCCGGTGCCGTCCAGGAGCGTCGCTCCGACGAGGGCCAGCGGCGGCGGCGCCGCCCCGGGCGTGGAGAACGCCGTCGTCACCGCGACCTTCCAGCCCGCCGGCGTGCGCACGAACACGCGCTCGCTCACGCCGCGGTCGCTCTCGCCGCCCGTGACGACCCGATAGCGGTAGGCGCCGTACGCGACGTCCGGCGTGATCGGGACCACTTCGAGCTGCGTGGCGATGAGCGTGTCCGGCCACGAGTCCGTTTGACCTCGGACGAAGGCGTCGTAGCCGAGCGCGATGCCTCCCGGCCCGACCCGCGCGAAGCTCGGGCTCTGAAGGTAGTGGGAGAGGTAGGCCGCCCGGTCGCGCGCGTGGATGGCGGCGATGTTGGCGCGGAACGCGTCCAGCGGCGTGCCCTGGGCGGGAGCACGGACGGGGACGGGGACAGGCGCGAGCGCGCAGACGAACAGCATGTATCGGGGCGTCATGGGATCGGTCCCGAGTGGCAGTCGAGACCAAGATGCACGCTGGCCGGCCTCCTTGCACACCCGCCCGGCGTGCCGTCTCTTTGAAGCCGAGGAGGTCCTCCACATGTCCACGGCAACGAAGCCCGTCTTCACGGTCGCCGTCGCTCTCATGGGCGTCGCGTGGTGTCTCACCCCGGCGCATGCGCAAGCGCGGCGCCAACCCAAGCCGCCGCCGGCGCGGCCGGCGCAGCAAGCACACGAGCTCACGGACTCGACCTACGCCCAGCTCCGGTACCGATACGTCGGCCCGGTCGGCAACCGGGTGTCGGCCGTGGCGGGCGTCGCCGGCGATGCGAGCACCTACTACGTCGGGGCCGCCTCGGGCGGGATCTGGAAGACGACCGATGGCGGCGTGCACTGGCAGCCGATCTTCGACGACCAGCCGGTGCAGTCCATCGGCGCGCTCGCCGTGGCTCCCTCGGACCCGAACGTCGTCTGGGCCGGCACGGGCGAGGCGTTCATCCGGAGCCACATCTCGATCGGCAACGGGGTCTACAGGTCCACGGACGCGGGCAAGACCTGGCAGCACGTGGGGCTCGACAGCACGGCCCGCATCGCCCGCGTCGTGATTCACCCGTCGAACCCGGACGTGGTCTACGTCGCCGCGCTGGGGCACGCCTACGGTCCTCAGCAGGAGCGCGGCGTGTACCGCACCCTGGACGGCGGGACGACGTGGCAACGGGTGCTGTTCGTGGACCCGAACACGGGCGCCTCGGACATCGCCATGGACCCGAACAACCCGCGCATCCTGTTCGCCGGAATGTGGCAGCTCGAGATCCACACCTGGGGCCGGGAGAGCGGTGGGCCGGGCAGCGGGCTCCACGTCTCGAAGGACGGCGGCACGACCTGGAAGAAGCTCGCGGGGAACGGGCTGCCGACCAAGCCGCACGGGAAGGTGGGACTCGCGATCGCCCGCACCAACTCGAACCGCATCTACGCGCTGATCGAAACGGGTGACGGCGTGCCGTGGCACGGCCGGGAGACGGACCGGGGCGAGCTGTGGCGCTCGGACGACGGCGGCGAGACCTGGCGCGTCGTGAGCTACGACCGCCAGCTCTCGGGTCGCCAGCCCTACTACACGCGCGTCGCCGTGGCGCCCGACCACGAGGACGAGGCGTACTTCCTCTCGGCCGCCTTCTCGAAGACGCTCGACGGCGGGGCCACGACCGTGGACGTGGCGTTCGGGCAGTCGCCGGGCGGCGACAACCACGACATGTGGATCGACCCCGTGAACGGGAGCCGCATGATCGTCGGCAACGACGGCGGCGCCTCGATTTCCACGACGCGCGGACGCACCTGGCAGCGCGTGCAGCTCCCCATCGCCCAGATGTACCACGTGACCGTGGACAACCAGATCCCCTACTACGTGATGGGCAACCGGCAGGACGGCCCCTCCTCGCGCGGGCCCTCGAACTCGAAGCTGGCGGGCTTCGGGGGGGGCGCCGGTGGCGGCGGGCCCGGGATCATCCCCCGCGGAGAGTGGCACTCGGTGGCGGGCGGCGAGAGCGGTTGGGCGACCCCGGACCCCGAGGACCCGAACATCATCTGGTCCTCCGCCTCGGGCTCGGGGAGCGTGGGCGGGATCGTGGTCCGCTACGACGAGCGCACCCGCCAGGCCCGTCACGTGGAGATCTGGCCCCGGAGCACGGTCGGGTGGCCCGCGGCGGATGTGAAGTACCGCTTCGTCTGGACGTTGCCCCTGACCATTTCGCCGCACGACCACAACAAGGTCTACGCCGGCTCACAGTACGTGCACGTGACGACGGACGGGGGCAACAGTTGGCGGGTGATCAGCCCCGACTTGACGCTCAACGACACGAGCCGGCAGCAGATCTCGGGCGGGCTGACGCCGGACAACATCGGCGTCGAGTACGGCGACGTGGTCTTCGCCATCGCCGAGTCGCCGCTCGCGCCGGGGCTCATCTGGGCCGGGACGAACGACGGCCTGGTGCAGGTGACGCGCGACGGGGGCAAGACCTGGGTGAACGTCACGGCCAACATCCCGAGCCTCCCGCCGTGGGGCACGGTGTCGAACATCGAGCCGTCACGCTACGACACCGGCGCCGCCTACATCACGGTGGACGTTCACCAGGTGAACGACCGCGACCCCTACGTTTACAAGACGACCGACTACGGACGGACGTGGAAGCCGATCGTGAGTGGGATCCCGAAGGGCCCCCTCTCCTATGCGCACGTGGTCCGCGAGGACCCGGTGCGGCGCGGGCTCTTGTATCTGGGCACCGAGAGCTCCCTCTATGTGTCGCTCGACGACGGGGACAGCTGGCAGCCGCTCCAGACGAACCTGCCGCACGCGCCGGTCTACTGGCTGGCGGTGCAGGAGCACTTCAACGACCTCGTGGTGTCGACCTACGGGCGCGGCTTCTGGATCCTGGACGACGTCACGCCGCTGCAGCAGATGACGGCCGACGTCCTCGCCGCCGGCGTCCATCTCTTCAAGCCGCGGCCGGCGTATCGGTTCCGCCAGGTCACCGCGCCGATGGCGATGTCCGACGATCCCACGGCGGGAAGGAATCCGCCCTACGGCGCCGCGATCAACTACTCGCTCAAGTCCGCCCCCCCGGGCGACGTGACGCTCACGATACTCGACGCGAGCGGGCAGACCGTTCGGACGCTGCAGGGGACCAAGCACGTCGGGATCAACCGGGTGGTGTGGAACCTGGAGAACGACTCGACGAGGGCGGCCCGGCTGCGCACGCCGCCCACGTACGCGCCCGAGGTGCGCCCGGGGCCCGAGGGGTGGCGCGCGGCGCCGGGAATCGCGCGGATGACGGTCCTCATGCCGCCCGGCACCTACGCGGTGAGGCTCAAGGTCGGTGACCGGGAGCTCACGCAGCCGCTGGTGGTGCGCAAGGATCCCAATTCCGGCGGGAACGACGAAGAGGTCCAGACGCAGACGAAGCTGCTGGTCGACTTGCAGAACGACCTGAACCAGGCCGTGGACATGATCAACCGGATCGAGGTGGTGCGGAGCCAGCTCCAATCGCTGCGCGCGGTGCTGGCGGGCGACAGCGGCACGGCCGACGTCCGGACGACGGCCGACTCGCTCGAGCGCGTGTTCAGCGGGGTGGAGGAGGAGCTGCACCCGCTGAAGGTCACGGGCCGGGGGCAGGACAACATCCGCTGGCCGGCGAAGCTCGCGGCGCAGATCGCGTACCTGGCGCAGGGGATCGCGAGCTCGGACTTCGCGCCCACCACGCAGCAGCAGGAAGTGTATGCCCTGCTCGAGGAGCGGCTCAAGACGGTGGGATCCGTGCTCGACGGATTCGTGAAGCAGGATCTCGCCCGCTTCAACGAACTGCTCCGGCAGCGGAGCGTCGGGCCCGTGGAGGTGAGCTCGCCGTAGGGCGGCACCGCGGGGCGCGCTCCCTTGCGCCCGCCCCGGTGTCTGCCCAAGCTAGAGGCGATGCCTCGTCGCGAACCGCGTCGCCCCGCGCCTCGATCCGCCCGGACGCCGAGCCGGTCCGCCTAGGAGACCCGCCCGGCGTGTCCGAGCTTCGCACGGCGCTGGAAGGCGCGCTCGGCCCGCTCTACCGGGTGGAGCGCGAGGTGCGGCCCGTGGGCGACTGCCGCCTGTTCGTCGCGCTCGAGCTGCAGAGCGGTCCCGAGCTGTTGGTGAAACTCCTGCCTGCGCACCTGTCCCTCGCGCTGGACGCGGCGCGGTTCGAGCGCGAGCTGCTGCTCCTCGCCAGCACGCTCGATCACCCGGGGCTCGTCCTCCCGCGTAGTGCCGGCCGCGCCGGGTCGCTCGTCTACCACACGCGGCGCTTCGTCGAGGGGACGACGCTCCGAGCTCACCTCGCCCGTCACGGCCCGCTGCCCCTGCGCCAGACGGTGGAGACCCTCCGCGACGTCCTGGGCGCGCTGGCGCACGTGCACGCCCGGGGGATCGTCCATGGGGACCTGAAGCCGGAGAGCGTGCTCCTGGCCGCCGGCCGGGCGCTGGTGGTGGACGCCGGCATCGTGGGCGCCGTGACGCGCTGCCTGTCCGGCGACGTGCCGGGCGCGGCGAGCGCGGCGCTGTGCGCGGCTCCCTACATCGCGCCCGAGTGCCTGGACGGCCGGGCCGCGGCGGAGCCGCGGCACGACATGTTCGCCGTGGGGGTGCTCGTTCATGAGATGCTGACGGGGCGGCCCCCGGACGCCAGGTCGGAGCCCCTCGAGGAGAGCCGCTCGGTGCCCCCGTGGCTCGCGGAGCTGCTGGGCCGCTGTCTCGCCGCGGCGCCCCGAGAGCGGTGGCCGGACGCGACGGCGGCGCTCGATCGCCCATGGCCTCCCTGACGGCTGCGCAGCGGCGGGCGGTGGTCGCGGAGCTGCGCGCCGCCGTCCGAGCCGGTCGTGGAGCCGGGGCGGGTGTCGCATTTCCGCCCGTCGGTGCCGCAAAAACGCCCTAGCCCAACCACTCCGGTTCCCTCACGTTGGTTCAGGTTCTTGACGGCACCATCAGGGAGACCCGCGCGCTTCCCCCATGGAGAGAGATACCGGTCCGGATCACGTCCAAGAGCGGCGCCGGGAGGTGCTGCGCAAGGCGAGTGTGGCGTTACGGGGGCCCGTGGTAGCTCTGTGGGAGGTATCCTCGCAGGTCGAGGCGGTCACGCTCCTGACCAGTACCCTGAACCCCCCCTACCACGCCACGGCCCTCGACCTCGACGGCACGCTGCGCCGCTGGGGCGCGCTCGTTCAGGGCAGCCGCTGGGTCGGCTGCCGGTTGGACGCGGGGCGCTGGTGTGTGGTCCCCGTGAGCACCCAGCCTCCGGCGCCCCCGCCAGGCGGCCGCGAGCGCCGCAGCCGGGAGCGGATCACCCTCGACCTTGTCGCGCTGTGTCTGGGCCAGTTCGAGCCGCCGTCGCCGGGCAGGAGCCGCCCGCGCTTGCCCGAGTCGGACGCCTTGCTGGAGTTGGCGCGCCAGCCGAGCGTGATCGCGCACGAAGTCGCGAACCCGCTGACGGCGGCGCTGGTGAACCTCGAGTTGTGTGTCGAGCGGGTGCGGGAGGAGACATCGCTGGAGATCAGGTTCCGTGCCGCGCTGTTGGAGGAGCTCGGGAGCGTGGAGGACGGGATGGATCAGGCCATCGCGTTCCTCCGCTCGATTCAGGAACGGGCTCGTGGAGCGCTCGCGCGCTCGGAGCGATTCGACGCGGCGCAGGTCGTGCGGTCCTGCGTGGCACTTGAGCGGCCGCTGGCGCGCAAGCGGGGCGTCGCGCTCGAGGGCATCGTGACCGTGGACGGCATGTTTCTCCGGGGCGATCCGAACGCCCTCTACCAGATCCTCACGAACCTGATCCGCAATGCGGTCACGGCGTCACGGGGGCGACGCGCGCCCGTGGTCGTGTCGCTGGCGCAGCTGGGGGAAACGTTGCGCCTGACCGTGGAGGACCAGGGGGTGGGCATCGCGGCGGAGCACCTGGCGCGGATCTTCGAGCCGGGCTTCACGACGTCGGAGTTCGGCCCCGGCACCGGGACGGGGCTGGCCGTCGTGCGGCACCTCACCGGGGAGGTGTTCGGCGGCCGGGTCGAGGTCGACTCTGCCCCGGGCCGCGGCAGCACGTTCCGCGTGACTCTGCCGCTGCCGCCGCAGCGCACGCCCGTGCTGCGCGGCTGAAGCCCTTAGCGCTAACGCCGCGACGGCTGCGGCCGGCCGATCGGCGTTCCCGGCGGCGCCGCGGGCGTACTCGACGGGGGGGTCGGATCAGCCCGGCGACTCAGGAACCGCTCGATGTCCGCCGCTGCGAGCTGGCGGTGCGCCTGCGTTTCCGCGTCCCTGGTCGGCGCCGCGGCGAGCCGGGCGATGCGCCGCAGGCCCCACTCCGCCGCGGCCCGCGCTTCGGGGCCGGGGCGCTCGCCGCCGGCCAACTCGGTCAACTCGTCCACCACCGCCCGCTGCGCCACCCGCTGCAGCGCCGCGTGCGCGGCCGGCGGGGGAGCGCCCCACGTCCGATCCACGATCCGCCCCACCACCTCGGTGAGCGCAGGCTCGCGGGGATCGCGGTCGTGAAACGCGGCCAGGCGCGCGGCCCGCGGTGCCGCGAGTAGCCCGCCGATCACCTGGCGCGCGAGCGTGCGGGCCACGGCCAGCTGGTCGAAGGCCGGCGCGGCGGGCGAGCCGAAGGCCCACGGATCCGGCTCGTAGCCGAACGGCGTCGGCGCGAGCAGCCGCAGCACCCGCTCCGGCACCGCGAGCTCCGCCGGCTGCACGGCGTCGAGCAGCAGCTCGAGCGCGCGCCGCTGGCGCGCAGGCGGGATGAGCGCGGTCGGGGCGAGGGAGTCTCCGCGCACCGCGTAGCGGTACTCCATTCCTCCGACGGCCTTGAGCGCGGCATCGATGGTGAACCGGTGATGGAGGTACGCGGCGGCGAAGCGCTTGTTGAGCAGCGCGAGCGGCTCCCCGGGATGCACCGCCCGCTCGTCGAACCGGTCGATCAGCACGCGGCGCACCTGCTGCACGCGGCCGAGCTCCTCCACGGCGTCTGTGCCGTTCACCCAGGTGGTGCCCTCGGGATAGGAGTTGTCCGCCGCCTCGTCGGGGTTGGTGATGAATCGCAGCCCGCTCCGGAGCTCCTCCTCGACGATCGCGTCGAGACCCGAATCGTCCCGACCGGGCGGGAACTCGGTGTAGGCGTAGCGGATGGCCAGCGAATCGTACGCGCCCGGGCCGTTGCGGTACGCGTCGGAGAGGTCGAGCCGGCCGTTCACGAGCCTGATGAGGGGGGCGGGGTAGGCCATGACCGAGGCGCGTCCGTCGGCCGCGGCGATGAAATTGTGGGCGAGGCCGAGCGTGTGGCCGACTTCGTGCGCCGCGTGCTGGCGGCGCCGCGCCATCGCGAACGCTTCGGGGCTCACCGCGGTGTCGAGCGATGCGAGCCAGGGCCCGAGCCCCGGGTCGGCGAACGGGCCGTCCTGCCAGTCGGTCGCGGCGGCGGCGTCGCGCCCGGGGAGGGCGCTGGCGTAGATGTTGTAGTCGGTGAGCGACCGCTCCGATTCCATGCGTACCGCGGCCTTGATGATCTCTCCGGTGCGCGGGTCCACGAAGCTCGGTCCGATCGAGTAACCCGGGGCGTCGCGGTGGATCCACTGGATCACGTTGTAGCGCGCGTCCATGGGGTCCATGTCGGCCGGCATGTCCTCCACCCGAAAGGCGTTCTTGAAGCCGGCCGCTTCGAACACCGTGTTCCACCACATCGCCCCGTCGCGGAAGGCCGCCCGGTAGGGCTCCGGGATCCCGGGGTCCAGGTAGTAGACGATCGGCTGGACCGGCTCGCCCAGCGCGGCAGCCGGGTCTCGCTTCACGAGCCGGTGCCGGAGGATGTAGCGGGTGACCGGCTCGCGATCGAGCGGCTTGGCGTAGTCCCAGAAGCCGATGGCGAAGAGGCCGATGCGCGGGTCGAAGCGGCGGGGATGATACGCCGGGTCGGGGAGCTTCACGAGCGACAGGTGCTGCCGCAGGGTCACCGCCCGGCCCTCGGGCGCGTGACCACGCACTGCGCGCCCGGGATTGTCGCTCGTGAACGTGAGCGTCGCCTCGATCTCGGTGTTGCGCGGGAATCCCCTGGTGCGCGCGAGGTAGATGGCGCTGCGCTCCCGGTCGGGCGCGAAGCCGCCCTGGCTGCGGAGGGCGCCGCGCACGTCCATCACGTCGCTCAGGAAGAAGGGCGTCCCGTCCACCAGGATCCGCTCGCCTTCCTGCGCCAGCACCTCGAACCCCGCGAGCGTGGAAACGGCGAACGACTCCTCGACCGAGCGGGCCAGCGCCGCGTTGTCGCCGGTCGCGCGGAAGCCGGGGTTCGCGAGCACGAGCGTGACCTTGGGCCCGGTGCGCTCGAACCGGGCGATCTGCGCGTCGCCGATCGTGCCGCGGTCGAGCCCCAGGTCCACGTCGCCGACGCCGGTGGCGAGGGAGGGCAGGAACAGGAACGCGTCGCCGAGCCGGGGGATCTCGAGCAGGAGCCGGCCCTTGGCGGCGTCCCAGTACACCGGGAAATAGCCGTCGCGCTTCTCGAAGGTCTTGGCGTAGTCGGCGATCGTCGGGACTTGGGCGGCGACGGGGCCGCGGACGAGCGAGGCGAGCAGCGCGGCGGTCGAGGCGTGGCGCATCGGAGATCCTCCAGGCCGGAGTGAGCGAGGAAGCGTGTCGCGCGCCGGGACCGAGCCGGCTCCTACGTGGGAGGGTCGTTGAGCAGGAGCCAGTACAGGCCGACGTCGGCGACGGCGCGGGAGAAGGACTCGAAGTCGATGGGTTTGACGATGTAGCTGTTGACTCCGAGCCGGTAACTCTCGGCGACGTCGGGTTCCTCTCGCGAGGACGTGAGCACGACGACGGGGACGCGCTTCGTGCGCTCGTCGCCCTTCACCCGGCGGAGGACCTCGAGACCACCAACCTTGGGGAGATTCAGGTCCAACACCACTACCTTTGGGAGCGTCCCCAGCTCCTCGGAGAAGAGGATCTCCAACGCCTCCACGCCGTCCCGCGCGACGACGATGCGGTTGGCGAGATGATGTTGCTTGAGCGCGCGCAGCGCGAGCTCCACGTCGTTCGGGTCGTCCTCCACCAACAGAACTTCCATTTCCCCGGGCGCCGTCAAATCGACCTCCCTGAGGGGGGGTTCCCTGACGGTCAAGTCTGGCGAGTAGCCCCTGTCATTTCAAGACGCATCTTGCGCCACGTCTCTACCGGCGGGCAACGTACACGATCGTGCCGCAAGAGCTCCCCCTCGTCGCCACCGCGCGTGCGCACGGCGAACGCGCCGCGATCATCGCCCCCGAGGGCAGGTTCAGCTATCGCGATCTCCTCGAGGCGTCCGCCTGTGCCGCGAGCTGCCTGCTCGGCGACCGGACGGACCTCGCGGAGGCACGTGTCGCCTTCCTCGCCCCCTCGGGCTTCCACCATGTGGCGACCCAGTGGGGCATCTGGCGCGCCGGGGGCGTCGCGGTCCCCCTGGCTCCGTCGCACCCCACGCCCGAGCTCGAGTACGTCATCCGCGACGCCGACGCAGAGGTCGTCGTCGTACATCCCGACCTGGCGGAGCGGGTGCAGGACCTGGGCGAAGTCCGTAGCCGGCGCCTCCTGACCACGACGGCGGTGCTGGCGCGGTCCGGCGGACCGCCTGACCGCGCGACCACGGCCGTTTCGGAAGAGCGGCGGGCCATGATGGTGTACACGAGCGGCACCACCGGCACGCCCAAGGGCGTGGTGACGACCCACGCCAACATCCGCGCCCAGGTGACGACGCTCGTCACGGCCTGGGAATGGACCGCGGGCGACCACATTCTCCTCGTCCTCCCGCTCCACCACGTACACGGCATCATCAACGTCCTCACGTGCGCGCTGTGGGCCGGCGCGTGCTGCGAGATGCTCCCCCACGCCGGGCGATTCGACGCCGACGGGGTCTGGTCGCGCATCGCCGGCGGCGACCTCACCTTGTTCATGGCCGTCCCGACCATCTATGCGAGATTGATCGCTGCCTGGGAGGCCGCCCCGCCGGAGCGGCGCCGGGCGCTGTCGGCCGGTTGCGCGCGCATGCGGCTCATGGTGTCGGGCTCGGCGGCGCTCCCGGTGCGGACGCTGGCGCGGTGGCAGGAGGTCAGCGGCCATGTCCTGCTCGAGCGCTACGGCATGACCGAGATCGGCATGGCGCTGTCGAACGCGCTCCACGGCGAGCGCCGGCCGGGTTTCGTGGGCACGCCCCTCCCGGGAGTGGAGGTGCGGCTCGCCGACGACGCCGGACGGCCGGTTCCTCCCGGCACGCCCGGCGAGATCGAAGTCCGGGGCCCCGGGGTCTTTCTCGAATACTGGCGGCGGCCGGAGGCGACGGCAGCGGCGTTCCGCGACGGGTGGTTTCGCACCGGCGACGTAGCGGTCGTCGAGGGCGGCGCCTACCGCATCCTCGGGCGCACGAGCGTGGACATCATCAAGACGGGGGGCTACAAGGTCTCCGCTCTGGAGATCGAGGAGGTGCTCCGCACGCATCCCGCCGTCGCCGAGTGTGCCGTTGTGGGTGTGGAAGACCCCGAGTGGGGCGAGCGCATCTGCGCCGCGGTCGAGCCACGCGCGGACGCCGAGCTTACCCTGGCCGCGCTGCAGAGCTGGGCGAGAGAGCAACTCGCGCCCTACAAGCTCCCGAGAGCGCTCCGCTGCGTGACCGCCCTGCCGCGCAACGCGATGGGAAAAGTGACGAAGCCTGAGGTTGTGAAGCTGTTTCGCGCCTCATCTGAGGAGCAGGTATCTTAAAGGCCGCCCTGTCTGGAGACCCGTATGCCCCAGTCCTTCCCGCGCGGCCGCTTCGTCTGGCATGAGCTCGTGACGATCGATTCCGACGCCGCCGTCCGCTTCTACACCAAGGTCGTCGGCTGGACGGTCCAGTCGTGGGAACAAGACCCCTCCTACCGCCTGTGGAGCGTCCGAGGCACTCCCATGGGCGGCCTGATGCAGCTCTCCGAGGACGCGCGACGGCAGGGCACGCCGCCGTATTGGCTCATGTACGTGGCGGTGCCGGACGTAGACGCCAGCGTCCGACAGGCGACGTCGTTGGGCGGGCGCACTCACGCCCCGCCGCAGGACATTTCCGTGGGGCGTTTCGCGGTGCTCGCGGATCCGCAGGGCGCGACCTTCGCGCTGTACAAGCCAGCGGCGGGCCAGGGGATGGGCAGCGACGAGGCCGGGCCGGGCGACTTCTCCTGGCACGAGCTCGCGACCACCGACTGGCGGGCGGCGTGGGACTTCTATCACGCGTTGTTCGCGTGGGAAAAATCCGAGGCGATGGACATGGGCCCGGCGGGAGTCTATCAAATGTTCGGCCGGCCCGGCGCGCCGATGCTGGGCGGGATGTACGAAAAGCCGGCCGAGCTGGCGGCGTCGCCGCGCTGGCTGTGCTACGTGCGCGTGCCGAGCGCCGACGCCGGCGCCGCGACGGTGAAGCGGCTGGGCGGCCAGGTGGTGGACGGTCCCACGGACGTGCCCGGGGGTGGCCGCATCGCTCAGTGCCGCGACCCGCAGGGGGCGATGTTCGCCCTGCATTCGGTCGCACCCGCACCAGCCCGGGCGGCGCCCAAGCCGACGAGGGCCAAAAAGAAGGTCAAGAAGCAGGTCAAAAAGCAGGTCAAAAAGCAGGTCAAAAAGGCGACGCGTGCCAAAGCGCGCCCGGCCGGTAGGAAGAAGCGCCCCGCCCGAAAGCGGCGGCGCTAGCTCAGCCTGGCCGCCGCGAGGCCGGCTTCACCCCTGCGCGAGCTGTTGGACCCATGCGTCGAGATCGTGCGCGTACCGCGCCAGGACGTCAGCCGCCCGGGGACGGGGAATCTGCTTCAAGGCCATGGCTGCCGCGACCCGCACGTCGGTGCGCCAGCGCCGCCCGAACAGGAGGAACTTGTGCGCCCGGAGCACGTGCGCCAGCGCTTCGATTGCGGCCTCGTCATCCGATTGCCCGAGCGCCTGGCAGCACAGCACCGCATGGCTCGGCTCCCTGGTCGCCTGGAGGATCGAGGAGAGCGCGCGCACTCCGGCGGTCGAGCGGAGGGCCGTCAATGCGTGGATCGCCGCGCGAACCACCCACGGATCCGAGTGGTGGGCAAGCGGGAGAATCAGGTCGATCAGATCGTCCTGCCGCAGCCGGTCGAACAGCTGGAATGCGGCGCGCCGGATCTTCGGGCTGTCGTCGAGGAGGCATTGCTGCAATTCGTGCCACAGGTCGCGCGTCACCGTGTCGATCACTTCGAGCAGGCGCGCGCGGGGATCGACGAGGACTTCGGTCGCGAGCGCCCGCTTGATCTGCTGGGCGCCTGTCGGCCCCGCCGCGACGACGAGCTTCGCCGCGAGCTGCCGCACGCGGAAGCCGCTCTCCTGCTTGATCACGTCGATGAGCAAGGGAATGCCCGTCACGCCGAGGACCTCGAGAACCTGGGCGGCGCGCTCCGCGCGGTCGGCCTCGCCGGAGCGCATGTCTTCGTCCAGCAGCCGCAAAGCTGCGGCGTCGAGCCGCCCGTTGAGCGCCAGCGCCACGCTCTTGGCCTCCCGCCCGCCCGCCTCCCGGAGCTGGTCTTGACGCGCCCGGAGCTCCGTTAGAATCCGGCTGGCGAGCTGGTAGTCGCCCAGTTGGACCGCGTTGCCCGCCATGGCGTACAGCAGGTCGCCGAATTCCCCCAGCGCCTGCGGGTCCGTCTCCCCCGCGAGCGCGGTCAGGAGAAAGCCGGCGGCCAGCTCGGCGTACTTGTGCTGGACCCCGAAAATGAGCCGGCTGAACAGCAGGTGGCACGCCTGCACGGTCCTGACGCGGCCCGCGGGATCCTGGTCCGGGAACCCGTCGAACAGCCGGCGTAACAGCCCGCGGACCAGCACGTGCTCGCCCTTGACCAGGAGCTCCCTGCCGAACCGCGGGAGCGCCTGTCGGAGCGCCTCCAGCGGCTCCGCCACCAGCCGCTCGACCGCCGCGGCATCGGTATCCGCTTCGCTCGCCGTCTGGTCGTCCGCCGACATCTCGCGCAGCAAGCGCTGCACCGCGCTCACGGCGTAGTGCCGCTGGTTGAACGAGATGCCGGTGAGACCTTCCCGCCGGCCGACTTCGACCCAGTACCGGTCGTCACCGCCCGAGGGCGGGAAGTCCCGCAACGCGCCCAAGAACGCCGCGACCTCGGCGACCTGGACGTCGGCGTACACAGTGACACTCTGAAGCGCCGCGCCGGCGAGCAGGTCGACGACGCCGCTCGCTACCGTCTCGTAGCCGGCCGTGTCCACGCGGACGCCGTTCGCGAGCAGCGCGTGCTCCACTCCGGCGAGCGTCAGGGACGGGCGGTTCTTGACCACGTCGCGCAGCGCTGCGTGGAGCTGCTCGACAGGCCGGGTGACTGGCTCGGCGTCGGGCGGGTACAGCTTGACCATCTTGGCCGCGGTCTGGAGAGCGCGGAGGATCCGCGGGATCACCGCCAGCTCGTCGGGGCTCAGCTCCTGCTCCTGGTCCAGGAGCCGTGCGGCCCGGATCCGGACGGTCTTGGAATACCGTACCTGCTGCGGCTTGACATGGGTCAGCCCGCGCTCGGCCGCGGTCCGCTTCCAAAAGCCCGGGGCCATCGCCGCGGGCTTCGTGCCGACAAGGGTCAGGAGCAGCGCTTTGAGCTCGGCCTCCGTGACTCCCCGGTCGAACGTCAGTCCCTGCAGCTCGGACCGATCGAGCAGCTCGAGGAAGGAGCCGGCGAGGGCGCTCCACTCGGAGAGCTCGAGTCGCTGGCTGTTTGCGAGCAGCACGTGCCGGTCCTGGGACAGGTGCAGCCAGGCGTTCCGCTCCAAAATCTCCTGGAGCGAATGCCAGAGCTGCTCGAGCGACTGCGGGATCGTCTTGCTTTCCGGGGGATACAGCTGGAGGCTCCGTACGGCCGCCATGAAGGCGCGGAGCACGCTGGGCACGAGCGCCACGCTCTCCGGGGCGAGTCGCCCTTCGGCCTCAGCCTCTTCCTCGACGTCCTCGACCTTGTAGCGCGCCGCCTCCAGGGGGTCGAACACCGTTTGGGCGTAGCCGCGCTGCGCCTGCTCGTAGCGCAGGGCCTTCTGCTCGTTCGCCGAGCGCTTGAAGTGGTAGGCGAGCATCGAGGCGGAGGGCAGGACCCGCTGCTGGTACAGGCCTTCCTGATAGGTGCCGACCTGCTCGTGCAGCGCCTGGCGGCGGCTCTCGTCCATCGCCCCGTAGCTGATTTCGAGGACCCGCTTGCTCAGGAAGCGCATGACCTCGTCATTGCGCTCGAAATCGCGGCTCACCAGCCCGAGCGCCTCGGCCCGGTCGAGGAACTGGAGCACCCGGTTCTCGTCAACCTCGGCGCTGCCCGTCAGCATGCTCACGGCGACGCCCTCGCCGAACATCGACGCCTGCTCGAGCAGGCG
>DASPXO010000131.1:0-5096 GCA_035637235.1 Gemmatimonadales bacterium | reverse complement strand
GTGGTCGACTACCCCGGCTACGGCGGCAGCGAAGGCCGGGCGACGGAAGCGGGCATGTACGCCGCCGCCGACGCCGCGTACGCTGCGCTCGTGGCACGTCCGGAAGTCGATCCCAAGCGGATCTACGTCTATGGGCGATCGCTCGGCAGCGCGCCGGCGACCTACTCCGTCACCCGGCATCCGGCCGCCGGCCTGATCCTCGAGTCGCCGTTCACGAACGCCGCCGAGATGGCGCGGGAGGCCTATCGGATCCTGCCGCGGTTCATCCTGCGCCTCTCGCTCGACAACCTTTCTCGGATCAAGCAGGTGCGCTGCCCGGTGCTGCTGTTCCACGGCACCGCCGACCGGCTCGTCCCGACGGCGATGGGAATGAAGCTCGCGGCGGCCGCGCCCGGTCCGGTCGAGGTCGTGCTGATCCACGGGGCGGGACACAACGACACCTATGACGTGGGAGGGAGGGAATACCGCGACAAGGTGTGGGGATTCGTGACGGGGACACCGGCGGTCATCGAAGGGCGGACAGGCGGACGGGCGGACCGGCGGACTGGCGGAGAGTGAGGGGCTTCCGTCCGCCCGACCGCCTGTCCGCCTGTCCGCCCTTATTAGATTCCGCCCTTATTAGATGAGGACCACCGGCGCGATCCGGTCTCGCTCCTCGGCAAACCGCCGTTCCGCGTCGTCGATGATGCGCTGCACGGTCGCTTCGTCGACGCCGGCGAACTTCGAGCTCGGCGCGAGGCGACCGGTCAGCTTCCGCACCGCCACCAGCGCGCGCGTCACCTCACAGCGGCCGGCGTCAGAGGCGGTGTGGCCGCTGACGAGCAGCTCCTCGAACAGCGGCAGCGTCCGCTCGTCGCGCAGGACATCGAGAGAGTCGAGGATCTTCGGCCCGAGGAACTGCCGCAGCATCTCGTTCCCCCGGATCCGTGCGAACAGCGCGACGAGCACGTCGGCGTGGCCAGGGTAGTACCGCGCCGCCTCTACGGCAGCGCCCACGAACGCGTGGTGCGCGCCGGGCGTGACGATATACCGCTCGAACACCGGCCACGCTCCCTCGGGGTGGCGCTCGGCGAGCGCGAGGAACGCGAAGTAGCGCCGCCCGAGCGGCGCCCGCGTATCCGCGATCACCGTCCGCAGGCCGGCGACGCCCCAGCGGGCGCCGACGAGCGCGGCGGCCGCGGCGTGCTGCCACCGCTCCAGCTCCGGCAGGCGGAAGGTCGCGAGATGCAGGTCGAGGAAGGCGCGGCAGCGCTCGAGCGCCGCGAGCAGCAGCCGGTCAACACGCGCCAGCTCGCGCTCGAGCCCTGCGGTGTTCGCCCCGCGTGCGAGGGCCAGCGCTTCCCAGGCCAGTCGGTCGAGCCCGCGCGTCTCCCAAGCCCGCTCGCACGCCGCCGCATCCTCCGCGTCGAGGAGCCGCTCGAGCCCGTCGGCGAAACGGCAGAGGCTGCGGAGGGCGTCCACATCTCTGAAAGTACGCGTCCGCGTGCCGCTGGCGAGGGGGGCGTTGTCCACATCCGGCTGGAAAACCGCGTGGAAAACGTGTGGGGCACCCTGGGGACAATGCTGCGCTATCTTCCACCTCGTTCCCCCCCTCCGCAACGCGGAGAGGGGGTCAGGGGGTGAGGTCACCCTCTCCGCAAGCGGAGAGGGGGTAAGGTCACTTGGAGGGTCTCTGCGAAGGTCAGCTCTCGTCGGCGGCGCCCTGGTGCTGGCGGCGTGCTCCCGTGCGAGCCGTCCCGTCGTGATCGGTCTGGCAGGGCCCTTCTCCGAGCAGCGGGGTGTGGCCATGCTGCAGGCCGCCCAGCTGGCGGTCGCGCAGATCAACGCCAAGGGGGGCGTGCGAGGCCGGTCGCTCGAGCTGCGGATTGCCGACGACTCGGGGAAGGAGGAAACGGCCGTGCGGGTCGCCGAGCAGCTGCACGCCGACCCGGCCGTGGTGGCGGTGGTCGGGCACCTGAGCTCCTCTCCGACGAGCGCCGCGGCGCCGATCTACGGGGGTGGCGCCGACCCGGTTGTGCTGGTCTCCCCTTCCGCCTCGAGCCCGGACCTGACCGGGATCAGCCCGTATTTCTTCCGCGTGTGCCCCAGCGACTTGCAGCAGGGGCCCGCGCTGGCGCGGTTCGCGTGGCAGCGGCTGGGGGCACGGGAGGCCGGGATCATCTACAGCAACAACGCCTACGGTCGCGGCGTGCGCGGCAGCTTCGCAGCCGAGTTCGCGCGGTTGGGCGGCACGGTGGTCGAGTCCGATCCCACCGTGGCGACGACCCCGTCCGTCGAGCCGTACCTGTCGCGGATGCAGCGCCGCGGCGAAGGCGCCATCGACGTGCTGCTGGTCGCCACGGAGCGCGCGGCCGCCGAGCTGGTGCTGCGCGAGATGGGGGCGCTCGGGATCCGCTGGCCCGTGATCGGTGGCGACGCGCTCACGGGCATCGAAGCCGACGGGGCCGCGGCCGAGGGAATCCACCTGTCGTCGGCATACCTGCCCGACCGGAAAGACGAGCGCAACGCGAGGTTCGTGGCGGACTACGCCCGCGCCTACCACGGGCAGCGACCCGACCATCGCGGGGCCGGGGCCTTCGACATCGTTTTCCTGCTGGCGCGCGCCATCCAGGAGGCGGGGCCGGAGCGGCGCGCCATCCGTGAGTACCTGGCGCAGGTCGGTCGTGGGAAGCCGCCGTTCGAGGGCGCGACCGGAACGGTCGCGTTCGACGCGAACGGAGACGTGCCCGGCAAGGAGGTCGTGATGGGCGTCGTCCGTGACGGCCTGCTGATCGCCGAGACCGAGCGCTGATGCGGCCCGTCTTCGACACGATCCGCTCCCGCATCCTGGCCGGGCTCGTGCCGCTCGTGGTCGGCCTGGCGGGCGCGGCGCTGCTGGGCGCGGGGACGCTGCGGCAGATGCGCGAAGCGGTCGGCGCCGAGCTGGAGGGGCTGCGCGCGTCCGGCGAGGCCGGCGGCGGCCTCGTGACGGCGGTGTTCGAGGAGATGCGCGCGGCCGAGCGGTACTTGAGCGATCCAGGGGCCGACGCGCGCCGGCAGTTCCAGGCGGTCGCGGAAGAGGTGTTCCGGTATGAGCGGCGGCTCGAGGCGCTGGGCGGTCTGGCGCCCGAGGACCGGATCACGGTGACCCAGCTGGAGCAGCTTCACGCCTCGATCGAGGTCGCTTACTCCATCGCCCACGCGCTCAAGGATCTGGGACGCGACCGGGAGGCGCTGGCGCAGGCGGTCGCCGTGCGGCCGCAGGCGTCCGAGCTGGCGCGGCTGGTGCGCGATCTGGCGGTGCGCCAGGCGGCGAAAGCGGCGCGGGCCGCGGACCGGCTCGCGGCGGCATCGCGGCACGGTGAGCAGACGCTGTGGCTCATCCTCGTCGTGATGGCCGCGGGCGGGGGCCTGGTGGCGCGCTGGACGTTGCAGTCCGTGCAAGCGCCGCTCGGCCGGCTGGTGACGGCGTCCGAGCGGTTCGGCAGCGGCGACCTGCGGCCCGTCACCGTCGGCGAGATGCCGCTGGAGTTCCGCGTGCTCGCGGAGGCGATGCACCGGATGGGGGACCGGCTGCGGCGGATCGTCGGCGAGGTGATCGTGGAGTCGGATCGCATCGCCGGCTCCGCGGGCGACCTCTCGACCTTGAGCGCGCAGCTCGCCGCCGCCTCGGGCCACGTGTCCACGGCGATGACGGAGATCTCGGGGGGCGCGGACCACCAGCGCAGCGAGCTCGCCGCGATGGGGACGGGCCTCGAGGAGCTGCGGCGCGCGACGGGCGAGATGGCGGAGGCGGCGGAGAGCACGGCTGAGTTCGGCCAGGAGATCCGGTCCGTCGCGGACCGCCAGCGGGGCGACGTCGCGGCTGCCGGCGGCGCGCTGCTCGACGTCCGGGAAGTGGTCCAGACCACCTCGAAGCAGGTGGCGGAGCTGGCCAAGCTCAGCGCGTCGATCGACGACTTCGTCGACCTCATCAAGCGCATCTCCTCGCAGACGAACCTGCTCGCGCTCAACGCCGCCATCGAGGCCGCACGGGCCGGCGAGCACGGACGCGGGTTCGCGGTCGTGGCGGAAGAGGTCCGGCAGCTGGCCGACGAGTCGGCGCGCGCCGCGGAAGAAGTGGCGCGCACCACCGCCCTGATCCGCGAGCAGATGGAGGAAGTCACCGCCACCATGGCGGCGGGACAGGCGAAGGTGCGGGGGATCGAGTCCGTGGCGCAGGGCGCGACGCAGGGGTTCAGCGAGATCGTCGCGGCGATCGAGCAGGTCGCCCGCGCCGCGCAGCGCGTGAAGCTGGCGGCACAGGCGAACCGGGAAACGACCGCGCGGCTGCAGCAGCAGGCCCAGCAGGTGGCGGCCCGCGCCGTCGGGCACGCCACCGGCGCGGCAGAGGTGACCGCGACAGCCGAGCAGCGGGGCACCTCGACCGAACAGATGGCGGCCGCCGCCGGACACCTGCTGCAGGCGGCCGAGAAGCTGCGCGCGCTGGTGGGCGGGTTGAGGGTCTAAGGCCTCACGGCCGCCAGCTCGGCTGGATGTCGTTCACCGAGCCGCCCGGGTCCGCGCCCCGACTCACGAGCACCCGGTCGTTCAGATAGCTGGCCGCCGTCGCGCCCGGCCTGCGTCGAGCGGATTTGGCGTGAGCCGTTGCAACCCCGAGCCGTCGAAGCCCGCGGTGTAAATCGCGCTGGTGGTCTGCGGGTCCCCGCACTCGTACGCCAGGTGGAGTCCGTTGGGGCTCCAGCGCGGGCGGTAGGCGCCTAGGCCAGCGTCCCCCGTCACGTACGCCAGCGTATCGCCCGCCCAGCGGGACACCCACAGCTGCGCGCCCAGCGACTGGAACGTGTACGCCACCCGTTGCCGGTCCGGCGACCACCGGGGGTTCACGTCGCCGAACGCCCCGTTGGCGGCGAGCGTGAAGCGGCCGGACCCGTCAGTATTCGTGCAGAAGACGCCGCCGGAGCGTCCGCTCGCGGGCGCATCAACGGCTCGACTGGAGCAGCACCACGCCGCGCGGGCCCACGAGCGTCACGGAGCTGCCGTTGTCGGCCAGCCGGCCGAACGCCGCCTGGCCCTGGAGCACCAGCGTCACCGATCCGCTCGCGCGCCAGCGCAGC
>DASPXO010000130.1:0-2202 GCA_035637235.1 Gemmatimonadales bacterium | reverse complement strand
GACGTCCCGACCCTGGACGTCCTGAACCGCATGGTGGCGGAGCCGCTCCCGCTGGGTCTGCGCTCGGGCGCGGTGGAGCAGTTTTTCCAGCGCGACATCTATTACGATTCGGCCGACTGGGCGCTGCGCCGGCGCGGCGTGACCTGCCGGTTCCGCATCCGGGTGGACGACCGGCGCATCCTCACGGTTCGCGCGGTCGGCCGGTCGGAGGCCGGCATCCCGCTGGTGCTGCCGCAGTCGTTCGAGGCGGAGGTCCCCGAGCTCGAGGGCGAGCAGGCGCTGGCCGGCACGTCGGACCCGGCGCGGCGGCTGCGCGCGCTGCTCGAGCCCGGCCGGCTCATTCCCCGTATCGAGTTCGAGACGGAGCGGCGGGTACGGCGCACCCGTCCGACGTGGTTCTCCCGGATGCGGTTCGAGATCGCGTACGACGTGGTGACGTGCCGCAGTCATCAGCTCGCGCAGGCGTTTCAGGAGCTGAAGATCCGGCAGCTCGGCCAGGGGCGGCCGAGCCTCGACGATCTGGCGCGCGTCTTCCAGCAGCAGTACGGTCTGCGCCCGTTGCTCCTGGGAAAGGTGGACCGCGCGGAGAAACTGTTGCGCGACCTCGAGAGCGAGGGGCTGGCGCAGGGCGCGCGCGGCAGCCGCGAGGTGGGCGTCATCGTGCTCGAGCAAGGATCGGTCGCCCTGCTCAGCGACGCGGCGGCGTTGACGGTGCCGGTGCGAGGCGGCAGCGGCGAGGACTCCTGCCGCGAGATCCTGCGCGCGCACTTCGGAAGCGCGGACGGGCAGGTGCGGTTCCTCGGCACCGCCCCCGCGGCGGGCACGCGGCCCGTGCTCGAGGTCTGGCTGGCGCGCCGCGTGTCCGGCGCCGGGACGCCGGGCGCCAGCGGGCGGCTGCAGTGGCTGCCCTTCGACGAGCTCCTCGCCGGCGCCGGCGCGCCCGGCCTGCGCGACCCGCGCACCCTCGCGGCGCTGACCGTCGCGGCCCGCTCGGAAACGCTCGCCGAGTGGACGCGCGGAGCGCTCCCCGAATCCGGGAGGGAAGAGCCGCGCGAGCCCCGGACGGGCGAGCGGCGCATCCGCCTCTCGGACGTCGCCCTGCGCTCCCCCCTCCCCGACCCCGGGCGTCCCGGCCCCGAGCACTTTCTCAACAGCGACCTGAGCCTGATCGAGTTCAACGCCCGCGTGCTGGCGCTGGCGGACGATCCCCGCGTGCCACTGCTCGCGCGGCTCCGCTTCCTTTCCATCGTCAGCGCGAACCTCGACGAGGTCTTCATGGTCCGCGTCGCCGCGCTCAAGCGCGCCGTGGCGGCGGGCGTCGTGGAGACGGGCGAGGACGGGCTCACGCCCGAGGAGCAGCTCGACGCAGTCGCGATCCGGGTGCGCGCGCTGCTCGAGCGGCAGTCCCGCTGCTTCGGAGAGGCCCTCGTGCCGGCGCTCGCGGCGCACGGAGTCCGGATCCTGCGCTGGGCCGAGCTGGCGGAGCCGCAGCGGGAGGCGATGCGGCGCTATTTCGCGGAGCAGGTGTTTCCGATCGTCACGCCGCAGGCCATCACCCGCGCGCCCGGCCACCCGTTTCCGCTCATCGCCAACCTGCGGCTTTCGCTCGCGCTCGTGGTGCGCGACCCGCGGGCCGGGCCGATGCACTTCGCCTACCTCAAGGTGCCGGACACCCTGCCGCGGTTCGTGAAGCTGCCGGACGGCGGCGGGTTCGTTCCGGTGGACGACGTCATCCGCGAGAACCTGACCCTCTTGTATCCGGGGCGGCTGGTCGACGAGGCATATGCCTTCCGCGTGACCCGCGGCGCCGACCTCGAGCTCGACGAGCACCACGCCGTGAGCCTGCTGCAGGTGATCGAGGAGGAGACGAAGCGCCGGCCCTGGGGCGCCCCGGTGCGCGTCGAGGTGGAGCGCGCGATGCCGACCGCGATCCGCGAGCTGCTGCTCAGGGAGCTGCAGTTCGAAGAGACCACGCCGGCGAGCCCCCTCGGCTCCGGCGACCTCTACGAGGTGGACGGCCTGCTCGACCTGGGAGCCGTGCGCGAAATCGCGCGAGTGCCCCTCCCCGATCTCGACTACCCGCCGCACCTGGGGCGCGCCCCGATCGCGCCGGCTCGATCCGTGTTTGGGCTCCTCGCCGAGCGCGACCTCCTGGTCCATCACCCCTACGATTCGTTCGAGGCCACGGTGGAGCGGCTGTTC
>DASPXO010000129.1:0-2125 GCA_035637235.1 Gemmatimonadales bacterium | reverse complement strand
GCGCTGCTGGACAGCGCGCTCGCCCAGTACCGAGCCATCCGGCCCGGCAGCGAGTTCAACACGACGATCCGGGCCGGGATCCCGGCCGGCGGCCTCAACATCAGCAACACGATCTTCGCGATGCAGGCCCGATATCAGCGGCTGGCGGGGGACGACGCAGCCGCCGCTCGTGCGGCGGATTCCGTCAGCCGCTCGGTGCTCTCGTTCATGCCGTTCAGCGATCAAGCGCGCGACCCGATCTACGACCTGAGCTACAGCGCCGTGTACGTGAAACCCCGCGACGCCTGGCGGCTCGCGGTGGACTCGGTCAATTCTGCCGACGGGCGCAAGGCCTTCCACGTGGCCGTGGCGGCGATCACCGGCAACCGTTCGGCGCTGGACCAGTTCGCCCAGTTCGCGGCAACCACATCCCCGATCCCGTTCTATTACCCGGGCGAGATGCTGCTCATCAAGGCCGAGGCACTGACCAACCTGGGCGACGTGCCGGGAGCGCGGGCCGCCCTCGACTCGGTCATCACGAAGTGCGGGGGCGCGCTGAACGAGCCGAAGGCCTGCTTGACGGCGCCGGACGACACGTTGCTCGACACGCCCGCCGAGCTCCAAGCGGAGATCTATCGGCAGCGGCGCTTCGAGCTGTTCGCGACAGGGTTGCGCTGGGAGGACGCCCGCCGTCTGAATTCGGTCGGGGCGAGCCTCATCGCCAAACGCTGCTGGCTGCTGTATCCCCGGTCGGAGCGAGAGCCGAACCCCAACACACCACCCGACCCGTCGGACGCCCTGACGGCCTGCTTTTGAGCGCTGGCCTCCCCCGCCGCGCTCCCGCCAAAGCCGCCGTCGAAGGACATGATCCGGGTGACGCGATGGTGCTCCATGGGTGGCGAGATGAACGATGTCGGATGCGCCGCGCCCACCACATACATAGGGATGTTCGAATCGACGAAAATCACGCAAAGCCTGCCGGATCCACGCCGATACGCGCTTACTCATAACATGAGCATGAGAGCCTCACTGATATGAGTCAACGAACGGAGCCGGCCGGGAGCGCCTCCCAGATCCGCTCGTCCTCCGGGCCCAGCACCCAGGCCGAGAACCCGCGCAGCTTCTTCTCGCGGGCGAGCGCGAGCTTCGCCCGAAAGCTGCGCGCGTCCTCGAGGAACAGCCACTCGAACGTCCCGCCGTTGTCGTAGGACGCCCAGTTCACCGCCTGGGTCGAGTCCCACATGAGCCGCGCCCCGTTGCGGTCGGCGAGCCCGCTCCCCCAGGCCCAGCTCACCGTCTCGGACCAGGAGCGCGCCCGCTCGGGGATGGTGGCGTCGTACCGGGTGAACCAGTGCTCCCCCCACAGCGGGATGCCGAGGGAGAGCTTCTCCGGCGGCATGAACTTGAGGAAGTACTCCACGACGTCGCGCATCCAGGGGAGACCTGCCTCGGGCCCGGGCGGCGTGCGGCGCGTGTGCTGGGCGTAGGACATGAGCGAGACGAAGTCGCCGGCCTTGGCGAGCGCGGCGAGATCGTAGCCGGCGCGCCAGCTCTCGTACAGAAACCGGTGGTACCCCAGCGGCCCGGCGAAGTCCTCGGGCCGGTGCACCACCGCGATGCTGATCGCGCAGCCCGCGGCGTGGAGCGCGGCGCCCGCGTCCGCGTACCAGGCGGTGAGCCGGTCGCGGTCGTCGAGATGCACGTTCTCGATGTCGAACTGGATGCCCCAGAACCCGTGGTCGCGGCACAGCCCCGCGAGCGCGCGCACGGCCCGCCCGCGCGCGGCGGTGTCGGCGAGCAGCCGCCGCAGCGCCGGCTGGTTGAAGCCCTCGTTCACCACGAGCGGCATCACCTTCACGCCCCGGCGCTTCGCCAGGTCCAGGACCCGCCGGTCCAGGCTCCCCCACACGATGCCCAGGCTGTCCACCGTGTACACCTGGGGCCCGAGCACCGTGATCTGGTCGATGTGCTTCACGAGGCTGGTGTAGCTGTTCTCGGTGTCGACGTAGTAGAACAGCCGCTCGAGGGCCTGTTGGGCGGCGGCCCCGCGCGCCGTGAGCGCGACGAGGATGCTCACGATGGCACGCACGGTTCCAGGCTCCCAGTAGAGACGACTGACGACCGGCAACTCGCCACTGTTAGATTT
>DASPXO010000128.1:0-3237 GCA_035637235.1 Gemmatimonadales bacterium | reverse complement strand
TCGCGGGACGCCGCGCAGTCGGCCGTCATCAGGGTGCAGAATCCGCTGACGCTCGAGCCCCGCGCGGAGCCTCAGCCGGACGTGGCCCTGCTGCGCTTGCCGATCGAACGATATGCGGAAGCACACGCCCGGCCCGACGATGTCCGGCTCGTGATCGAGGTGGCGGACACCTCAGCCGAGTACGACCGTGACCTAAAGATTCCCCTGTACGCGCGCGCCCGCATCCCCGAAGCCTGGCTGGTGAACCTCCCAAGCGAGGGGATCGAGGTCTACCGCCAACCGAGCCCCCGCGGGTACGCCGACGTGCGCACGGCCGGCCGCGGTGACACCCTCACGCCGCTCTTCATCCAGGCGATCACGCTTGAGGTGGACGACATCCTGGGCTGAGCCTGAGGCACCACCACCGCTTACCCGCTTACCGCGCACCGCATTACAGCGCTCCCCGCTGCACGAGCACGGCCGGCATGGTCTTGAGAAGGATGAGGAGGTCGGCCCAGAGCGACCACGTGCGGATATACTCGGTCTCGAGCGCGATCACCCGCTCGAAGTCCGTCACCCGGTTCCGCCCGTTCACCTGCCAGGGGCCTGTGATTCCAGGCTTTACATCGAACCGCGCGTAGTGGTGCGCCTCGTACAGCTCGACTTCGGACGGCAGGGGCGGCCGCGGTCCCACCAGGGACATCTCGCCTCGGAGCACGTTGACGAGCTGGGGAAGCTCATCGAGGCTGGTGCGCCGCAGCCAGCGTCCCAGCCGCGTCATCCGCGGATCGCTCGGCACCTTGAACAGCCGGGGGTCGCTGTACACGCTCCGCGCCAGCAGCTCGTCGCGCCGCCGCTCCGCGCCATCCACCATCGTGCGGAACTTGATGATCTTGAAGAGCCGGCCGCCGCGCCCGACCCGCTCCTGGGTGAAAAACACCGGCCCCGCCGAGTCGAGCTTCACCGCCAGTCCGACCAGCAGCATCACGGGCGAGGCCACGGGCAGGCACACCGCCGCTCCCAGCAGGTCCACCGATCGCTTCAGCACCAGCTGCCACCCTTTGAGGCTCGGCGCCGTCAGCTCCACCAGCGGCTGCTCCCGCCGCCACACCAGGTTCGGCTGCACGCCGGCGATCTGGATCGCCCGCGGCACCGAGAGCACCTGACACTGCGACGCGAGCGCCGCGTCCACGACGCTCCGGAAGCGGGCGTCCGGGAGATACCCGCACACCACCACCGCCTCGGCACGGGTGCGGTGCAGCACCGCTGCAAAGTCCCCGATGTGCCCCCGCGCGTCCACGGCGGGCGGAAGCTGCACGTCCACGAACCCGATCGGCCGCAACTCGCTGCCGCTGGCGAACGCGGGACTGTCGAACGCCGCGCGACATTGCTCCGCCGGCCCGACGAACAGCGTTCGCGCGGGCGGCCGCCACGGCGGTAACACCTTCGCCGCGATGCGATCGATCGTCTGCCGCTCCGCCAGGAGCCCGAGCCACACGAGCACCGTGGTCAACCCGTACTGCACCAGCACCGGCTCGAGCCCGCGCGCCCACAGCATCATCCACAACGGCAAGGCGGTCGCGAGCGCCGCGGCGAAGAACAGCCTGCGCGCCGCGCGCCGTGCGTCACCGGGACCGTAGTTCCCCGTGACCACCAGCGCCACGAACAGCGCGGCGGCGTACTGCCAGCCGTTGAGAATGCCCGGAGGCCACACGTCGTGAACACGGTCGGCGACGGCGCCGCCGAGCAGCGCGTGCTCCCGCACCGCCCGCAACAGCTCGCGCATCACCCCGAACGAAGCGAGATCGGCGACCACGAGCACCGTGAAGCGGCGCGCGCCCCTGACCAGGTGATTCCGGAGGTTGGTGGAAGCGCGCTGCTGCAGCCCGAGGCGAACTTGCGGCGGCGTGTCGTGCGCCGCGGAGGAGAGGGAGGGCCCAGCGGCGGGAACGCGTGCCGGGGCGGGGACGGCCGGCGCGGTCGGCGCGCTCGGGCGAAAATGTGGCATCGACCCCGGGACCGCTTCCGCGGGAGCCAGAGCCGCGCTCGGAAACTCGCGACGCACCGGTTCCAAAATGACCGACCTCTGCGCCAAGGTTGGCGATCGAGGGGGGCCACTGCGTTCGCAGCGCACCCCAGCCCTGGATCGCACGCTTCCCCAAACAGAGAGCCGGTTGGATGGTGATCGGACCGAGCCGACGAAACTGTGGTGCTAGCGCAACGTCGGTTTGGGCCGGTCACCCGCGGACTCAAGGGCGCAGCGGGGTCGCGGAAAGCTCAATATACCGCGAACTTACAGCTCCGCCAGATGTCCCGACCATTCTGACCGCGCATCCAGTGATGCATATCACCAAGAACCGGGCCACCGTCTGTGTAGCAGGTTCCGTACCCCGAGACGAGCCACAGCAAGAGCAGCGCCGAGCTGGGACTTCAGTCCCTCGTACTCCGTATCACCCGCGCCGACGGAGTTTTACGCGCCCTGAGAGGGCGCGCTCGGCCCGGGGGTGCGCCCTTACAGGGTGCACGCAGTGGCCGAGCCCGGGCTCTCAGCCCGGGGAATCCCAACGAGCTCGTGAACTGGTTCATCTTGCGCCGCTCGCGCACTCCGCAGCGGCGCGCCGGGATTGACTGGGCCACTGCGCCAGGCGTAGAGTCGGCGGGAAATCGTCCGTCTCGGCACCGTTTCGACGAGCGCGGTGTTGCGCCACGGAGATTGGAGGAAGGGACGTCGTTCCCCCTCTCCCGAAGGGAGAGGGGGTCAGGGGGTGAGGACTCGCGAAGGGAGAGGGGGACTGGGGTGAGGATCGACCGCCGCTTCGTGAAACGCCTCAGCCGCCGCCAGTTTCTCGCCACGGCCGCGGGCGGGCTGGCCGCCGCGGCCGGCGGCGACGCGCTCCTCGTCGAGCCCACCGCCATCGACGTCAGCCGCCACGACGTCGTCGTCCCGGGCCTGCCGCCGGGACTCGCGGGGCTGCGGATCGCGCAGCTCACCGACCTCCACCTGCACGGCGGCATCCACGCCACGGCCCGCGCCGCGCTCGTGCTGCTCGCGCGCGAGCGCCCGGACGTGGTCGTGCTCGTGGGCGACATGTGCAACCGCGACACCGACCTGCCCTGGCTCGTCGCCTGGGCGAAAGACGCGCGCGGCACCCTCGCCACCTACGCCACCTACGGGAACTGGGAGCATTACGCGGAGATCGACCGGGCGACGGCGGAATCCGCCTACGCCAGAGCGGGAGTCGAGTTCCTGTGCAACAG
>DASPXO010000127.1:0-4817 GCA_035637235.1 Gemmatimonadales bacterium | reverse complement strand
CAGGCCGACGTGGTCTTCGGCAACCGGTTCCACGGCGGGCCCCACCGGGTGCTGTACTTCTGGCACTACGTGGCCAATCGCTTCCTCACCCTCTTGACGAACGTGCTCACCGGCCTCAACCTCTCGGACATGGAGGTGGGTTACAAGGTCTTCCGCGCGGACGTGCTGCGACGGATCACCCTCAAGTCCGACCGCTTCGGCTTCGAGCCGGAAATCACCATCAAGGTCGCCAAGCTCGACTGCCGCGTCTACGAGGTCCCCATCCGCTACTACGGCCGAACCTACGCCGAGGGGAAGAAGATCACGTGGCTCGACGGCCTGGCGGCGCTCGGGCACATCATCCGCTACCGGTTCATCGATTGAACCGCGGTGCCCCGGAGAGTGATTCACTCCGAAGGGAATTTGCGCGTCACTGCACAAAAGGCAGCTTGTCTCCCAAAGTGTCAGGGTAGTGGGAGGCCCGCACAGCAGTGATATCGGCAGTGATATCGCCTGATAAGTCCGCTCTTCACCAGAATGGCCATGGCCATTCTGGTGAAGAGCGGTTTTATTTGCCGGTTTCCCTGATGGCAGCACGGGGGTGATTGACCTGGGGAGGTTCTGCAGCGCTGTCACCATTACTGTCGATTTAGGGACTCCGCTTCTTCTCTATTTGTGTCCTTCCGGTAAGCGTGCATGACATGACCTGATCGCGTTTGGTAGCGTCACAGCTGTCGCTCAAAGCCACGCCAGGAGGACAGCTGATGCGAACGCGACCGACACCTGCCCGCATCACCCAGCTCAGTCGAGTCTGCCGAGAGTTCGAGCACTGGCGGCGGACGCGGCCACGCCGCTCGCCGATCCCCGCCGCGCTGTGGGCCTTGGCGGTAGAGCACGCCCGCGCGGTCGGAGTGCATGCCACGGCGCGGCGGCTCCGCCTGGACTACTACGCGCTCAAGCAGCGCGTCGGCGCCGCGGTGGCAGGCGCGCCGGGCGCGAGTGCCCCGCCGGCGTTCATCGAGGTGGTCCCGGCCGGCCCGACGCCGGCCGGGGTCGCCGAATGCGTCATCGACCTCGCGGATGCGCGGGGCGCGACGATGCGGATCGTGCTGAAGAACCCGCCGCTGCCGGACCTGGCGGCGCTGAGCCAGGGCTTGTGGCGGTCGCGGGCATGATCCAGATCACGCCGCAGATGCGGGTGCTGGTGGCCGTGGCGGCCGCCGACTTCCGGCGCGGCATCGACGGGCTGGCGCAGCTCTGCCGGGCCTCGCTCGCGGCGGACCCCTTCACGGGCACGGTCTTCGTGTTCCGGAACCGTCGGCGCACGGCAATCAAGCTGTTGGTCTACGACGGGCAGGGGTTCTGGCTCTGTCACAAGCGCCTGTCGAAGGGGCACTTCCGCTGGTGGCCCGCGGGTGGGGCCGAGGCCGCCCACGGGGTGCAGGCGCATGAGCTGCAGGTTCTCCTTTGCGCGGGCGATCCCTCCGCGACGCAGGCCGCGCCGGTGTGGCGCCGCGTCAGCTGACACCACAAACTGCTTGCGTTCCATCGCCGCCTCTGCTACGTAGAGGGGCGTGGACGTGGTGCTGCGCTACCGCGGGCGGGCGATCACCGCCGCCGACGTCGCGTTCCTACGCGAGCTGGTCGCGCAGTCTCCCGCCGAGAGTCGGCGGCGGCTCTCGCAGCAGGTGTGTGCCGCGTGGGGGTGGGTCCAGCCGAACGGCGCCCCACGCGACATGGTGTGCCGCGGGTTGATGCTCACCCTGGCGCGCGCGGGACATCTCGCGTTGCCGCCGGCGCGGCGCTGGCCCCGCAATCCGCTGGCCCGGCGCGCGCGGCCGCGGCTGGTGGCGGTGGACCGGACCCCGCTGCACACCAGCCTGCGCGCGCTCGGCCCGCTGGTATTTCGCCAAGTGCGGCGCACGGCCGCGGAGCCGCTGTTCAACAGCTTGCTCGACGCCCACCACTACCTCGGCTACACGCAGCCGGTGGGTGAGCAGCTGAAGTTCCTCGTCTCCGCGGGCGCGCGGCCCGTCGCGTGCTTCGCGTGGAGCTCGGCGCCGCGGCATCTGGGACCCCGCGATCGCTACCTGGGCTGGGGGGCCGAGGCGCGCCGCCACAATGTGCGCTTCATCGCCTACAATAGCCGCTTCCTGATCGTGCCCTGGGTGCAGGTCCCGCACCTGGCCTCGCATCTGCTCGGGCGCATGGTCCGCCGGCTGCCGGCGGAGTGGGAGCGGGTCTACGGCCATCCGGTGTACTTCGCGGAGACCTTCGTGGATCCGGCGCGGTGTCGGGGAACGTGTTACCGCGCCGCCAACTGGGTGGTCCTGGGGCGCACGACCGGCCGGGGCCACGCCGACCTCACCCACCGAGCGACGCGCTCGGTCAAGGAGGTCCTGGGCTATCCACTCATGCAGGACTTTCGCGCGCGGTTGACGAGGACCCCATGAGCCGACGCCGACGGAAGCAGGCGGAGCCGCGGCCAGCGACACGGCCGCCCATCGAGCTGAATTTCGAGGAGCTGGGCGCGATCCTCGAGCGCGCCAAGGCGGCCTTGAGTGCCGAGGACCACGCGAAGCTCAAGACCGCGATGGACACGCTCGCATTCGTCACGGCGGAGCTACAGGCCAAGGGGACCTCGCTGGACCGCCTGCGCCGCCTGCTCTTCGGCCCGACGACCGAGACGACGCGCACGATCCTTGGCGCGCGCGCAGCGCCCGGCGCGCCGGGTGCCGCCAGCGGCCCCGACGTCGCACCCCGCCCGCCCCACGCCGGCGCCCCGCGCCCGGGCCACGGCCGTCACGGGGCCGCCGCCTACACGGGCGCGGACCTGGTGAAGGTGGGGCACCCCTCGCTCCGCCGTGGCGAGGGCTGTCCCGAGTGCCTGAAAGGCAAAGTGTATCCTCTGGCGGAGCCCGCCACCCTGGTGCGGATCACCGGGATGGCGCCCCTCGGGGCCACCGTCTATGAGCGCGATCGCCTGCGCTGCAACCTCTGCGGCGAGATCTTCACCGCCCCGGCCCCGGAGGGCGTGGGCGAGGCCAAGTACGACGAGACGGCGACCAGCATGGTCGGTCTGCTCAAGTATGGCTGTGGGCTGCCGTTTCATCGCATCGAGACCTTGCAGCACGGGTTGCGGATTCCCTTGCCCGCCGCGACGCAGTGGGAGCTCGTGCGCGACGCGGCCCCGCGCCTCGAGCTGGCCTTCGAGGAGCTGATGCGGCAGGCGGCGCAGGGGGAGGTCTTCTACAACGACGACACCACGATGAAGGTCCTCGCGCTCACCGCCGCGCAGCGGCAGGCCGCCGCAGCCGACGACGACGTGGACGCGCGGACCGGCGTGTTTACCTCGGGCATCGTCGCCACCCGCGACGCTCACCACATCGCGCTGTTCTTCACCGGGCGCCAGCACGCGGGCGAGAATTTGGCCGACGTCCTGGCCCAGCGGGCGGCCGAGCTTCCGCCGCCGATCCAGATGTGCGACGCGCTCGCCACCAACACCGCCGGCGCTTTCGACACGCTCCTCGCCAGCTGCCTGGCCCATGCGCGCCGCCGCTTCGTCGATGTGGTCGACAGCTTCCCCGCCGAGGTCCGGTACGTGCTCGAGACCTTGCGGGAGGTCTACGGGCACGACGCCCGCGCCCGCGAGCGCGCCCTGTCCCCCGACGAGCGGCTCCACGTCCACCAGACCGAGAGCGGCCCCCTGATGGCGGGCCTGGAGAGCTGGCTACGCCAGCACCTCGACGAGCGCCGGGTGGAGCCCAATTCCGGCTTGGGCGACGCGATCACGTACATGCTCAAGCACTGGCAGGAGTTGACGCTCTTCCTGCGCGTGCCCGGCGCGCCGCTGGATAACAACCTCTGCGAGCGCGCGTTGAAAAAGGCCATCCTGCATCGCAAGAATGCCTTGTTCTACAAGACGCTGAACGGCGCCCGCGTCGGTGACGTGTTCATGAGCCTCATTCACACGGCCGAACTCAACGGCATCGCGCCGTTCGAGTATCTCGTCGCCCTGCAGCGGCACCCTGAGGACGTCGCCCGCGACCCGAGTGCGTGGATGCCGTGGAACTACGAGGCGACGCTGGCGGCGCTCCGTCCGCGAGCAGGGCCGCCGCGTTGAGCCGCGCCGGTCTCTCTCCTCCGTCCCTCTGACGCCGGCACCCTCTTCACTCCGCCCACGGACGGTCAGGCCCAGCCCAGAGCTGGGCGCGACGGATGCTCTCAGGTCGCGGCGGTCGCCCGCACAGCGGGCCGGCCGCCATGCCTGGTCTGCGCGCGGTTGTTGCAAGGACACCCCAGATCGGCATCCCGCTCGGGCTTCCCGTCGGCGCCTCGCTGAGGCAAGATTGTCGCCGCGGAGGTGTACCGCGATGGGCCGGACGACCGCCAAGGCGAAGAAGCCGACCTGTACCAACTGCGCCGGGACCACGCTCGTCCGACGCACCACGACGTACCCGGTCCGCCTGACCGGTCCCGCCCCGCTCGCCGGCAAGGAGATTCACGTCCACCGCGTGGCACTCCACGAGTGCCGGTCGTGCGGCCACCTCATGCCGACGCCTGCCGGCCAAGCCAAAGTCCAGCGATGCGTCCAGCAAGGCATTGACCTCTTCCTCGGCCGGCTGCGCTGATCCACCGGTGCGCCCGTCGCCAGCTCCTTACGCAGGCTCGCCGAAAGGACACCTCTATTTCGTCGGGAGGCAATGGATGTCAAGACTAGGACGGCACCTCTGGCCGGCGCACTCCACGCGTTGACGCTTACGCCTGTTCCGGCATAAGCGAAAACATCTGCTCCGAACCGTACCTGCCGGAATTGAAGAAGATCCTGGCACGCCCGC
>DASPXO010000126.1:0-2752 GCA_035637235.1 Gemmatimonadales bacterium | reverse complement strand
TGCGGCACGGCGGCGCCCTGCGCGACGTGGGGCCGACCATCCTGCGGATGCTGGGCGTCGAACCTCCGCCCGAGATGACGGGGCGGGACCTGAGGGAGATCGATTAATGGGCGGTGAAGCGACGGGCGGTCGGGCGGTCAGGCGGTCGGGCGGCCGGCACGTGCGGCGCGCGGCGATCGTCAGCGCAGGGGTGCTTCTGTCCGCCGGTCCGGCCGACCGCCTGTCCGCCCAGGTCGGGCACGATCCCGGTCAGTCACCATACAAGGACGTCCGGCCGGGGGGGACGCTGCTCGTGAGCTACGGCCACCTCGGCGGCAGCCGCGGCGGGCCGGGCGTGGGGCTCTCGAACGGTCCGACGGGCGGGCTTCGCTACGAGGTGCCGTTCGGCGGCGCGCTCGGCGCCTCGCTCGGCGTCGCGTACGCGCAGACGACGCGGTTCGTGGTCGACTACACGAAAGATTCGCTCACGCGGAAGACGGGGCCCTTCGACACGGACGTGGTCCTGGTCGACGCGGGGCTGCAGCTCGCCCTCTCCGGCCGCAAGACCTGGCACGGCCTCGCGCCCTACGTCGGCGGCGCGCTGGGGCTCGCGATCGGCGGCGGCTCGCCCCCCGACCCGAGCAACTACGATTTCGGGAGCAAGTTCACCGTGGCGCCGGGGGCGGGCGTCCGCTGGTATCCCGTGCGCCGGCTGTCGGTGCGCACGGACTTCCGGGCCGTGCTGTGGCGGCTCACGTACCCGAGGGAATACCAAGTGCCGAACGCGATCGACGGCAGCCGCGTGCTCCCGCTCGACGCGCGGCTCACCGAGTGGACCTCGCATCCCTGGATCAGCGTCGGCCTGGGATGGACTTTCTAGCGGAGGGATTCAGGCGCGCGCTCGCCCTCATCCTCGCGGGGGACGCCGAGGTATACGGCGTCGCCCTCCTGACGTTCAAAGTCGCCATCGCCGCCACCGTGATCGCCTGCGCGCTGGGGCTACCACTCGGCTTCGTTCTCGCGACGAAGCCCTTCTGGGGCCGCCGCGCCGCGCTCACGGTCGTCAACACGGCCCTCGCCTTCCCCACGGTCGTGGTGGGGCTGCTGCTCTACGGGCTGCTCTCGCGCCGCGGCCCGCTCGGCGGGCTGGGCTGGCTCTACACGTGGCAGGCGATCGTGATCGGCGACGTGCTGCTCGCGTTTCCCATTGCGGTGGCGCTCTCCGCGGCGGCCGTGCAGGGGGTCGACCCGCGCATCCGCCGCTCCGCCGAGACGCTCGGCGCGGGCCCGTGGCGCACCGGGTGGACCGTGGCCCGCGAGGCGCGCTTCGCGCTCGCGGCCGTCCTCACCGCGGCGTTCGGCCAGGTCGTGGCCGAGGTGGGCGCCGCGATGATCGTGGGCGGCAACATCCGGGGCTCGACGCGTACCCTCACGACGGCCGTCGCGCTGCACACGGCGCAGGGGGACTTCGGCCTCGCGCTCGCCCTGGGACTCATCCTGCTGCTCCTCGCCCTGCTCGTGAACGTCGCGCTGCAGGCCCTCCAGGGGCGAGGCCATGCTTGAACTGCGGGGCGTGCGCCACCGCTACAACGGGCGGCTGGTGCTCGACCTCGACCGGTTCGACGTGCCCCCGCGGGCGCTGATCGCGATCGTGGGCCCGAACGGCTCGGGGAAGAGCACGCTGCTCCGGCTGCTCGCGCTGCTCGAGCGGCCCACGCAAGGCGAGGTGCTGCTCGACGGACGGGTCGTCGCGGGGGGCGCGTCGCGCGCCCGTCCGGATGCGGGGCTGCGCCGGCGGGTGACGCTGGTCGAGCAGCGGCCCATCCTGTTCAGCGGCACGGTCCGCGACAATCTGGGGTTCGGCTTACAGGTGAGGAGAGTCCGACGCGCGGAGGTGAACAGACGCATCGAGGGCGTGGCGGCGCGGCTCGGGATCACCCCGCTGCTGGGCCGCCGGCGGCGCGAGCTGTCGGACGGGGAGGTGCAGCGCATCGCCGTGGCACGCGCACTCGCGATCGAGCCCGACGTGCTGCTGCTCGACGAGCCGGTGAGCTCGGCCGACCGCGCCGCCGCGCAGACGCTGTATCAGGCGCTCGGCGAGGAGCGCGGCAAGCGGCCGCTCGCGATCTGTCTCGCGTCGCACCAGCTCGAGGACGCGTACCGCTGGGCGGACGACGTCCGCGCCCTCGCCGAGGGAAAGCTCTCGCCCGTCACACCCGAGAACCTGTTCCGGGTGCACCTGCCCGATTCGACGGCGGGCGACCCGAAGCACGTGCGCGTCGGCGCGATCGAGATCGCCGCGATGACCGACCGGTCGGGGCCCGCCATCCTGGCGGTCGCCCCGACCGACATCTTCGTCAGCCGGGAGCCCCAGCCGTCGTCGGCGCGGAACGTGTTCAACGGGCGGGTCACGCGGCTCGCGCGGCAGCGCCCCGGCGCGGTGCACGTCACCGCCGACGTGGGGGTGGAGCTGGTGGCGGTGGTCACCGAGGAGGCGGCGCGCGACCTCCAGCTGGCGCCCGGGAGCCCGGTGGTGTTCGCGTTCAAGGCCAGTGCGGTGCGAGTGTTCTAGGGATGCCGATCAGCTATCTTACGCGTATCGTTGAGTTTACCGCGACGCACCGGATTCGGTGCGTGGACTGGGATGACGCGCGCAACGCCCGAGAGTTCGGGCGCGCCGCGAGCGAGCATGGGCACCGCTATCAGTGCCGGGTCACCGTCAGGGGGGCGCTCGCGGCGGAAGCGGGGGGCGTCATGAGCCTCTCCGCGCTCG
>DASPXO010000125.1:0-40699 GCA_035637235.1 Gemmatimonadales bacterium | reverse complement strand
CAGGTTCTGCAGCCATACAAGTACGGATTCGTCACCGACATCGAGGCCGAAGTCGTTCCGCCGGGCTTGAGCGAGGACGTCATCCGGCTGATCTCGGCGAAGAAGGGGGAGCCGGAGTGGATGCTCGAGTGGCGGCTCCGGGCGTATCGCAACTGGCTCAAGATGCGCGAGCCCCACTGGTCGAACGTGAAGTACGGGCCGATCGATTACCAGGCGATCAGCTACTACGCGGCGCCGAAGCAGCGGCCGCAACTCGAGAGCCTCGAGCAGGTCGATCCCAAGCTGATCGAGACATTCGAGAAGCTGGGCATCCCTCTGGAGGAGCGGAAGCGCCTCACGGGCGTCGCCGTGGACGCGGTGTTCGATTCGGTGTCCGTCGCCACGACGTTTCGGGAGACGCTCGCCCGGGACGGGATTGTGTTCTGCTCGATCTCCGAGGCGATCCGCGAGCACCCGGACCTGGTCCGGCCGTATCTGGGCTCGGTCGTTCCCTACAACGACAACTTCTTCGCGGCGCTCAACTCCGCCGTGTTCACGGACGGGTCGTTCGCCTACATCCCCAAAGGCGTGCGCTGCCCGCTCGAGCTGTCCACGTACTTCCGGATCAACGCGTCCTCGACCGGGCAGTTCGAGCGCACGCTGATCGTCGCGGAGGCGGGGAGCTACGTGAGCTACCTGGAGGGCTGCTCCGCGCCGATCCGGGACGAGAACCAGCTGCACGCGGCCGTGGTCGAGCTGGTCGCGCTCGACGACGCCACGATCAAGTACTCGACGATCCAGAACTGGTACCCGGGGGACGAAGAGGGTCGCGGCGGGATCTTCAACTTCGTCACGAAGCGGGGGAAGTGTCTGTGGAAGAACTCGAAGATCTCCTGGACCCAGGTGGAGACCGGCTCGGCGATCACCTGGAAGTACCCAGGGTGCATCCTGCAGGGGGACAACTCGATCGGCGAGTTCTACTCGGTGGCCGTGACGAACCAGCGCCAGCAGGCGGACACGGGCACGAAGATGATCCACATCGGGGAGAACACCCGCTCGACCATCGTGTCGAAGGGGATCTCGGCGGGTCGCGGGCAGAACACGTACCGCGGGCTCGTGAAGATCATGAAGGGCGCCGAGCACGCGCGCAACTACTCGCAATGCGACTCGATGCTGATCGGCGACCGGTGCGGGGCGCATACGTTCCCGTACATCGACGTGCGCAACAGCACCGCGATCATGGAGCACGAGGCGTCCACATCGAAGATCGGCGAGGACCAGCTCTTCTACTGCAAGCAGCGGGGGTTGTCCGCGGAGGACGCGGTCTCGATGGTCGTGAACGGCTTCTGCAAGGAAGTCTTCAAGGAGCTGCCGATGGAGTTCGCCGTCGAAGCGCAGCGGCTGCTGGGCATCAGCCTCGAAGGGAGCGTGGGGTGACGGAACACGGGAACCGGGACGCCGGCGACGTGCTGCTCGAGGTCACGAACCTCCACGCAGCCGTCGAGGGCAAGGAGATCCTCAAGGGAATCGACCTGACCGTGCGATCCGGCGAGGTGCACGCCATCATGGGACCGAACGGCTCGGGCAAGAGCACGTTGGCCCAGGCGCTGGGCGGGCACCCGGCCTACACCATCACCGAGGGGGGCGTCCGGTACCGGGGGAACGACCTGCTGGCGTTGAAGCCGGAGGAGCGCGCCCGCGAAGGCGTGTTCGTCGCCTTCCAGTATCCAGTGGCGATCCGCGGCATCACCAACGCCTACTTCCTCCGCTCGGCGGTGAACGCGATCCGGAGCCATCGCGGCGAAGAGCAGCTCGGGCCGGTCGAGTTCATGGACGCGCTCGAGGAGAAGCTCAAGGTGATCGGTTGGGACTCGAGCTACCTCACCCGGCCCGTGAACGACGGGTTCTCGGGCGGCGAGAAGAAGCGCAACGAGATCCTGCAGCTGGCGGTGCTCGAGCCCAAGCTGGCGATCCTCGACGAGACCGACTCCGGGCTCGACATCGATGCGCTGAAGACGGTCGCACACGCCGTCAACAGCCTGCGCCGGCCGGACAACGCGACCGTGCTGGTTACCCATTACTACCGGATCCTGACGCACATCACGCCGGACTTCGTGCACGTGCTGTCGGCCGGCCGGATCGTGAAGTCCGGCGGCAAGGAGCTGGCGCTCGAGTTGGAAGAGAAGGGCTACGACTGGCTGCGCGACGAGGCGGCGGTCGCATGACACCCCTGGACGCGCGCGACGTGAAGGACTGCTACGTCGCGGACTTCCGCGCGTTCGCGGAGAACGGCGCGGGCGCCGCGCCCGCGTGGCTCAAGGAGATCCGCGAGGGCGCGCTCGCGCGCTTCGCCGAGCTGGGCTTCCCGACCACGAAGCAGGAGGAGTGGCGCTTCACGAGCGTCGCCCCGGTCGCCGAAACGCGGTTTGCGCTGGCGCCACCCGCACCCGACGCCGCGCGCCCGGAAGCCCTGCAACCCTTCCTGCTCGGGGCGGTGGAGGGCCCGCGGGTCGTGTTCGTGGACGGACGGTACGCGCCCGGCCTGTCGGCGATCGCCGGGCTGCCCCGCGGCGTGCAGGTGGGAGGCCTTTCCGCGGCGCTCCGGGCGGGCCCGAGCGGCGAGCTGGCGCAGCGGCACCTCGCCCGCTATGCGCGTTGGCAGCACAGCGCGTTCGCGGCCCTCAATACCGCGTTCCTCGCCGACGGCGCATTCATCTACATCCCGGCGGACACGCTCGTGGAGCCACCGCTCGAGGTGCTGTTCCTGGCCACGGGCCACGGGGGCGAGGGACCGACCGTCTCTCACCCGCGGAGCCTGATCGTCCTCGAGCGGGGCGCGCGGGCCGCCGTGGTCGAGGGCTATGCCGCGCTCGCGGACGAGGTCTACTGGACCAACGCCGTGACGGAGATCGTGCTGGGGGAGGGCGCGCGCGCCGAGCACTACCGCGTGCAGCGTGAGGGCGGGCGCGCCTACCACGTCGCCACCACGCACTCGCAGCAGGGGCGCGACAGCTTCCTCGGGCTGCACGTCATCACCCTGGGCGGGTCGCTCGCTCGGCACGACCTGGACACGGTGCTCGACGGCGCGGGCGCGGAGCTGGTCCTGAACGGGCTCTACCTGCTGGCGCGGACGCAGCACGCGGACCACCACACCGTGATCGAGCACGCGCAGCCGCACTGCGCGAGCCACGAGTTCTTCAACGGCGTGCTCGACGAGCGGGCGCACGGCGTGTTCAACGGCCGGATCATCGTGCGGCCCGGCGCCCAGCGCACCGACTCGAAGCAGACGAACAACAACCTGCTCCTCTCGCCCGACGCGCGGGCGGACAGCCAGCCGCAGCTCGAGATCTACGCCGACGATGTGAAGTGCACGCACGGCTCCACGGTCGGGCCGCTCGACCAAACCGCGCTCTACTACCTCCGCAGCCGCGGGCTCTCCCCGGAAGCGGCGCGGAGCCTCCTGACCTACGGCTTCGCGGCCGAGATCCTCGGTCGGATGGAGCGCAGCGACGTGCGGGACCGCCTCGACCGCATGGTGCGCGCCAGGCTCGCCTGATGCTCGACGCCGTCCAGATCCGCGCCGACTTCCCGCTGCTGCGGCAGCCGGAGAACGGCCGCCGGCTGGTGTACCTGGACAACGCGGCGACGACCCAGAAGCCCGAGGCGGTCCTCAACGCGATTCAGGACTACTACCGCACCACCAACGCTAACGTGCACCGCGGCGCGTACCGGCTCGCGATCCGCGCCACGGAGGCCTATGAGGCGGCGCGCGCTGGAGTCGCGACGTTTGTGAACGCCTGGGCGCCCGAGGGCGTCGTCTTCACGCGGGGCACGACCGAAGCGATCAACCTGGTCGCGGGCTCCTACGGCCGGGCGAACGTCGGGGCTGGCGATAGCGTGGTGGTCACGGCGATGGACCATCACTCGAACCTCGTGCCGTGGCAGATCCTCTGTCAGGAAAAGGGCGCGACGCTCCGGATGGTGGAGATCACGCAGGACGGCCGGATCGATCTCGCGGACTTCGGCGACGCGCTCGGGCGGCGGCCGAAGCTGGTCGCCTTCCCGTACGTCTCGAACGCGCTCGGGACGGTGAACCCGGCGCCCCAGCTGGCGAAGCTCGCGCACGCCGCGGGGGCCGTGGTGGTCGTGGACGGCGCCCAGTCCACGCCCCACCTGAAGGTGGACGTCCAGGCCATCGACTGCGACTTCTACGCCCTGTCGGGACACAAGATGCTCGGGCCGATGGGCTCGGGGGCGCTGGTCGCGAGGCCCGAGCTGCTCGAGGCGATGCCGCCGTACCATGGCGGCGGCGAGATGATCTCCCGCGTGTGGGACGACCACTCGAGCTACAACAAGATCCCGCACAAGTTCGAGGCGGGGACGCCGAACGTGGAGGGGGCGGTGGGCCTCGCGGCCGCGATCGATTATCTCGGGCGGATCGGGACGGAGCGGATCGCCGAGCACGAGCAGGCGCTCGCGCACGCGGCGATCGAGCGGCTCGCGCAGATCGAAGGGGTGACGGTGTACGGGCCGCGCGGCCACCGGGCGGGCGTCGTGTCGTTCACCTACGGCGACATCCACCCGCACGACCTCGCGACCATTCTCGACCAGGACGGCGTCTGCATCCGCGCGGGGCACCACTGCACCCAGCCGCTGATGCGGCGGCTCAACGTGGCGGCCACCGCCCGCGCGTCGTTCTACCTCTACAACGACCTCGATGACGTCGAGGTCCTCGCCGGCTCGCTCGTCAAAGCCGGAGCCCTGTTTGGATACGTCCCCGCCTGAGCCCCGGCTCAGCGCACTCTACCAGGAGCTGATCCTCGATCACTACAGGCGGCCCCGCAACAAGGGGACGCTGGAGAAGGCGACGCACGCCGTTTCGCTCAACAACCCGCTGTGCGGCGACGAGATCGACCTGCAGCTCTGCGTGGACGGCGATGCGATCCGGGACGTGCGCTTCATCGGCCGGGGCTGCTCCATCAGCCAGGCGTCGGCGTCCATCATGACGCAGCTCCTGAAGGACAAGTCGATCCCGCAGGCGCTCGCCCTCGCGGAGCGCATGGGCGCAATGATGCGCGGCGACGAGACCGCGGCGCGCGACAAGTCGCTCGGCGAGCTGCGGGCGCTTGCCGGCGTCGCGAAGTTCCCGGTGCGCATCAAGTGTGCGCTGCTGCCCTGGAACGCGCTTACGGACGCGCTGAAGACCTGAGGGCGGATTCGGCGCCGGCCCCGATCGGGGCCGGTGAAATCTACTGCAGAGCCAAGATGCGCTCGGGATACCCAAGCCCTTGCGCCTTCAGGCTGTCCGCGATGCGCGGTCCGCGATTGTAGCCGACCAGCGCGAACCACTCCAGATTCTCGTATCGTCTGAGCAAGCTCGAGAAGTACTTGAACCCGCAGTCGAGATTCGTGACGGGGTCGTACAGACGCCGAGCGTCGCGCACGTTGCACACGCGCCGGGCGGTCGAAGGCAACACCTGCGCGAGTCCGGCATCGCCGACGGTTCCCTTGGCATTCACCTTGAATCGCGACTCCGCCCAGATGAGGCGGAACGCGATGCGGCGCGGGACAGCATGGCGATCAGCCGCCTGGACGATCAGAAATGCCAGCGAATCCGTGAGCCTGAGCGAATCCTGCCGCAGCCTGATCCGGTATTCGGAGGCGATCTGTTGAGCGTCGACCCACTGGGCCGCCTCGACGCGCGCTACTTCATCGGCCATCATCGGAGCCCAGGCCGGTGCGGCCATGGCGTTCAACCCGAGCCAAATCACGAGAGTTCGCCCGCTCACTAGAATTCGTCTGCTCATTACCGGCCGCTCCTTCCAGGGCTTCTCGCCCAAGGCTTGTAGTGCGTCGTGACTTTCGCCGTGGGCGGTCGAATGCTTTCTTCGGACGGCCCTTCGCCGCCCTTCTAAGGCAACCGCTGTGCCACAGTGGCGGGCGTGTTGTGCGTGCGGGCGGGAGCTGCTCATGTGGTGAAGGGGGATGTCCCACTGCGGCGAAGCGCACGCTTGTCATGCAACCCGGCGCACGTCGGATTTGCGCCCCCGACGATGGCGGGGCGCCAGAACCCGCCATTGCCCGCAGTGGCAGCGTGACCGGGCTCACATCGGCAGGTCGGATGTGCCCGTCGAGGCCCCTCCCCTCCCCCTCCCGGTCCCCGTCCGTTTGCCCCGGCCCTCCGTGACGGAGGCTACACGAGCTTGGCCAGCGAGCCGGCCGCGGCTTCTTCGCGGTCGTATTCCTTATATGCCGGTCTTCGTATGCCGGTCTTCCTCTCCACCGGCGGCGTGACGCGGGTGGTCGGGGTTGACCGCACCACGGGCGCCACGATCGCGCGCTTCGCCGAGCTGCGCTTCCCGACCACTAATGAAGAAGGAGCGCCTCAACGGCTGCCCCACAGGGAACGTGCGTGCGCGATTCGCGAGTGCGGCGCGGAGTTTGCGAGCGTCCGGCGCTGCTCTCCAGGGTGACGCCGAGCAATCCGTAGCTAGCGGGCGCCCAACCCCGGGTGGAACGCCTCTTGCGTTGCCCGCCGTGCAGACCGCGGCGACGCACAGTCCTCTTGGATCCGTCTCGAATGAGATACGTCGCCGCGTCGGTACGGACGCTGTCCTCTCCCGGAGCGATGTGCTCGATCCAGGTCAGGGGCGCCCATTGACCACACTCGGCCTGCGGGCCAGGGAGAAAACAACAATGAAGAACCTTTGGCAGACGCTCTGGAGCGACGACTCCGGGCAAGGCATGGTTGAGTACTCGCTGATCGTCGCGGTGGTGGCCGTTGGCTTGATCGCCGCCTTCATGTATGTGCGGAACAGCGCGGGTGGGGTGCTCGACGCCGCCGCCGACTCGCTCAAGTCTCAGCCCGCAGCTGGCTACGTTCCGTCGCAGTGACCGTTCCTGACCGACAGGTCAGGGAGGTTTGGAGGCCGGGCGCAGGGTCCGGCCTCCGTAGTCTGGAGGCACAAGGAGGCGCGATGTGGCTCACTGCGAGTGGTGCGTTTGTGGCGCTGTTGGCGTGCGCAGCGTGGTTCGATGTGCGCGTACGCCGCATCCCTAACGCGCTCACGGTGACCGGCCTCGTCGTGGCCTTGGCGCTTCGGGCACTGGTCGGCGGGGACGCGTTGCTGGCCGGTGCCGCAGGGGCGGGGCTGGCACTGCTCGTTGCGCTGCCGCCGTTCGCGCTGCGGGCGCTGGGTGGCGGGGACGTGAAGCTGCTCGCGGCGGTGGGGGGGTTCATGGGCCCCGGGCTTCTGCCGGGGGCGCTGCTCGTGATTGCGGTGCTCGGGGGCGCGCTGGCGCTGTGCGAGGCCGCGCGCCGGCGAGCCCTCACGAGGACGCTCGTCAACACGTATGGGTTCGCCAAGCAATGGGCGACGTTCGGCCGGTTCGGTATCACGCCCGCGATCTCATCATCCGGGAGGTTGACGATCCCTTACGGCGTCGCCATCGCCGTGGGATCGCTCGTGTGGTGGTTGTGGGAAGGAGCCGGCTTGTGAGACGCGCGTCGTGTCTGGGCCGTGCCGAGGGGGGTCAAGCGATGGTGGAGTTCGCGATCGTGTTACCCCTGCTGATGCTGATGATGATCGCGGTCTTCGAGTTCGGCCGGGCGTGGAACGTCTATCAGGTGATGACCGACGCGGCCCGCTCGGGAGCGCGGACCGCCGTGGTGGCCGACCCGAGCGTGACGCAGGACTCGGTCGTCGCCGTGGTGCGGCGGGCCCTCAGCCGGGCGGGCGTCCGCGGCACCGGGCCGGCCGTCACGGTGACGGGCTTCCGGGCGGGCACCGGGACGCCCGCGGGCGTGAAGATCGCACTGCCGTATCGGTTCGTCTTCATCCGGCCGTTCATGGGGTGGAAGGACGCCGATGCGTCGATCACCCTGGTCACCGAATCGATCATGAGAAACGAATGAGAGGCGCCAGCCAATGAGACAGCGAAGATTGTGGATCATCCTCACGCTCGCCCTGAGCTCGGGCGGCCTGGCGGCCTATCTGGCGCTGGCGTATCTGCGGGAGCAGACGCCGCGCCTCATGGCCGCGCAGCCCCCGGCCCGGAAAGTCGCCGTCGCGGCGCGTGCTCTGCCGGTCGGCGTGAGGCTTCGCGCCGAGGACGTGCGGCTGGTCGATTGGCCACAGGAAGCGGTCCTGCCGGGCTATGCCGGCTCTGTGGAGGCGCTCGTGGGGCGCGGCGTGATCGTGCCCGTGGGGGTCAACGAGCCGCTGCTCGACACCAAGCTTGCGCGCAAGGAAGCTGGTGGCGGGCTGGCGATCGCCATCCCCGAGGGGATGCGCGGGGTCAGCGTCAGGGTGGACGAAGTGATCGGCGTGGCCGGCTTCGTCCTGCCCGGCACGCGGGTGGACGTCCTCGTGACCCTGCCGCCGCGGACCGGACGCACCGAGACCGTCACGCAGATCGTGCTCCAGAACATCCCGGTCCTGGCGGCGGGTCAGCAGACACAGCAGGACGCTCAGGGTAAGCCGGTGACGGTCGCCGTGATCACGCTGCTCGTGTCACCCGAGCAGGGCGAGAGGCTGATCCTCGCGGCCAGCGACGGCAAGGTCCAGCTCGCGCTGCGCAATACGCTCGATCTGGCCGAGGTACCGACGGGGGGCATCCGGTCCGACGCGCTGCTGGCGCGCCCCGCGACCAAGGCCGAGAACGAGAGCAAGAACAAGAACGAGAGCAAGAACAAGAACGCAGCACGGAGGTCGGCGCCGGTGGACGCGGCGACGGTGGTCGAGGCCTACAGGGGCGGCGTCCGCACGCTCATCAAATTCTGAGGCGAGGCGCAATCGTGAGCATGCATCGTGTCTGTCGTAGAGGACTGGCGGCCCTGGCGGCGCTGGCGGCGATCGCTGTGGGACGGGCCCGTCCCGTGGCGGCCCAGCGCATCACCACCGAGCCGCAGCGGGTCGTGACCCTCACGACCGGCGAATCAGCGCTCATGGCCTACGAGGGGCCGGTCCAGCGGTTCTCCATCGGTGATCCCGCCGTGGTGGACGCGGGCGCCGTGTCGCCCAAAGAGCTGGTGATCACGGGCAAGAAGCTGGGAACGACCAGCCTGTTCGTGTGGGACCAGGCCGGGCAGGTCCGCGTGTACTCGGTCCAGGTCACCGCCGACGCCCCCGCGCTCGAGCGCTACCTGCGCACCCTCTTCCCCCGGGACTCGATCTCGGTGGCGGCGGGCGGCAACACGGTCACTCTCTCCGGCCGCGTTCACACGGCCGCGGCCGCACGGCAGGCCGCCGACATCGCCAAGGGGACCGGCGCCACGGTCGTGGATCGGCTCCAGGCGCCGCCTGCCCGGCAGGTGCTGCTCAAGGTCCGGTTCGCGGAGGTGAGCCGCAGCGCGGCCCGAGAGATGGCGACGCGGCTGGCCACGCTGAATCCGCACAAGCTGAGCACCGGGGGCGACTGGAGGGGCGAAACCATGTCGGACGGCCTGCTCCAGCTGTTCCTCATGAATGCGAATGCGGAATTCGACGCGATCATCCGCGTGCTCCAGTCCCGCGGGGACTTCAAGAGTCTCGCTGAGCCCAACCTGCTCGCGCTCCCGGGGCAGGAGGCCTCCTTCCTGGCGGGCGGCGAATTCCCGTTCCCGGTCGTCCAGGGGACGGCGGGCAGCACGTCGATCGTGTGGAAGGAGTTCGGCGTGCGCCTCAAGTTCACGCCCACCGTCACCGAGGGCGACAACATCCGGCTGCACGTCGCGCCCGAAGTCTCGTCGCTCGATTTCGGCAACGGCCTGACCTCCTCGGGCTTCCAGATCCCGAGCATTCTCACGCGGCGTACGGAAACCGACGTGGAGCTGCGCGAGGGGCAGCACCTGGCGATCGCCGGACTCCTGGACAACACGACGACCCAGAACCTGACCAAGATCCCGGTGCTGGGCGATCTCCCCATCCTCGGCGCGTTGTTCCGCTCGCGCAGCCTGAAGCAAAACCGCTCGGAGCTGCTCGTGATCGTGACGCCGCAGTTCGTCGACGCGACCGACACCGCCCCGGCGATCCCGACCGGCGAGCCGGACACCTGGCAATGGGAAGGCTCGCTTCGCACCAAGGGCCCCATGCCGGAGAGCAACTGACGTGCGAGACGGGCCGGTGGTGATCGCCAATGAGCGCGGCGGAGTGGCCGTGCTGGTCGCCGTTGGGACCGCGGCGATGCTCGCCTTCATGGCGCTGGCGATCGATCTCGGGATGCTCTTCAAGGCGCACGTCGACGCGCAGCGCGCGGCCGATGCGGCGGCGCTCGCGGGCGCCAGCGCCTTCCTCGAGGCCCGGCCCGTGGACGCGACGGGAATGGCGCGGGCGCGCGCGACGGAATACGCGGTCCGCAACACGTTCTTGAACGGTCCCATCGACCCGAGCGAGGTATCCGTGAACGTGATCCCGGACAGCCTCAAGGTGGCCGTGGTGGTGCACCGGGACACGGTGGGCACCTGGTTCGCGCGCATCTTCGGCATCCGCTCGGTGCCGATCGGCGCGCTCGCCGCCGCTGTGGCCCAGCCGGCCAGCGCGGCGCGCTGCCTGAAGCCCTTCGCCGTACCGGACGCCTGGCAGGACGCCAACGGGGATCGCAACGGCAACCGGGAGTGGGACCCCGGTGAGGTGTGGAAGTACGGCGACTCACCGGGAGACTCCTACGTCCCCTATTCAGGCCCCGGCGGGAACACGAACGAGACCGGCTACGGCAGCGGCTGGCGGGATTTCACGACGGCGTACACAGGCGACTTCGGCCGGCAGATCAAGATCAAGATCTCCGACCCGAAGGACGTCCAGCAGCCCGAGCCGGGCATCTTCCTGCCCTGGCGCCTGCCGGCCGACGCCAGCCAGAAGCAATGCTCCGGCGGGGGGAGCGGCGGCGGCAACACGCCGGGGGCCGCGGCATACCGGCGCAACATCTGCAGCTGCAACCTGAGCAGCATCGCGCTGGGCGCCGAGTACCCGATCGAGCCCGGGAACATGGTGGGCCCGACCTGGCAGGGAGTGAACGAGCTCGTCAACGACGATCCCGACGCGCGCTGGGACGACGCGACCCACAGCGTGACGGGCTCGAAGTACGGCAACTGGATGGACAGCCCCCGGATCGTCCGGCTCGCGATCTTCGACCCGACCCAGATCACCAAGTCGGGGGCGCAGACGATCCGGTTCAACAACTTCGCGCTGATGTTCATCGAGCAGCAGTCGCAGATGAAGGACCCCGTTACGGGCCGCTTCCTGTACTACGTGCCGGGGGACGCCTCCGGTGCCTCGACGACCGGGTCGCTCGTCAAGACGCTCCGGCTCGTGAAATGACTCGCATCCCCGGCACCAGAGAGGACGTGACATGCGCGGCGTGTTGATCTCCACCGATCCGACGTTTCGCGAAACACTGCGGAGCGCCCTCACCGAGGCGCAGCAGGGCGTCCAGCTGGCGCTCGAGATCGCGGTGCCCTTTGCGGACATCAGCGCCGTCGAGATCCAGGCGCTCCGGACCTGCGACCCGGAGCTCGTGTTCCTCGATCTCGATCCGGATCCCGCCACCGGGATCAACCTGGCCCACTATCTCGCGGACGGGGAGCCCCGGCGGCGCGTCCTGGCTTGCGGATCGGCGCTGTCCTCGGAGCTGTTGCTCGAGGCGATGCGGGCGGGCGTGACCGAGTACCTCCCCAAGCCGGTCGCGATCGAGTCCATGGCGGCGGCCGTGGATCGGGCGGCGCGCCGGCTCGGTTCAGGGCAGTCGGGGAGCCCCCAGGCGGGGAAGCTGTACGCCGTGTTCAGCCCGAAGGGCGGCGCCGGCACGACGACCCTCGCGACGAACCTCGCGATCGTCCTGCACGGCCTCACCGGGAAAAAGACGCTGCTCCTCGATCTGAACCTCGAGCTGGGCGAGACCGCCCTGCTGCTCGGCATCCATCCGCGGTTCCACTTCGTGGACATGGTGCGGAACTTCGAGCGCATGGACGCGGGGCTCTTGGCCTCGTTCATCGAGCGCCACGAATCGGGGGTTCATCTCCTGTCGGCGCCGCTCCACCCGGAGCGCGCCGAAGTCGCGACGGGCGAGCAGGTGCGGGCGATCCTGCAATTCCTCAAGCAGCACTACGACTTCATCGTCATCGACACGTCGAAATCGTTTTCGCCGGCGACCGTGGCGGCCCTCGACGAGGCCGACCTCATCTTCGCCGTCATCACCGCGGACATCCCGTCGCTGCGCAACCTGCAGCGGTGCCTGCCGCTGCTCGAGCAGGGAGCGGGCAGCGAGGAGCGGCGTCTCCGCCTGGTCGTGAATCGCTATGACCCGAACGACGTGATCTCGCTGGCCGACGTGCGTCAGGCCGCCGGCCTCGAGGTGTACGGGACGCTGAGCAACGATTTCGAGGCGGTGAGCCGCTCGATCAACACGGCCCACCCCATCGCTCGCAACGGGAGCTCGCGGTACGGGCGCGACCTGCAGGCGCTGGGCGCCGATATCGCGAAGATGCGGCGGCGAACGGATACTGCGCCGCGTACCGCTCCCCGCCCGGGCCTCTTGGCCCGGGTGTGGGGGTGGCTGCGGCGCCGGCACGAGGAGGTGCGGGCGTGACCGCCGGCGGACCGCGCCAGCCGCTGGACGGAGTGGCGCCCCGCTCGAGCGGGGACGCCAGCCGCTCGACGCGCCCCTGGGAGACGCCCGTGGCGGGCGACGGCGCCCAGCCCGCTCGGGCGGGTGCCGGCACGCCCCCGCCCCAGGGCAAGCGCGCCGACCCGAGCACGCTGCCACAGATGAAGAGCCGGATCCACCGTCGCCTGCTCGAGCGCCTCAACCTGTCGAATCTCGACCGGCTCGACCGGAGCGAGGTGGTCGCCGCCATCCGCAAGATCGTCCAGGATCTGCTCACGCAGGAGCACGCCCCGCTCAACCTCGACGAGCGCGAGCGCCTGGTGCAGCAGGTCGTGGACGAAATCTTCGGTCTCGGGCCCTTGGAACCCCTCATGCAGGATCCGGAGGTGTCGGACATCCTGGTCAACACCGCCCGGCAGGTCTACGTGGAGCGACACGGCAAGCTCGTGGCCACGGACGTGCGGTTCCAGGACGACAAGCACCTGCTCCAGGTGATCGACCGGATCGTCTCGGCGGTCGGGCGGCGCATCGACGACACGACCCCCATGGTGGACGCGCGCCTCCCCGATGGCTCCCGGGTGAACGCAATCATCCCGCCGCTCGCGATCGACGGCCCCCACCTTTCGATCCGCAAGTTCAGGCAGGACGCGCTGAGCGGTGACGACCTCCTGCGGGTAGGGAGCGTGACCGCGCCGATGCTCGAGCTGCTGCAGGGCATCGTCCGCGCCCGGCTGAACGTGCTGATTTCGGGGGGCACCGGCGCCGGGAAGACGACGCTCTTGAACATCCTGTCCTCCTTCATTCCTTCGGACGAGCGGATCGTGACGATCGAGGATTCGGCCGAGCTGCAGCTCCGCCAGCCGCACGTGGTCCGGCTCGAGACCCGCACCGCCAACATCGAGGGCGAGGGAGAGATCCCGCAGCGGATGCTCCTCATCAACTCGCTGCGGATGCGGCCGAACCGGATCGTCATGGGCGAGGTCCGGGGCGGCGAGGCCGTGGACATGCTGCAGGCGATGAACACGGGGCACGACGGCTCGCTGACGACGATCCACGCGAACACCCCCCGCGATGCGTTGAGCCGGCTCGAGACGATGGTCGCGATGGCGAACCTCAACCTGCCGGACAAGGCGACGCGCCAGCAGATCGCCAGCGCGGTCCACGTGGTCATCCAGGTCAGCCGCCTGTCGGACGGGACGCGCAAGGTGGTGGCGATCTCGGAGCTGGTTGGGATGGAGGGCGACGTCATCACGATGCAGGACATCTTCGTCTTCGAGCGCCAAGGGCTCGACGAGCAGGGGCGCGTCGTGGGCCGCACCCGCCCGACCGGCATCCGGCCGCGCTTCGCTGAGCGGCTCAAGGGGTGCGGCATCGAGCTGGCGGCGGAGCTCTTCTCCCCCCTGGGGGAAACGGGGCCGGCCGAGCCGCGGAGCCGCCGGTGGTAGGGGGCTTGTTGCGCCAGGCGGCGCCGGCGGTGCTGGCGTTCGCGGCCGTCGTGCTGGCCACCGTCGCCGCGGCCCTGCTCCTGGAGTGGTGGCTGGAGTGGCGGCGGCGGCGGGAGATGGTGGGGCAACTGCGCGCGTTCGCGACCGCCGGCTCCGCCCCGGATTCGCCCACGCTGCTGCGGACCGCCGGCGCCGTGGAGGCGCGCTGGCTGCGCGTGCTCGCCGCTCGGGTCCCCCATCTGCGCGACATCCGGCGCCTGCTCGACCAGGCGGGGCTGCAATGGACCGCGCAGAGCTACCTCGTCGTGACGCTGGGACTCGCGCTCGGGATGAGCGCCGCAGCCGGGCTCGCGCTGCGCGTCTGGGCGGCGGCGTTCGTGGCCGCCGCGATCGGCGCCTGGCTCCCGTACCTCTTTGTGCGGAGCAAGCGCGCGCGGCGCATCAGCCAGTTCGAGGAGCAGCTGCCCGAGGTGATCGACCTCATCGGGCGCGCGATCCGCGCCGGGCATCCGCTCTCGGCGGGCCTGAAAATGGCGTCGGATGAGGCGCCGGAGCCCATCGCGGGCGAGCTCCTCCGCGTGTTCGAGGAGCAGCGCTTCGGCATGCCGTTCCAGGATGCACTCCTGGGCCTCGCCGATCGCGTGGACCTGACCGACGTGCGCATCCTGGTCACGGCGATCCTGATTCAACGCGAGGTCGGCGGCAACCTCGCCGAAGTCCTCGACAAGATCGCCTACACCATCCGGGAGCGCTTCACGATCCGCCGGCAGGTCCGCGTGTACACCGCCCAGGGCCGGTTCAGCGGCTACGTGCTGTCGGTGCTCCCGATCGCCGTCGGCTCCGCGCTGTTCTTCATCAATCGCGAATTCATCATGCTCCTGTTTCAGGACGTGATCGGCCGGTACCTCCTGGTCACCGCCGTGGCCCTGCAGATCCTGGGCTATCTGTGGATCCGCAAGATCGTGCAAATCGAGATCTGAGGAAATCATGGCGCCGTACTTGATCGTCGCGTTGCTCGGCGGCACCGTCGCCGTCCTGGTGGCCCTGGTGGGGCTGCTGGTGCCGGCCCGGTCGCGGGCCGTCGCGCGCCAGCTGGCGATGCTTCGGAGCACTCACGAGGCCGAGCGCGATGTGCTCGCGGGGCACCGGCGGCGCGAGCGGTCCGAGCGGCTCACCGGGCTGCTCGAGCTCATGGGCAACGTCCTGAATCGGCGCGGCGCGAACCGCCCCGCGTCGCGGCTGCTCCTGGTGCACGCCGGATATCGCGGCCCGCGCGCCGTCGCCGTGTTTTGGGGCGCCCGGTTGGCACTGGCGGCCGGGCTCGGCGGCGGGGCAGCGCTGCTCGCGCCGGCTGCGGGCGGCGGCGTGGTCGGCGCAGTGCTGGCCGGGCTGTGGGGCGCCACGCTCGGCTGGATCGCCCCGGCGTTCTACGTGGGGGCGCGGGCGCGCAAGCGCCAGAAGGAGATCCAGCGGGCGTTGCCGGACGCGCTGGATCTGCTGGTGGTGTGCGTCGAGGCGGGGCTCGCGCTCAACCAAGCCATTGTCCGGGTCGCGGATGAAATCCGCCATGTCAGCGGCCTGATGGGCGACGAGCTGAGCCTGGTCAATCTCGAGATCCGCGCGGGGGCCCCGAGACAGGATGCGCTCCGCAACCTGGGCGAGCGCACCGGTGTGGCGGACCTCCGCTCCCTGACCGCCATGCTGATCCAGACGGACCGCTTCGGCACCTCGATCGCCCAGGCGCTGCGCGTCCATTCGGACACCATGCGGACCAAGCGCCGCCAGCGCGCCGAGGAGGCCGCCGCGAAGACGACGATCAAGCTGGTCTTTCCGCTGGTCTTCTGCGTCTTCCCCGCCCTGTTCGTCGTGATCCTGGGGCCGGCGCTCATCCTGATCTACCGAACGCTCGGCGGGATGAAGTGAGACGCTACATGGCCGTCACGAACGGCACGCGGGGGCGCTCGCTCGGGAGCCGGGTCGGCCTCGCCGACAGCTGGTGGTCCCGGCTGCGCGGCCTGGTCGGCAGCCCGCCGCTCGCCGCCGGCGAGGGGCTGCTCCTCGTCCCCTGCGGCGCGGTGCACACGTTCGGCGTCCGCTACCCGATGGACGTGGCGTTCCTGGACGAGCGGGGCGCCGTGCTCGCGGTGTACCACGAGCTCGCACCGGGCCGGTGGTCCCGCTGGCACGGGCGCACGGCTGCAGCGCTCGAGTTGCCGGCGGGCACGCTCGCGACGACCGGGACCTCCCCGGGCGACACCCTCGCCTGGGCGCCGGCCTGGGGACAACGCCCGTGAACCGGGCCGCCGCGGCTCTCGCGCCGGCAGTCCCCGCCCCCGTCCTGCCCGCCGCCCCCCCGGTCCCGGAGACTGTGGAGGACACCGGGCTGTCGCGGGAGGCGATCGCAGACCTGCTCCTCAAGATCCTCTACGTGCAGGGCGCACGCAGCGGCCAGCAGGTCGTGGACTTCATCCGCCTGCCCTTCCCTCTCGTGGACGAGCGGCTGCTCGAGCTCCAGCAGGCGCGGCTCGTCGAGGTGCGGTCGGCGCGCGGGGCCGGGCGCGGTGGCTACATCTTCGACCTCACGGGCAGCGGCCGGGAGCGGGCGCGCGAGGCTATGACGGCGAGCCACTACGTCGGCGCAGCCCCGGTCCCGCTGGAGCAGTATCGGGCGTGGGTCGACCGTCAGTCGATTCGCAAGGTGCACGTGACGCGCGAGCGGATGGAGGCGGCGTTCGCCGGCATGGTGCTCGCCCCGGAGACGCTCGAGATGCTCGGGCCGGCCGTCAACTCGGCGAAGTCGCTGTTTCTGTATGGGGAGCCGGGTAACGGCAAGAGCCGGATCGCCGAGACGCTGGCCCAACTGCTCGGGGGCGCGCTGTACCTGCCGTACGCCGTCGATATCGATGGGGAGATCATGGTGGTCTACGACCCCGTCTATCACAGCCCCGTCCCGGACCCGGCGGAGTCGGGGCCGGAGGGCGGCGATGAGCCGACCTGGCTGCGCGCGATCCCCGAGCACGACCGGCGCTTCGCTTACGTCACCCGCCCGGTGGTCATCACGGGCGGCGAGCTCACTCTGGAACAGCTCGACCTGCAGTACGACACGTTCACGAAGTTGTATCAGGCGCCGTTTCAGGTGAAGGCGAACGGCGGGGTGTTGATCATCGACGATTTCGGCCGGCAGCGCGTGCCGCCGCGCGAGCTCTTGAACCGCTGGATCGTCCCGCTCGAAAAGCGCATCGACTTTCTGACGCTGCACACGGGGAGCAAGTTTCCGATGCCGTTCGACTGCCTGCTCGTCTTGGGCACCAACCTGAGCCCCGGCGATCTCGTGGAGGAAGCGTTCCTCCGGCGGATCCACTACAAGCTACGCGTCCCCGGCCCGACGCGGAGGCAGTACGAGGAGATCTTCCGCCGCTGCTGCGCCGAGCGCGGGATCGGCTACGAGCCCCGGGCCGTCGAGCAGATCTACCGCGACTACTACGAGCGGAGCGGTATCGCCCCGCGGGGCTGTCACCCGCGGGACATCCTCGATCACGTCTGCGACCTCGCCCGCTACCGGCAGGAGGCGGCGACGCTCGCGCGCGACCTCCTCGAGCGGTCCTGCAGCTCGTATTTCCTCGACCTGTCCGAGCGACGCGAGCCTCGGAGCACCCCTGCCGGAGAGACGGAGGAGTCATGAACGAGAGCGGTGTGACACAAGAAGGGATGCCCGACGCGAGCGGAGCGCTGCTCGAGCGGCTCGAGCGCCTGGAGCGCGACAACGAGCGGCTGCGGCGCGTGGGCTGGAGGCTCGTCCTCGGCCTCGGGCTGCTGCTCGGGGTCGCGACCGCGGCCGGAGTCGGGTCCGTGCTCCGACGTCGCCCCGCCGCCGCTGGCGTGGTCGAGGCTTCGAGCCTTGTGCTGCGCGACGCGCAGGGCCGGGCGCGCGTGTTGCTCGGCATGACGCCGGAAGGAGCCGCGCAGATCGCGCTCCACGACGAGAAGGGCCGCGCGCGGCTGCGGTTCTCCGTGCTCGAGGACGGCTCGCCCGGCCTCGCGCTCGTGGACGGGGAGGGCCGGCCGCGGGCCGCCCTCGGGTTGCTGCCGGACGAGACCATCAGCCTGGTGTTTGCGGACCGCGAGGGCAGGAGCCGGGCGGTGCTCGGGCTCACGGCGCAGCAGGCGACGAGCCTCGTGTTCGTCAACGCCGACGGCGTCACCCAGGCCGCACTGGGCGTCGGCACCGACGGGCAGCCGGCCCTGACGATCGTCGAGCCCTAGCCCGCCGGCTCCGTTTGTCACCGGAGGTGCAGGCGGCTAGGATTCCCGCCGGCCCTCATGACCGCACCGATCCTGGCCCTCGACAGCGTGACCAAGCGCTTCGCGGGCCACACCGCCGTCGACCGCTTGTCGCTCGCCGTGCCGGAAGGCGTGATTTTCGGGCTGCTCGGCCCCAACGGCGCCGGCAAGACGACGTCCATTCGCATGATCCTGGACATCATCGAGCCGGACGAGGGCGGCGTGCGGTTGTTCGGCGGGCCCGGCGCAGGCCGAGCGCACTCGGCGCGCATCGGCTACCTCCCCGAAGAGCGCGGCCTGTACCGCAAGATGCGCGTGCTGGACGTGCTCGTGTTCCTGGCGGAGATGAAGGGCGTCGAGCGGCGAGCCGCGCGGCACAAGGCGCTCACGTGGCTCGAGCGGCTCGGGCTCGCCGCCTGGCGGCTGCGGCGCGTCGACGAGCTGTCGAGAGGGATGCAGCAGAAGGTCCAGTTCATCTCCACCATCCTGCACGAGCCCGAGCTCGTGCTCCTGGACGAGCCGTTCGCGGGACTCGATCCGGTCAATGCGCAGATCGTGAAAGACAGCGTGCTGGAGCTGCACCGCGCGGGCGTCACGATCCTCTTGTCGACCCACATCATGGAGCAGGCCGAGAAGCTGTGCGACGAGCTGTGTATCGTCGCCGGCGGCCGGAAGCTCGTGGACGGAACCTTGAGCGACATCAAGCGCACGCATGGCGGCCGTCATCTCGTCATCGGGTTGGACGACGGTGCCGGCGGGGCGCCCGCCGTCTTCGCGGACCGCGGGCTGGTGACCAAGGTCGACGACTACGGCCACTACGCCGAGCTGGAGCTCGCGCCGGGCGCCGACGCGCAGCGGGTCCTCCAGGCCCTGGTCGCCTCGGGGGCGCGGCTCTCGAAGTTCGAGGTGCAGGAGGCGTCCCTCAACAAGATCTTCATCGACCTCGTCGGCACGGACGCCGCACGGGCGGAGGCGCGGCCTTGATTGCGTAAGTTCTGGGCGGTGGTGCGGCGCGAGTTCGTCGAGCGGGTCCGGAGCAAGTGGTTCTGGCTCTCGGCGGTCCTCGGGCCGCTGGTCGTCGCCGCGATCCTCATCATCCCGCTCCGCCTCGCGGCCTCCGGCGGCGCCAAGCGCATCGCGGTGGTCGACGGTTCGACGGGGGCGTTCGGGCGGCGCGTGGCGGACTCGCTCGCGCGGGGCGGGGCGTTCCGGGTCGTCGCCCGCCAGCCCACGCGCACGGGATTGCTCGACTCGCTGACGCGCGAAGTCGGCGCCAAGCGGCTCGACGGCTTTCTCATCGTCACCGACGCGACGGTGGAGACCGGCGCGGCCGAGTACCGTGCGTCGAACGTCTCCTCATTGCGGGACATCGAGGAGTTACGCCGCGTGCTGGGGCTCCTCGCCGTGAACGGGCGGCTCGAGCGCGCGGGCGTGGACCCCGGCACCGTGCGCCGGGCGCAGCTCCGGATAAACCTCCAGACCAAGAAGATCTCGGGCTCCCGCACCACCGGGGAGAGCGCGGCCGAATCGTTCTGGCTCGCCTACCTCATGTCGATGGTGCTGTTCGTCGTGATCGCGGTGTACGGCGTGAACGTGATGAGCTCGGTGCTGGAGGAGAAGACGACCCGCATGGTCGAGGTCCTGGTCTCGTCACTCGCGCCCTTCCAGCTGATGTTCGGGAAGGTCGTGGGCGTTGGGGCCGTGTCCATCTTCCAGTTCGCGATCTGGGCCGTGGGCGGGCGGCTCGTGCTCACGCACCGCGCCGCGCTCGTCGGGAGCCTCACAGCGGCTGAGCCGCAGATGGCGTTCCAGCTGCCGCACGTCCCCGCGAGCACCGCCGCGATCCTCGTCGCGTACTTCCTGGGCGGGTTCTTCCTGTACTCCGCCATGTTCGCGGCCGTTGGTGCGATGGCGTCCAACGAGCAGGAGGCGCGCCAGGCGCAGCAGCCGGTGATGTTCCTGCTGATGATCGCGTACCTGTCCGTGTTCGCGCTGGCGAACAGTCCCGGCTCGACGTACGCGGTGGCCCTGTCCCTGATTCCGTTCACGGCGCCGATCGCGATGCCGGTCCGGTGGGCGGCGGGAAGTCTGGGGGCGAGAGAGCTGGTCGAGTCCCTCGGGCTGCTCGCTCTAGGGATCGTGGTGGTCACCTGGATCGCGGCGAGGATATACCGGGTTGGGATCTTGATGACCGGGAAGCGGCCGAACCTGAAGGAGCTGGCGCGCTGGATCCGGGCATAGACATTCACCGAGACGCCCAGACGGCGAGGTAGACGCCGAGTCGCCGAGGCGCTCAGTGGATGCGAGACCTGAGCGGAAGACCGCGGAAGACCAAGGAAAGACACCTCAAGCATCTCCCTCGACGTCGCGATGCCTGAGCCGGTATAATTCTGGATGGGTATCGACTACGATGTGATAGTCGTAGGCGCCGGCCACGCCGGCTCCGAGGCCGCCGTGATGGCCGCCCGCCTCGGCGCCCGCACGCTGCTCCTCACCTCCAACCTCGACACCATCGGCCACATGAGCTGCAATCCGGCGATCGGCGGGATCGCCAAGGGCACGGTGGTGCGCGAGATCGACGCGCTGGGCGGCATCATGGGTCGCGCCTGCGACCGCGCCACGATCCAGTTCCGGATGCTCAATCGCTCCAAGGGACCTGCCGTCTGGGCGCCACGCGCGCAGTGCGACCGCACCCTGTACCGTCGCGCCGTGCGGGGGTTGCTTGAGGGGTTCACGTCCCTCGAGCTGACGCAAGGCATGGTGACGCGCCTGCTCGTGGACGGTGCCCGGGCGGGCGGCGTGGAGACGGCTGACGGCCGCCGTTTCACGGCGCGCGCGGTCGTCCTCACGGCCGGGACGTTTCTCCGCGGCCGCATCCACGTCGGAACCGGCACGCGGATCCCCGCAGGTCGCGCCGGCGATCAGCCTGCCGTCGAGATCGCGCAACACATTGAATCACTTGGCCTTACGGTGTCACGCTTCAAGACCGGAACCCCGCCGCGCGTGGACGGTCGCACGGTCGACTGGTCCAAGGTCGAGCGGCAGGACGGGGACGGCGCGAACTTCCGCTTTTCCTTCTATGAGCGAGTCGCACCGCCACGCCAGGTGCCGTGCTGGATCACTTGGGCGGGCGAGGCAGCGAAAGAGATCGTCCGCCGGCATCTGAACGAGTCGGCCCTGTACGGCGGTGCGATCAGCGCGCGGGGCCCACGCTACTGCCCGTCGGTCGAGGACAAGATCGTCAAATTCCCCGACGCGAAGCGCCATCAGGTATTCTTGGAGCCCGAGGGGCTCGACACCCACGAGCTGTACCTCAACGGGCTCTCGACTTCCCTGCCCGTCCAGGTCCAGCTCGAGCTCGTGCACTCGGTCCCGGGGCTCGAGCGGGCCAAGCTGACCCGTCCCGGGTACGCCATCGAATACGACTACTACCCGCCCACCCAGCTCACGCCCTGGCTCGAGACCAAGGCGATCGAGCTGCTGTTCTTCGCCGGTCAGATCAACGGCACCACGGGCTACGAAGAAGCGGGGGGCCAAGGAGTGGCAGCGGGCATCAGCGCGGTGCGCCGTCTCCGTGGAGAGGAGCCCGTGGTCTTCGGCCGCGACGACGCCTACATCGGGGTCCTGGTCGACGACCTCGTGACCCGCGGCGTGGACGAGCCGTACCGGCTGTTCACGTCGCGCTCGGAGTTCCGGTTGCTGCTCCGTCAGGACAACGCGCTGCGGCGCCTGGTGCCGCTCGGCGAGCGGCTCGGCCTGCTCACTGCCGAGGAGCTGCGGATCGCCGAGGGGCGGCTGCGCCAGGAAGAGGAATTGCTGGCGCTGGCCCGGGCGACCACGATCACGCCGCATGCGGCAGCGCCAGTGCTCGCGCCGACCGGGACCTGCCTGGCCGAACCCGAGCGCGTGGCGAGCGTGACGCGCCGGCCCGGAGTATCGCTGCGGGCGCTGCTCGAGGCGGCGGGCGTCGAGGTCGGCTGCGACGATGAGGTCGTCGCGAGCGCGGAGATCGAGCTCAAGTACGACGGCTACCTGGCGCGCGAGCGCGAAGCGGCGAGCCGGCTCGCCGAGCTGGCTTCGTTCGCCCTGCCGGCCGACCTGCCGTACCTCAACCTGAAGAGTCTCGCGACGGAGGCGCGACAGAAGCTCGACGGCATTCGCCCCACTTCCCTCGCCCAGGCCGCGCGGATTCCGGGGGTCTCGCCCAGCGACCTGCACAACCTGGTGGTCGAGACGGCGCGCTGGCGCCGTCGGGTAGCGTAAGTCGCGCCGTTCCATGGGCGTTTCGTGTGCGCCAGCGTGTTTCACGTGAAACTTTGCAGACGGGTTTCACGTGAAACGAACTCTTTACCGGCCCTGCACCGGGTCGTATATTTGACGCCTTGCGAGGATCTATAGCATATCACATTGCGATGTAATAGCTTAAGCAATGTCCCGCGTCATCGCCATCGCTAACCAGAAGGGCGGCGTCGGGAAGACCACGACGGCCGTGAATCTCGCCGCGTCGCTCGCCACGGCGGAGCGCAAGACGCTGCTCGTGGACGCCGATCCCCAGGCGAACTCGACGAGCGGCGTCGGGATCGAGCGCGACCGCATCCGCTACACGCTGTACGACGCGCTGCTCGACGGTCGCGCGCTCGCGGACACGCGGTTCGCGCACGTCCACTTTCCCTATCTCGACGTCGTGCCGGCGACGCAGGATCTGGTCGGCGCCGAGGTGGAGCTGGTGAACAAGCAGGCGCGCGAAACGTTGATGCGGCGCGCGCTGCGGGATCTGCGCGATCACTACCAGTACGTCGTCATCGACTGCCCGCCGTCGCTCGGGCTGCTCACGCTCAACATGCTCACGGCGGCGGACAGCGTGCTCATCCCGATCCAGTGCGAGTACTACGCGCTGGAGGGGCTCTCGCAGCTCCTCAACACCGTGAAGGTGGTGCAGCGCAACTTCAATCCGGCGCTCGGGATCGACGGTGTGCTGCTGACGATGTACGACGCGCGGCTGAACCTCTGCAAGCAGGTGGCGGAAGAAGCGAAGGAGTACTTCGGCTCGCAGATGTTCAGCATGACCATCCCGCGCAACGTGCGGCTCGCCGAGGCGCCCAGCTTCGGCAAGCCGATCCTGCTGTACGACGTACAGTCGGTGGGCGCGAAGACCTACCTGGCGCTCGCGCAGGAGCTGATCCGCCGCGTCGAGCGTCCCGGCGCGGCGTCCCCTGCCCCGCCCGCCGCTCAACCGCTGCCGGAGGTGCCCGCATGACGGACACCATCGCTGGTCGCCGTCGTCTCGGCCGGGGGCTCGAGGCCTTGCTCGGCCCCACGCGCGAAGAAGCCGAGCGCGAAGGGAGTCTCGTCGAGCTGCCGATCGCCGCCATTCGCGCGAACCCGTTCCAGCCGCGCCGGGACTTGGATCCGGCGGCCCTGGAGGAGCTGAAGGCGTCGATCCTGAAGGCGGGACTGCTGCAACCCATCGTGGTGCGGGCCGCCCGCGGCGACGGAGGATTCGAGCTCATCGCCGGCGAGCGGCGGCTGCGCGCCTGCCAGGCGCTCGGCTGGGAGCGCATCCCCGCGGTCAAGCGCGAGGTCGATGATCGCACTGCCCTGACGCTCGCGCTGATCGAGAACTTGCAGCGCGACGACCTGTCTTCCGTGGACGAGGCGCGGGGCTACGAGCGGCTGATCGCGGAGTTCAGCCTCACGCAGCAGGACGTGGCCGACGCCGTGGGCCGCGACCGCTCCACGGTGGCGAACGCGCTGCGGCTGTTGAAGCTTCCGGCTGCCGTGCTCGCGCTGCTGCACGAGGGCCGGCTGTCGGTGGGCCACGCGCGCGCGCTGCTCGGGCTGGAGGACGCGCGGGCCGCGACGACGCTCGCCAAGGAGGCGGTTGACCTCGGGCTGTCGGTGCGCGACATCGAAGACCGCGTGCGCGGCGGGCGGGCGCCGGTGCGCCGGCCGCGACTCAAGAAAGGAATGGGGCAGGCACCCGAGGTGCGGCGCATTGAGGATGCGCTGCGCCGGCGGCTGGGCACCGACGTGCGCGTTACCCTGCGCGCCAAGGGCAAGGGGCAGATCCATCTCAACTTCTACTCCAACGAAGACCTCGCGCGGCTCCTCGAGCTGATCCTCGGCGCGCCGTTCGACGGATGAAGAGGGCCCGCGGCGTCACCATCGTCGTCCATCCGGACGGCGATTTGAATTCGCGGCAATTCAAGGTCCCGTGGTGGGTCTTCGAAGCGGCCAAGTGGGGCGGCCCGGCCTTGGGCGTGCTGCTGCTGTTCTTCGTCGTCTTCTCCGCCCAGATCACCAAGGAGGCCGCTCGCGCGCAGGTGCTGGATCGCGAGGTCGCCCGCCTCAAGGAGGAGAATGGCCGCGTCCAGCAGCTCGCGGCGGCGTTGAACCACGCGGAGGCAAACTACCAGGAGCTGCGCCAGTTGCTCGGCGTGAAGGCGCCGCCCGAGAAAGTCGTCGTGACAGCGGACTTGCTGCGCGCGGTGCCGGTCCGCGCCCGCGCGCCCGGCGGGCCGCCGCGGTTCGCGGGGGACTCCGCCACGCCGCTCGTCTGGCCGCTCGACGTGGCGGGCTTCGTCACCCGCGGGCAGGTGCGCCCCGGCGATCCCGCCGAGTCGCACCCGGGGCTCGACATCGCCGTCCCGGCGGGCACGCCGGTCCGCGCCGCCGGCGGCGGGCTGGTGGCGCAGGCCCGCACGGATCCCGCCTACGGGTTGTTCGTGCTCTTGCGGCACGGCGGCGGGTATGAGACGATGTACGGACACGCGTCCCGCCTGCTGGTGCAGGAGGGTGACTCGGTGCAGGCGGGGCAGGTGATCGCGCTCTCCGGCAGCTCGGGGCGATCCACCGCGCCGCACCTCCATTTCGAAATCCGTCGCGAGGGCAGGTCGCTCGATCCCCTCACGGTCGTGAGACAGGAGAACTGATCATGGCGATCTTCACCGAGAAGGGACACAGCGCTCCGGAATCCGAAGCTGGCCTGTCGATCATCGGGCCCGGCATGCGGGTCGTCGGAGACATCAACGCCGACGGGGTGGTGAAGATTGAGGGCACCGTGGTCGGCACCGTGCGAGCCGGCCGCCAGGTGCTCGTCGGCAAGGGCGGGGAAGTGGAGGGGGACGTGATCGCCCGCGAAGCCATCATCGGCGGCGAAGTGCGGGGCAGCATCCGCGCGGACGAGCGGGTCGAGATCCAGGCCACGAGCGTGATCCACGGGGACATCGCCGCGAAGCGGCTCCTCGTGCAGGAGGGCGGCGAAATCAACGGCGTGGTGCGAATGGGGGAGGCTGCGGTCGAGGCCGAGCCGGTCGAAAAGGCGGGGGCGGGCACGGGAGCAGAGCGGTCCTACTGATCAAAGTCAGGATATCCACACGCCCGTACTTTTGGCGTGTGGATATTTTATCTCACGTTGTGGCAATTAGTTAAGCAGATTTGCCATGTGGGAATCTCGTGTCACTGTCTCGAAGCTGGTGCGTTAATGTCTATATACTGTCGCTATCCGTAATGCACCTGGCCGACTTGGTCGACTATCTCGACGGGTATTTGCGGGTGCGTGAGGTGCCCGACGCGCCCGAGGCTCTCAACGGGCTCCAAGTGGCGAACGCCGGCGCGGTCACGCGCACCGGCGCCGCGGTGGACCTGTGCGAGGTGACGGTGCGGCTGGCGGCGGAGCAGGGGGCGGACCTGCTGCTGGTGCACCACGGGCTCTTCTGGGGCGGACCGAAACGGCTCACCGGGCCCGCCTATCGGCGGGTGGCGGGACTCGTCCGCGGCAACATCGCGCTCTACAGCGCGCATCTCCCACTCGACCTGCATCCGGAGGTTGGCAACAACGTGGTGCTCGCGCGCCTGCTGGGCGTCGCCGTGCGCGGCGAGTTCGGTGAGGAGTACGGCGTGCGGATCGGTGTGTGGGGAGAGCTGGACGTGTCGCGCGCGATGCTGGAGCAGCAGATCGCCGCGGTGTTGGGCGCGGCGCCGCGCGCCATGGCGTTCGGCCCGGAGCGGGTGCGGCGCGTGGGCATCGTGACGGGCGGTGCGGGCTCCATGATTCCGCAGGCTCGGGCGGCGGGGCTCGACACCTACATCACCGGCGAGGGCGCGCACCACACGTTCTTCGCCGCCGAGGAGTTGGGCCTGAACGTCTTCTACGCCGGGCACTACGCCACGGAGACGGTCGGGGTCAAGGCGCTTGCCGAACACTTGCACGCGAAGTTCGGGCTCCCCTGGACGTTCCTCGACCATCCCACCGGCCTGTGACCGCGCGGCACGTGCTCGCCGTGCTGGCGCTCGCGGAGCTGTGCGCGATGGCTCCGTGGTTCAGCGCCTCGGCCGTAGCGCCCACGCTGTCCCATTTGTGGACGCTCGGCTCGGGCGGCGCGGCTTGGCTCACGATCTCGGTGCAGCTCGGCTTCGTGGTCGGCGCGCTCGTCTCCGCCATGCTCACGCTCAGCGACCGCTGGTCGGCCCGCCGGCTCGTGGCGGGATCGGCCGCGCTGGCGGCGGTCGCGACGCTGGGCGTCGCGGTCGCGCCCAACCCCAGGGTCGGGGTTGCGTTCCGGATGCTGACCGGGGCGGCGCTCGCGGGCGTGTATCCGCCCGGGATGAAGATCGTGGCGGGATGGTTCCGCGAGGGGCGAGGCTGGGCGATCGGGATCCTCGTCGGCGCGCTGACACTCGGCTCGGCGGTTCCGCACCTCGTGCGATGGGCTGTGCCCACCGAGCACTGGCGCCCGGTGCTCGCCGTCGCCGCCGCATCCGCGCTCGCGGGGGGACTGCTCGTGCTCCTCGTGCCGCACGACGGGCCGTTCGCCGCCCCGGCACCGAAGTTCTCTTGGGGCGCGGCGCCACGCATTCTCGGAAACCGCGCGATGTCGCTCGCGAACCTCGGCTACCTCGGTCACATGTGGGAGTTGTACGCCATGTGGACCTGGATGGCGGTGTTCGTCGCCGAGAGCGAGCGCGCCCGCACGGGCGGCGACCCGCTCAGCGCCGGTTTGCCAGCCCTGGTGACGTTTGCCGTGGTGGGGAGCGGCGCGATCGGCTGCTGGCTCGGCGGGAGGTACGCCGACCGCTGGGGACGCACCTTGATCACGAGCGCCGCCATGGCGGTCTCGGGGGCGTGCTCGGCAGCGGTCGGGATGCTGTTCGGCCGGCCGCTCGTGGTGCTGCTTCCGGCGCTCCTCGTTTGGGGCGTGACCGTGGTCGCGGACTCGGCCCAATTCTCGGCCGCCGTGAGTGAGCTGGCGCCACGCGACCTCGTCGGCACGGCACTCACGCTACAGACCAGCCTCGGCTTCCTGCTCACCTGCCTGACGATCTATCTGCTGCCCGCGGTCGCCGCGCGCCTCGGCTGGCGCTGGAGCATGAGCGTGCTGGCGTTGGGGCCGGCGGTGGGCGTGTGGGCGATGCTCGCGCTGCGGCGGCGGCCGGAGGCGGCAGCGCTCGCCGGCGGGCGGCGCTAGTACCTCACCCCCTTGCCCCCTCTCCACGTTGTGGAGAGGGGGAACGTGGCGGGGGTTTAGGGGACCACAAACATCCCTGTCTCGCCCCCGTAATCGTCCGCCGTCCGGGTCGCGCCCACCGGCACGATCCACGGTCCCCCGCCGAGCCTCGCGTTGATCCGGTGCACGCCGCGCGCGATCGGTAGCAGAGCCTCCCAGCGCGACGAATCCACGCGGCGCAGCGCGACCGGCCGCCAGTCGGTGAAGTCGCCGGCGAGTTCGACGGAAGTCGCTTGGGGAGCCAGAATCACGAACCGGACCACCCCGTCCGATTCGGGGTGAATCTCGAGCCACGCCGCGGCCCGTTCATCGGACGAGGACGAGTAGGACCCGCCAGCCGCGTGAACCGGGACGGGAGCGGGCGGCGAGGCTGGTCGGCGCGCGAGCAGCGAGCGCAGCCGAAGGCCCGCGGTGAAGTAGCGCCCCGAGATGCTGCCGCGAATGGGATCGGTGGGATAGCGTCCGCCCGCCAGGACGAGCGCGGCCCGCTCGCTCAGGTCGAAGACGGCGCTGGCTTCGCCGAACACCCCGCGACCGCCGCCCCGGCTCCAGAGCCGGGCGGCAAGCGCGCCCTCGAGCTCGAGCCGGCCGCGCCGGCCCCGGGCGAGCGCCCCGACGTCGCTGTAGACGGTGTCGCCCACTCGCGTGCGCGACGTCGAGAGCGTCAGCGTCGCGCTGTCCCGCCTGGTCCACAGCCCGGCGGCGACCGCGGCGGCGGGGCGGGGCGCCCGCCCGAACGAGGTGCGACCCGCGCTGCCGTCGATCCAGACGGAGCCCCGTCCCGCGAGGAAGTGCACCCGCACGCCGCCGAGCGCGTGCCAGAAGCTCGCGAAGTCGGCGTACCGGCTCCCGCCCGCCGTCGCCCAGAACTCGCCCCGCCACCGCCCCGTGGCGTGAGTGAACGCGGACCCTGCCAGGCCGGCGTGCATGCTCGTGTTGCCGCTCTCGAAGACGAGGTACCCGCCGCGCGCGCTCAGGGTGCTCCGGGGACGCTTGAGAACGAAGGCGGAACTGAGGGAGGCGGCGCCGGCCGGCAGGAAGCCGTCATAGCGCACGGTGGAAACGCCCAGGTCGGCGGTTCCCGCGACCTGGGCGGAGAGGGCGCGCGCCGCGACCACCGCGTAGACCGCCCCGCGCAGGGCGGCCCACCGGGGCCGCCGGGCGGTCACGGGCAGGCGAGCACGCTATGGTCTCCGCGGCTGCTGCGACGGATTGGCGCCCCTGTCGGCACCCTGGGTGATCGAGCTGAGCCGCACGGCCGCGGCGGCCGCGGGGGGCGCGCCGAGCGCGATGTCTCGCTCGACCGCGCGTCGAAACTCTACGAGGTCGGCGTCCCCAGTGGTCCGGGCGAGCGTGAGGATCGCCGCCCCCGCGGAGTCCACCGGCACGCCGCCCGCAACCAAGTCGGCGAGCACGGCGAGGGGAACCGTCAGCGGCGGGCGGCGGGCAGTGTGCAGCCGGGTGAGGATCGCCGGGGGCACGCCGGCGCGGAGCGCCGCGGCGCCGGCTTCGAGCTCGGGCGCCGAGGCTTTGGGGCCGAGGGCGTCGCGCGCACTGCCCAAGTCCACGGCGAGCCGCCTCACGGCGGCCACGACGCGCTCGGGAGGCGCGCCTTTGGTCGCTCCCTCGAGCGCGCGCTGCATCAGCGGCTCGGCGGGCAGCCCCGCCGTGCGCGCCGAATCGAGCAGCGCCACCACGGATGCCCGTGCGCCGGGATCGAGGCGCGCGAGCCGGGGATCCTGTGCCGCGGCTCGCGGGGCGAGCGTCGCGACCGCGAGAGCCGCCGCCCACGCCGGGGGGAGCAGGCGCATGTTCACAAGCCTCCCACCGTGACCACCGAGCTCGGTGCCCCGAACTCGTCATCCCGGGCGGCCGGCGCTGCGGGATCGGCGAGCCATTGGGCGCCGTTCACGAGGAACGCGTACCGGTAGCGCCCGGGGGAGAGCGGCACGACCACGGTCCACACGGTGCCGTCGGCGCGCAGGGCGCGCATCGGCGTGCGTGCCGTGTCCCAGTCGTTGAAGTCCCCGACGAGCGACACGGTGGCGGCACGCGGGGCGACGAGCACGAACTGGAACTCACGGGGCGCGCTCGCCGGCGGCCTGCCGAGCCACCGCGCGGGCAGCACGACGAGCAGGGCCACTCCGGCGGCGATCGCCAGGCCGGCCAGCGGCGAGACTGGGACGTGCCGCGGGCGCGTCAGCCAGCGCCACGCCACGGCGGCCGGGCCCCGGCGGGCAGCCAGCCCTGCGATCTCCTGCATGACCCGCCCGTCGAGCGCGGGATCCATCTGCAGCGGCCGGCGCAGGTACTGCACGATGCGCTCGACCACGTCTTCCTGCTGCTCAAACATGCTCCGCCTCTTTGAGAATCGCCTGCAGCCGCTCCCGCGCGCGCTTCACCCGCATCTTCAGCGCGGAGACGCCCGCGCCGGTGAGCCGGGTCATCTCCTCGTACTCGAGGTCCTCCACAAACTTGAGCAGGAAGGCCTCGCGGTACTCCGGGGCGAGTCGCGCGAGCGCGCGTCGGACGACGTCCTCGAACTCCGACCGCTCGGCGAGAGTCGGCCCGGGTGCGCCGTTGAGCGCGCCTTCGTCGCGCACGAACAGGCGCGCGCGTCGGGCGGCGCGCGCGCCCGCGGTGCGGCACCGGTTGACCAGGATGCCGTACAGCCACGCGCCGAACCGCTCGGGATCGTTGCAGCGGGCGAGCGAGCTGTAGCCCCGCACGAAGGCGTCTTGCAGCGCCTCCTCCGCGTCCTCCCGATTCCCCAGCATGTGCATCGCGTACCGGCCCAGCCGGTCGCGGTACCGCGCGACGAGCGCGCCGTAGGCGCCGGTGTCGCCGCTCATCACACGACGCACCAGTTCCGCGTCGCCCGCCCCCATGTGCTGTATACCCATCGAAGACGCCCCGACGTCACAGTACCCCGCTGCCGGCGGTTTTGTGACGCCGCGCGGGTGGGGCAGGGTATCCCTCGACGAAGCCGTCTCCCAACGAGTCCTCGGAGGAGGGAACGAATGTCGAGAGGCATCCTGTCCGCGCTTGCCGCCGCCGCCCTGCTCGGAGGGGGCGCGTGCTATCAGGACGACACGATCCCCGCTGCGCCGCAGAGCGGCAAACCCCTCGCGAAGGTGCTGCTCACCGACGCGCCGTTTCCCTACGACTCGGTCGCGAGCGTGAACGTATACGTCGTCCGGATCGAGGCGAACGCGCTCGCTGACACGAGCGGTGGCGGGGCGTGGGTGCTCATCGCCGAGCCCGGGAGGAGCTTCAACCTCCTGACACTCCGGCAGGGCACGACCGCCTTCGTCGGCGAAGGGGAGGTGTCGGCGGGCCAGTACCGCGCCCTCAAGATGACGATCGACACGAGCCTGTCCTCCATCCGTTGGAAGGACGGGAGCAAGGCCACGGTCAACTGGCAGAACTGGTCCGGATCGAATGAGCAGCCGCTGTATGCCCTGGTCCAATATCCTTTGAACGTCCCGACCGACGGGGCGGAGATCGTGATCGATTTCGACGTCGGCCAGAGCTTCCTGTACGACTTTTTCGGGACGAAGGACTTTTTGTTCATGCCTCGGTTCCGCGCGGTCAACTCGGCGGCGACGGGGACGATTTCAGGCACGGTGGCGAGCGACTACACCGGGGCGATCGGGACCGTTCCGAACGCAAGCGTCGCGGTCTACGTCGGCGATCCGAACCAGCCGCCGTCGACGTGGTCCTTGGTGGCGACTGCCCGAACCGACTCGGGCGGGGCGCTCGCGGGATACTACAAGGTGGCCTTCCTGCCGGCCGGGACGTACATCGTGCGCGCCGAACAGCCCGACAACCCGCTTGTCGGCCCGGCCGTCGCCAGAAACGTGCGGGTGGTTGCCGGCGACGTGACGAGCCCTGTGCTGTTTCTCCCCAGGACGGCGCCGGGCGGTGGCCCCTTCCTGCGCATTTGGCCCCGCGACAACCCGTCCGTCGGGGCGGGCGGGTCGCTCTTCCTGCGAGCCGCCGTCGCCGACTCGAACGGCGATCCCGTCCCGGACGCGACGGTGACCTGGACGAGCAGCGACACCGCCGTCGCGACGGTCCGGTCGGGAGACTCGAGCTCCACCGGTGGACCGGACCCGTCGGGGGTCGTCACAGGCCGCCGCGACGGATTCGCCACGATCACCGCGACGAGCGGCGGGCTTAGCGACACGCTCACGGTCCACATCTTTCCGGGCGAGCTCCCGCCCCCGGGCTCGGCGGCCACGGTCGCAGTCGTGCCGGATAACGCGAGTCTGGGCGTCGGGGACAGCGTCTACTTCCGGGCAGAGGTGCGTGACTCGGCCGGGAACCTGCTGTCCGACCATCCTGTATCCTGGTTCACGACGGACAGCCTCGTGATCAACGTCTACCCGTTTGGCTCACAAGCGCTGGTGCGGCCGCGCGCGGCGGGGAGCGTGTTCTTGCGCGCCACCAGCGATGGCAAGGTTGGCCAGGCAGCGATCACCGTCCACTGACGCCGGACTCGTCCAGTCGGGCGGCAGGCCGTGGCAGTCACGCGGCCTGCCGCTTAGCTTTTCCGGCCCGTGCCTCCCCCCCATCACCGCCCCGGCGGCGGCTTCCGCAACCCGTGGATCGGCGCAGGGGCCCCGGCCTTGGGCGGCTTGCTGAAGTGGATGCTGGTGCACCGCACGACCCGGCCGCGGCCGCGGGATCCCCCGCCGTCGCGATTCCCCCGTCTGCAACCGCTGTTCGCCGTGCCACGGGCCGCGCCGGACCGTCTCATCGTGACCTGGGTCGGACACTCGAGCTTCCTGATTCAGGTCGGCGGGCTGAATGTGGTGACGGATCCGATGTGGAGCGTCCGGGCGTCGCCGCTCTCGTTCGTGGGCCCGAGACGCTGGGTACCGCCCGGGATCGACTTCGCCGAGCTGCCGCCGATCGACCTGGTGCTGCTGTCGCACAATCACTACGACCACCTCGACAATCGGACGGTGCGCCGGCTCTCGGCGGGTCACCCCCGGGCGACGTGGCTCGTGCCGCTCGGCCTCGCGGGCTTCGTCCGCCGGCGCGGTGCGCGAGACGTCAGCGAGCACGACTGGTGGCAGGAGACCCGGGTGCACGGGGCGCTCGTGGCCTGCACGCCGGCGCAGCACTTCAGCTCCCGGAGCATCGGGGACCGCGGCGCCACGCTGTGGTGCGGCTGGGCGGTCATCACGGAGACGCACCGCGTGTTCTTCGCGGGGGACACCGCGTACCATCCCGAGTTCGCGCGCATCGCGGAGCGCTTCGGGCCGTTCGACCTGGCCCTGCTGCCGATCGGGGGCTACGAGCCGCGCTGGTTCATGCGGGCCGTGCACATGAATCCCGAGGAGGCGGTGCGCGCCTTCCGCGACCTGGGCGGCAGCCGGACCGTCATGGTGCCCATGCACTGGGGCACCTTCAAGCTCACCGACGAGGCGATGGACGAGCCGCCCGTGCGGGCGCACGCCGCCTGGCGGGAGGCGGGACTTCCCGTCGAGCGCTTCTGGCTGCTCGCCCACGGGGAATCCCGCGGGCTCGAGTAGAGATCGTTGCCGAACCCGCGGTGCATCTGGCGCGGTCCCCCCATCGTCGATCCGTACTGGACCGGCGCGACGTCACCCCGTACTTTCGGCGGTCTCCACTCGTCACGTTGCGGAGGAAGCGTGCGTCGCACTGCGCTCGTGGGGCTGTCCTGTCTCTTGTGCGCGGGCTGTGCCCGTGCTCCGCGGCCTTCGCTCATGGGCCCTTCGTCCCGGCCCGTGATGCTGCCTCCGCAGCTCGTGCGCGAGACCGTACCCCGCACGACCGAAGAGTGGCGGGACGCCGGCCGGGAAGCGGCTTCGCTGTTGTCGCAGTACCTCGCGATCAACACCACGAATCCGCCGGGCAACGAGATCAAGGCCGCGGAGTGGCTCAAGGCCGTGCTCGGGCGCGAGGGGATCGAGGCCCAGATTTTCGAGCCCCGATCCGGCAAGGCGAACCTGTACGCCCGCGTGAAGGGGGACGGGACTGCGCGCCCGCTCATCTTCCTGAGCCACATGGACGTGGTGCTCGCGAGCCCGGAGTACTGGAAGGTCGACCCCTTCGCCGGGGTGACGCAGGACGGCTACGTCTGGGGGCGTGGCGCGCTCGACATGAAGGGCGAGGCAGTCGCGCAGCTTATGACGCTCCTCATCCTGCAGCGCGCGGGGGTGCCGCTCAAGCGGGACATTATCTTCCTCGCGACCTCGGACGAGGAGATCGGCGCCGGCGTGGGCGCGGGGTGGTTCGTCGAGCACCATCCTGATCTCGTGCGGGACGCCGAGTTCCTGATCAACGAGGGCGGCACGATCCGCACCGACGCGAGCGGGCGGATCGAGTACTACGGCGTCGGCACGACGGAGAAGTCGCCCTTCTGGCTCGACGTGACCGCGAAGGGGACGCCCGGCCACGGCTCGCGCCCGACGCCCGACAACCCGGTGCACCGGCTGGTGCGGGCGCTCTCCCGGATCGTCAGCTACCAGACGCCGCTCGTCGTGACGCCGGTGGTGGAGCGGTACTTCCGGGACCTCTCGACGATCGAGAGCGACGCGATGCGGCGCGTCTGGCTGGCCGACCTGCGCGCGGCGCTGCGCGACTCGGCGGTGGCGCGCGCCCTCACCTCCGACCTCACCTACAACGCGCTGCTCCGCAACACGATCTCGATCACCGGGCTCGGGGGGAGCGACAAGACCAACGTGATCCCGCCCGTCGCGACGGCGGCGCTCGACGTGCGGCTGCTGCCCGGGCAGGAGCCGGCGGCGTTCCTCGCGGATCTGGTCCGCGTCGTGAACGATACGGCCGTGAGCATCACGCCCCAGGGGCCGAACTGGCCGGCGACCGAGAGCCCGACGGACACGGAGCTGTTCCTGGCGATCGTGGCCGCCGCCCGGGCGCGCGATCCAAAAGCGCTCGTCACCACCCCTCCGCTCACCGGGTTCACGGACAGCCACTACTTCCGGCGGCTGGGGATCGTGAGCTACGGCGTGTCGCCGTTCCCGCTCAGCCAGGCCGAGTCGCGCGGGGTGCACGGCAACGACGAGCGCGTGAGCCTCGACGATTTGACGTTTGGCGTCCGCTTCCTGTACGACGTCGTGTCGCGCATCGTCGTGAGGTGATCGGACCGCTGCTTCATCCCCGGCGCTACCCTCCGGCCCGGGAGCGGCGGACACCCGTTTTCGAGCGGCTCGTCAAAGTCCCCGTCGGGTGGACGATGGAGCGCCTGTGCGCCCCGTTCGCGCGCTGGGACGGGGTGCGACTCGCCACGCCCGAGGTCGCCGTCCCGGTGCCCGACCTGCCTCCGGAATTCGTGGGCTACCGCATCGCGCTCGTCTCCGACCTGCACCACGGCCCGGTCGTGCCGTCCGCGTGGCTCGAGCGGGTGGCGGACCGCGCGGCTGAGCTCGCCCCCGATCTCGTCGCGCTGGGCGGAGATTTCGTGAGTCACGTGCGGAGCGACCTCGACGGGCTGGAGGCGGTGCTCGCGCGGTTTCGGACGCCGGACGGCGTGGTCGCCGTGCTCGGCAACCACGACCACTGGGTCGGGCCTGAAACGGTGGCGGCCGTGGTCGAGCGCGCGGGTGCGACCATGCTCGTGAACCGGCACCGGCTGATCCGCCGCGGCGCTGGGTTGCTCGCGGTGGCGGGCGTGGACGACTTCACGCACGGCGCGACTCGCTTGGACGAGGCCCTCGGGGGCGTTCCGCCGGATGTGCCGCGGGTGCTCGTCTCCCACAACCCGGACTTGATCGAGTACCTGCCGGCTGGGCTGCGCGTGGACGTGATGCTCTCCGGTCACACGCACAACGGACAAATCCACCTGCCGTTCATCGGGCCGCTCACGGTCCCCTCGCAGTTCGGCGGGCGTTATCTTCACGGACTCAAGCGGGTCGGGGAGACGTGGCTGTACGTCTCGGCGGGAGTGGGAACGGCGGCGATCCCGATCCGATGGGGCAATCCGCCGGAGCTGCCGGTGATTCGGCTCGAGTTGGAACGGCACTAGTTGCCGGTCGCGGCCGCCGGCCGCGGTGAAGCGCGCTTCACGTACTTGTCGAACCACTCGATCATCTCCGCCAGCGTGTGCAACACCGACTCCCGCGCCGCGTAGCCGTGCGCTTCGTCGGGCAGCATCACGAGCCGCGCCGTGCCGCCCAGCCCCTTGATGGCGGCGAACAACCGCTCCGACTGGATCGGGAATGTGCCGGAGTTGTTGTCGGCCTCCCCGTGGGTCATCAAGATTGGCTCGTTGATGCTGTCGGCATACACGAACGGCGACATCCGGAGGTACACGGCGCGCCCCTGCCAGAAGGTGCGATCCTCGTTCTGAAAACCGAAGGGCGTGAGCGTGCGGTTGTACGCGCCGCTGCGGGCGATGCCGGCGCGGAACAGGTCCGTGTGGGCGAGCAGGTTGGCGGTCATGAAGGCCCCGTAGCTATGGCCGCCCACGCCGATGCGGTCCGGATCGGCGACGCCGAGGTCGACGACCGCCTTCACGGCGGCCCGCGCGCTCATCGCGAGCTGCTCGACGTAGTGGTCGTTCGCGGTGTCACCGCCGATGATCGGCATCTTCGGGTCGTCGAACACCGCATACCCCTGCGTCAGGAAGAGCAGGTGTGACGGACCGCGGATCTCGTTGAAGCGGTTCGGGGCGGCGGTCACCTGCCCGGCGGCGGTCGCCGAGGCAAACTCGATCGGATACGCCCACATCACGACCGGGAGGCGCGTGCCCGAGCGGTAGCCGGGAGGGAGATACAGCGTCCCGGAGAGCGGGACGCCGTCTTCGCGGGTGTAGGTCACGAGGCGCTTGTCGATCCCGCTGAGCTGCGGGGCGGGGTCCCTGAAGGTGGTGAGGGCGCGGACCGCGCTGCCCTCGCGCACGAAGTAGTTGGGGGGCTCGGCGCGCGACTCGCGCCGCGTGATGAAGCGCCGGCCGGCATCGTCCAGGAGGGCGACGACGGTCTCGTAGTGGATCGTGTCCGCCCGCCATAGCCGCACGGCCTGCTTGGTGCGGAGGTTCACGCGGTCCAGGAAGGGCCGGTCGCCCTCGGGCGACGCCCCCGCGCCGGCCAGAAAGATCCAGTCGCCACTCTTGACCAGCGCGAGGTCCCCGGCCGGCGTCGGGCGCAACAGGGGAGAGCCAGGGTCTCCGTATCGGTCTTCTGCGCTCCGGTCGAAGAGGACGGTCGGCCGCCCGGCTGGATGCGCGGCGTCCACGATCCACGTCCTCGTCCAACGGCGCTCGCGGTCGTACTCGGAGAGCAGGGCGAGCCCTTGCGCGTCCCACTGAATAGCGGCGTACCGCTTGACGAGCCGCGCGAGCTCCATCGGCTCACCGGTGAACGGCGCGGCGAGGGTCAGGACGCGGTCCTGGTGCTCCACCTTGTTGCGCGGATCGCCGCCGTCGAGCGCTTCGGCCCACACCAGCGTCGCCGGCACGCCCGGCCGCCAGCCCACGGCACGCGGTCCCGTCCGCACGCCGCGGATTGGGACGTTCTCGGCGAGCGGGAGCTGTGCCACGCGGCGCACGACCTCGCCGCGGAGGTTCCAGATCTCGATCTCCTTCGGGAAGCGGCCCGCCGGGACGAGGTAGGAGTAGGGGTGGAGCGTGCGGGAAACGAGTAAGAATTCGCCGCCGGGGGCCGGATGCACCTCGTCGAAGATCGCCGGGTGGCCCAGGGGCGCCCGCGCGCCGGTTGCGGCGTCAACGAGCGCAAGCTGCGCGGTGAAGTAGTGGTCGAACAGCTTCTCGTCCTGCGCATTCTTGAGGAGGTCTTCGTAGGTCGGGGCCGGCGCGGCGCGCCCCGTCGTCTCCTGGGTGGTGGGCCCGACCGGGGTCGCCGGTGCCACCGGCGCGGCGCCGCGGCCGTCGGGCACGAAGCGGCACAGGAGTCGGGCGCCGTCGGGCATCCACCGGCAGGGCGGGCCGGCGGTGGCGCTCAGCGCCGGACCGGTGAGCGCGCGGATCTGCCCGGTGGCGGGATCGGCGACCCAGAGGGCAAGCCCCGAGTCACGCGTCTGCACGAAGGCGATCGCCCGGCTGGCAGGCGACCAGCTCACGAACGAGAGCGCGGCCGGCGCCGGCACCGCGACGCGGCGCTCGCTGCCGTCCGCCACGCGCTTCAGGAGCAGGCCCGTGATCGAGCCCGGGAGTTGGGGGCCCGTGGTGCGCGGGTTGATGCGCGTCCCCGCGATGCGGAGGATCGGTTGCGCGAGTTCGGCGATCGTGGGCATGCTGCGCTGCTCGAGGAGCAGCAGCAAGGCGCGGTCGGGGCTCGCGCTCGCCGCCGGGAGCGGAGGCGCGTCCAGGATGTCGACGATGACCTGGGGCGGCGTCCTGTACGGCTCTTGGGCGATGAGCGCGGGGACGCCGAGGAGTGCGAGGCACGAGAGGACGAGGCGGCGCATGAGGCGGCTCCGGCAGAATCGTTCAGGAATCAGCGTGACGCGGGACGGGGTGTGTTTCTCGGGAGAGATATAGGGGCTCGCTGGTGCGTTGGCGAGCCCCTACCGAGTCTTCGAGGACTCCTTCAACGTCACCACGAACCTCACCGTCACCGTCTCCGCGGTCTGCGGCGACACGCTGCAGAAGCTCTCGTGTGGGAGCAGCCGTTTCACGCCGAGCACCTCGGCCTCAGCGATGCCCGGCACGTCGCGGTAGGTGATCTCCAGGCTCGCGCCGTCGATCAGCCGGTACGAGACCGGGCGGCCGACGAGGCGGTGGTGCGGGTCGATTCGGGCCAGCCCGTCGGTGAGCGCCCGCCGGATCTCCGCGACGCGCTCGTGTGCCGCGACCTCCCGCACGTCGCTCATCCCGACCGCTCCCGGTTGGCCAGCACCGCGGCGGCGTTGCGTCGCGTCCCCGCGGGGCCCGGGCGTGCGAGCGGGGTGTCGCCGTAGCGGTGCGTGAACGTCTCGTCGCTCAGCCGCACCAGCTCGGCGAGGTCCGGCGCGACGACGTCCTCGCGCGGAGCGAGCTCGGGGTCGCTGGTCGGGCGCGCGAACTTCACGTTCCAGGGGCACACGTCCTGGCAGACGTCGCAGCCGAACACCCAGTCCCCCACCATCCGTCGCTCGGCGTCGGTGAAGTCGGCGCGGTGCTCGATCGTGAGGTAGGAGATGCAGCGCCGCGCGTCCATCACGTGCGGCCCGACGAACGCCTCCGTGGGGCAGGCGTCGAGGCAGCGCCGGCATGTCCCGCAGCGGTCCGCCTCGAACGGGAGATCGGGTGCGAGATCGGCGTCGGTGAGCACGACGCCGATGAACGTGAACGAGCCGATCTCGGGGTGGATCAGCATCATGTTCTTCCCGATCCAGCCGAGGCCCGCGCGCTGGGCCAGCTCGCGCTCGGGCACTGGTCCCGCGTCCATGTAGCAGCGGGTCTTGGCCCCGGGTGACAGTGCGCGGATCGCGGCGGCGAGCCGGCCGAGGCGGCGGCCGAGCACCTCGTGGTAGTCGGTGGACCAGGCGTACTGGGCGACCCTGGCCCCGACCTCGGGAACCCCGGACTTGTGTCCGGGGTCAGCCGCGCCGTGGAAGTAGTTGGTGAGCGTCACCACTGCCGCCGCGGCCTCCGGCATGATCCGCGCCGGCTGTTGGCGCTGCTGCGCCTGGCGGTGCAGGTACGACATCGTCCCTGCGTACCCCGCGGCAAGCCAGTGGTCCAGGTCGGCGGCGTGGGCGTTCCCGTCGAGGGTCGCGATTCCCACCGCGTCGAAGCCCAGGGCTATCGCTCGACGCTTCATCTCGACGGCGTTCCTCCACGCATCTCCTCCACGCCTCTCCTCAACGCCGCTCATAATCTCATCGTCTCCCGCCGCCAGCGAGCGAAGGCGATCACGTCTTCCACTGGCGGGACGGCGTCTTCATCGCCGTACGCGGTGAACATGCGCCAGCGCAGGTACTCGGCGGGCGGCAGTGGCAGGAACGGCGCGCGGCGGAACCAGTCGCGCGTCCGAAAGCTCCACGTCAGGCGCAGCAGGTCGAGCGCGAGCCTCGGGTTGACGAGGGCCCGCAGCGAGAGCCGCGCGAACAGCGCCGACCAGCCGGCGGACGCCTGCATGCGCTCAATTTACCGCGGGACGTATCACGCGCGCTGTTCCCCTGTATATTGACCGCTTATGATGCCGGCAAGCGGCCCCGTGACCGGTCCTCGGACCGGGGCTCACCCGCTCGCGCGGTACCGGGCCGAGTTCCCGATCTTCCGGGACCGGATCTACCTCAACACCTGCTCCCTCGGCGCGCTGGGCGAGCGAACTCGCGGAAAGGTCGCGGAGTTCCTCGACTTGTGGCAGGCGCGTGGGGCGGCGGCCTGGTACGACGTGTGGTGGGCCGCGCTCGCCGACCTGCGCAGCCGCTACGGCCGCGTGATCGGCGCCGCGCCGGAGGAGATCGCGCTCGCCCCGAGCAGCTCCGTGGCGCTCTCGGCCGTGGCGGAGGCGCTCGACTATCGCCGGCGCCCCAAGGTCGTCGTCACCTCGCTCGACTTCCCGACGGTCGCCTACCAGTGGCTCGCGAAGCGGCCGCGCGGCATCGACCTGGTGGTGGTCGAGAGCCCGGACCAGGTGTCGGTGCCGGTCGAGGCGATCGCCCGAGCGGTAGACGACCGCACGGCGCTGGTCGCGACCTCGCACGTGTACTTCACGAGCGGCGCGATCCAGGACATCCGTGCCGTCGCGGACGTGGCGCATGCCAAGGGCGCGCTGTGTCTGATCGATGCGTACCAATCGGTGGGCCAGGTGCCCCTGGCCGTGCATGCGACCGGCGTGGACTGCGTAACGGCGGGTGGCCTGAAGTGGCTCTTGGGCGGCCCGGGAATCGTCTTCCTGTACGTGCGGGAGGACCTGGCGCGGCGGCTCGCCCCGGCGATCGCGGGCTGGTTCGGTCACAAGA
>DASPXO010000124.1:0-7896 GCA_035637235.1 Gemmatimonadales bacterium | reverse complement strand
CCACGTCATCGAGCGGGCCGTGCTGTGGAGTCGGGGTCCCACGCTGGACGTCGAGCACCTCTCGCTCGCAAGCCCGTTCGCCACCGCGTCGGCCTCCAGCGCTCCGCTGGAGACACGCTCCACGCCGCCGGCCGAATCGGGAGCCCCGGCCCCCGTGCTGCCGCCGCAGGGGCTCGATCTCGCTCGGTGGGAGCAGTCTATGATCGAGCAGGCCCTGCGCGAGGCGGGCGGGAACCAAACCAAAGCGGCTCAGCGGTTGGGGATCACGCGGGACACGCTGCGCTATCGGCTGAAGAAGTTCGGCGTCCAGCCCTGACGGCCTCGCGGATTTGTCCATCACCAGAGATAGCTGCGCGCTGGGTCATTTCACCCAAAGTGGGTCAAAAGCCTCACCCACAGCGCCGCACAACCCAAGGTCGCCGATCGGGACGACACACCGTAATTCCTCTGGAGGCAAAAGGTTGCGACGCTCGCCGCCGCCGCGTGACTGCGGCACGCGGTCTGCTGCTCTCCGGAGCGCACTAGTGATGGGTGATCACCATCGTTCGTGGAGGATGTCCAATGTCGTGGACCAAGCCCGAATTCGAGGTTGTCGAGCTGGGGATGGAAGTCGGTGCCTACGCCGGCACCGCGTGACCTAGCTGGCAGCGCTGACCGAGGGGCCGGGTGACGAACCCGGCCCCTTTTTCCATGCGAGTCATCGTCCTGGGTTCAGCCGCCGGCGGCGGGCTGCCGCAATGGAATTGCGGGTGCCCGAACTGCCAGGACGCACGGGCGCACGGGCCCGGGCGCACGCAGTCGTGTGTCGCCGTGAGCGCGGACGGCGAGCGTTGGGTGCTTCTCAACGCGTCGCCCGACCTGCGGATGCAGCTCGCGGCACGCCGCGAGCTCTGGCCGCGCGGGGCCCGCGGCACCCCCATCAGCGCCGTCGTGTGCACCGACGGGGAGATCGATCACACCCTCGGTCTGCTGCTGCTGCGCGAATCCGAGACGCGACTGCCCGTGTACGCGCCAACCGGAGTGACCGAGCTGCTCGAGCGCGAGTGGCCTGTTTTCCCGCTGCTTCAGGCGTACGCCGGCGTCGAGCCCCGGGTGCTTCCGGATGGACAGACGGTCGGGCTCGCCGACCGGTCGGGCGCGACGCTGGGGATCGCGTGCACCGCCGTGCCGGTGGCGCGCCGGCCGCCGCGCTACGCGCGCCAGGCTCCCGCCGCCACGTTCGATGTCGGGCTGCGGCTCGTCGCGGAGCGGACCGGTGGGACACTGGCATATATTCCGACGGCGGGTGCGGTTGACGACACCGTGCGAGCCATCGCAGCCGGCGCCGACCTGCTGCTGTTCGACGGCACGTTCTGGTCGGACGGGGAGCTGCGGGCGGCGGGAGCCGACGCGCCGACGGCGCGCGAGATGGGGCACCTGCCGGTCGGCGGGCCCGGCGGGAGTCTCGACCAGCTGCCGCGCTTGGGCGTGAAACGCACCGTGCTCGTGCACATCAACAACACCAATCCCATGCTGTGCCGCTCCTCGGCCGAGCGGGCGCAGGTCGAGGCGGCCGGGATCGTCGTGGGGGACGACGGCATGGAGTTCGAGCTGTGACGGCGGCGACGTCGCGCGCGGCGCCCGATCGCACCCCGTGGTCGAGGGATGAGTACGTCGGCCGGTTGCGCGGCGTGCTGGAGCGGCGCTACCACCACCTCCATCCGTTCAACCAGCGCATGCACCGCGGCGAGCTGTCGCGCGACGAGCTGCAGCTCTGGGTGGCGAACCGCTTCTACTACCAGGTCAACATCCCCGTCAAGGACGCGCTGATCCTGGCGAACTGCCCGGAGCCGGACGTGCGGCGGCAATGGATTCAGCGGATCATCGACCACGACGGCCGCCCGGGGGAGGAAGGCGGGATCGAGGCGTGGCTGCGGCTGGGCGAGGCGATGGGGATGCGCCGGGAGGATATGCTCGGCCACCGCCGGCTGCTGCCGGGCGTTCGCTTCGCGGTGGACGCCTACGTGAGCTTCTGCCGCACCAGGCCGTGGCTCGAGGCGGTGGCGGCGTCCCTAACCGAGCTGTTCGCGCCGCTCATCGTGAAGGAGCGCCTCGCCGCGATGCTCGCTCATTACACGTGGGTCGACGCCGGTGGGCTGCAGTACTTCAAGAACCGCCTCACGCAGGCGCCGCGCGACGCGGAGCACGCGCTGGCGCTCGTGACGGAGCGGTTGCGTGCTCGCGACGAGCAGGACCGCGCCGTGGCGGCCCTCGAGTTCAAGTGCGACGTGTTGTGGTGCCTGCTCGATGCGGTCGAGCGCGGGCCGCTCCCGGGAGCCGCGGTGTGACGCCGGTCGCCGCCGCCGCCGTGCCCCGGATCGCCCCGAAGGCGCGGCTGCAATGGGACGAGGCGCGCCGGCGTCACGTCCTGCTCTACCCGGAGGGGCTGGTGGCGCTGAACCAGACGGGCGTCGAGATCCTGGAGCTGTGCGACGGAAAGCGGTCAGTGGCGGACATCATCGCCGCGCTCACGGAGCGCTACCGCGCGGCAGGGATAGAGCGGGACGTGACGGCGTTTCTCGACGGGCTCGCCGCGAAACGGCTCGTGGTCTGCGGCCCCGAGGCCCAACGGGACGCAACATGAGAAGCGTGGTGCCGAAGCCGCTTTGGCTCCTGGCGGAGCTCACATACCGGTGTCCGCTGCAGTGCCCGTACTGCTCCAATCCTCTGGAGTTCGCGGGCGGTCGCTTCAAGAGCGAGCTCGTGACCGACGAATGGCGCCGCGTGCTGCGGGAGGCGAAGGCGCTCGGCGTCCTGCAGCTGGGGCTCTCGGGCGGGGAGCCGCTGCTCCGGACCGACCTCGAGGATCTGGTGGCTACGGCGCGCGAGCTCGGCCTGTACTCGTCCCTCATCACGTCGGCCTACCGGCTCACGCAGGAGCGGCTGGCGGCGCTCAAGCTCGCGGGCCTGGACCACGTGCAGATCAGCATCCAGGCGGCGGATGCCGAGCTGTCGGACCACATCGCGGGCACCGCCTCCTACCGCGACAAGCTCGCCGCGTACCGCTACACCAAAGAGCTGGGCTTCCCGCTGACGGTGAACGCGGTGCTGCACCGCAAGAACCTGCATCAGGTCGAAGCGCTCATCCGGCTCGCGGAGTCGCTGGGCGCCGAGCGCATTGAGCTCGCCAACACGCAGTTCTACGGCTGGGCGTTCCACAACCGCAACGCGCTGATGCCGACGAAGGCGCAGCTGGACGACGCCTGGCAGGTGGTGCAGCGCGAGCGCGCGCGGCTCGGGACGAGGCTCGAGATCGTGTGGGTGCTCCCCGACTACCACGAGCGATATCCCAAGCCCTGCATGGGGGGGTGGGGGCGGGCGTACATGACGGTGTCGCCGGGCGGCGAGGTATGGCCGTGTCACGCCGCGGGACGCATCGCGACGCTCGAGTTCGCGAACGTGCGCGAGCGCCCGCTCGAGTGGATCTGGTACGAGTCGGAGGCGTTCAACCGGTTCCGGGGCGACGCCTGGATGCCGGAGCCGTGCCGCTCCTGCCCGCGCAAGACCGTGGACTTCGGCGGCTGCCGCTGCCAGGCGTTCCTCGTCGCGGGAGACGCCGGCGTGACCGATCCCGTCTGCTCGCTGTCGCCCCAGCGCCGGCTCATCGACTCGGAGCTGGCCGAGGTCGAGCAGGCGGCCGCGGCCGAGGTGCCCCCGGCCGCGTGGACGTATCGCGCGGCGCCGGCCTCGCGCGCCCTCGCCGCGCAGGGATGACGGCCGCCGCGATCGCAGCCTGCGGCCTCGGCAAGGACTTCGGCTCGATCCGCGCGCTCGACGCCCTCGACCTCGAGGTGCGCGAGGCGGAGTTCTTCGGCTTTCTCGGGCCCAACGGCGCCGGCAAGACCACGACCGTCCATATCCTCGCCACGCTCCTCAAGCCGGGCCGCGGCACGGCGCGGGTCGCCGGGTACGACGTGGTGCGCGAGAGCCTGCAGGTGCGGCGCGGCATCGGCCTCGTGTTCCAGGAGACCACGCTCGACCGCGACCTCACGGCGGAGGAGAATCTCCGGTTCGCGGCGCGGTTGTGGGATCTCCCGGGGGGCGTCGCCCGGCCGCGCATCGAGCAGCTGCTGCGGCAGTTCGGCCTGCTGGAGCGGCGTGACGATCCCGTGCGCTCGCTCTCCGGCGGGATGCGCCGCGCCCTGGACGTCGCCCGCGGGGTCCTGCACGCCCCCCGCGTGCTGTTTCTCGACGAGCCGACCGCCGGCCTCGACCCGCGGGCGCGGCGCTCGCTCTGGGAGCTCGTGCAGGGCCTCCGGCGCTCGTCCGGCCTGACGGTCTTCCTCACGACGCATTACGTAGAGGAAGCGGAGCCGTGCGACCGCGTGGCGGTGCTCGACCGCGGGCGCCTCGTCGCGCTCGGGACCCCGGCCGAGCTGAAAAGCGCGGCGGGCGTGGGATCGCTCGAAGACGTGTTCTTCGCCCGCACCGGTCGTCCACTCGCCGAGGCGAATGGGGGTCACGGGGGTCAGTGATGCGGGCGGTGTACGGGATCGTCGTCCGGGAGCTCGTCCGGTTCCTGCGCCAGCGCGGCCGGGTGCTGGCGAGCGTGGCGCGGCCGTTCGTGTGGCTGATCTTCGCGGGGGCGGGGTTCGCCACGGTCTTCGCGGGCCGGCAGGAGATCGATTACCGCGTGTACATGACGCCGGGCCTGCTCGGCATGGTCGTCATGTTCGGCGCGCTGCTCGCGTCGCTCTCCACCGTCACCGACCGGGAGGCGGGCGTGCTCCGCATGGTCCTCGTCGCGCCGATCCGCCGCAGCACGATCGCGCTCGGCAAGGCGTTGGGCGCCGCGCTCCTCGGAACCGTTCAGTCCATCGTGGTCGGCGTCGTCCTGCTGCCCCTGGTCGGGCTCCATCCCACGCCGGCGAGTGTGCTGCTCGCGGTCGCCGGCGTCGCGCTCGCCAGCCTCGCCATGGGAGCGCTCGGGCTGCTCCTCGCCGCAGGCATCCGCTCGCTCGAGAACTTCGCGGGTGTGATGAACTTCGTCGTCTTCCCCATGCTGTTCCTCTCGGGGGCGCTCTACCCGGTGAGCCGGCTCGGCGCGGTGTTGCAGGCGCTCGCCTACCTGAACCCGCTGGCGTACGGGGTCGATCTGCTCAAGCACGCCCTGCTGGGGAGCTGGGCGGGCGTCGGGTACGGCGGAGAGCTGCCCGTCGCGCTCGACTTCGTGGCACTCGCTGCGTTCGCCGCCGTGGGGCTCGCGGCCGCGACGCCGCTGCTCGCGAGCGAGGGGGGCGTCACGCGAGCCGCGTTTCGGGAGCGGGGATAGCTCGCAGGGGCGCAGCATGCTGCGCCGCTATACTGCGCGGCCCCGCCAGGCCGCCGGTCCCAGCATGGTACCCTGGGCGCTCACCGGCCCTCGCTGGCTTCGAGGCCCGGTACGGTCCGGAAGGGGGCGACGCAGTCGGTGAAGGAGAACGCCTGGTCCTGGCATTGCGGAAGGCATCGCGCCGGTTGATCGCGTACTTGCTTCGCATCGCTCGCTGGCCGGCCTGGGCCCTGCTGCTCGCACCCACGGTGCTCTCCGCGCAAGCCTCCTCACGACCATGCAGCGCCTGGTGTCTTTCCCGGCGCGCCCGCGATGCGCTGGCGGCGGGCCGCTACGCCGACTACCTCCATTACGCCCGGAAAATCGCTCAGCGGGCGCCCGACCACCCCGGGGTCGTCTACGCCGTCGCACGCGGGTACGCTCTCGTCGGTCAGCCCGCCGCCGCCCTCGGCTGGCTCAGTCGCCTGGCGGGTCTCGGGGCTACGCAGGATGTTGATCTGGATTCTGCCTTCGCGGGGCTCGATACCTCCGCTGCCTTCCGCGCCCTCCGCGCTCGCCTGAATGCCAACCGTGCCCCAATTGTGCATGGCAGGCCAGCGTTCTCACTGCCGGATCCGGATCTCCTGCCCGAGGCGCTCGCCCGCGATCCGATCACCGATAGTTGGCTCGTCGGCAGCCTCGCGAAGCGCAAGATTATTCGCCTTGCCCCGAACGGGACCGCATCTGATTTCGTCTCCGACGCGGCGCTCCTGCGCGTCGTAGGCATCCACGTCGATTCCACACGCTCCCTTCTGTGGTTCGCCACCTGGGCCCCACGGGCCCCCAGCGCGACGCACGCCGAAGATCTGGCCAGCGACACCCGGCTGTTCAAGTGCGATTTGCTCACCGGCCACATCTTGCGAAGATATGCTCCCCCTGACTCCGAGGGCGATCACCTGTTCAATGACTTGGCGATCGCGCCGAACGGTGACGTGTTCATCACCGACACCGACCAGGGGGCGGTGTATCGCATCCGCTCGAGCGTCGATTCCCTCGAGCTCTTCCTGCAGCCGGACCCGCAGCGGTTCTCGGACGCGAATGGCATCGCGTTATCCGGCGACAATCGTACCCTCTATGTGGCCTTTGTCGAAGGGATCGCGCGTATCGATGTGCGCACTCGGGCTATCGCGCGTCTGCCCGTGCTGGCACCGGGAAGCACTGCTGCGATCGACGGGCTCTACTGGTATCGTGGCACGCTCATCGGCGTTCAGCACCTTCCCGGCCTCGATCAGGTTGCGCGCTACGATCTTGCCCCCGACGGTCGATCGATTCGGCAGATCAACGTGCTTGAGCGGGCGGATAGTCTGCTCCATCTGCCCACGACCGGTGCGTTGGCTGGCGGGCACTTCTACTACATTGCGAACAGCCAGTTCGACCGGCTCGGCGACGACAACCGCCTGGCCCCGGCTGGCCGATCCTCGATGCCTCTATCGACCGTGCGCGTGTTGGATCTGGAGCGCCAGTAGACGGTCGAGTGCCGTGACCTCAGGGCAGGTGGTGAGGCCGGTGTTCACGCTCGAGACCGAACGTCTATTGCTCCGCCCCTTTCGCGATACCGACATCGGGCCATACGCCGCCATGTGCGCCGACCCGGACGTCATGCGCTACGTGGGAGACCGGGGGGTTCTCAGCTGGGACGACGCGTGGCGCCAGATGGCGATGCTCGTTGGCCACTGGCACCTCCGAGGCTTCGGGATGTGGGCGCTGGAGGAGCGGGCGACCGGCGCGTTCATCGGGCGCGTGGGCCTCCACTTTCCTGACGGCTGGCCCGACAGGGAGATCGCATGGGCGCTCGCCCGCCCCTACTGGGGCAAAGGCCTTGCCTTCGAAGCCGCCTGCGCGGCGCTCGCTCATGCCTTCGAGTCTCTTCGATGGGAGCGAGCGATCAGTCTGATCGATCCCGCCAACCGTCGGTCCACGACGTTGGCAGAGCGTCTGGGCGAACACTTCGAGAGAGAGGTAGAAGTGCGAGGTCATCGCGTCGCTCTGTACGCGATCGGGCGCGACGCCTGGTGCGCTCGCCACGCCCGTTGAACGGCGCCACCGACCCTGCCCCGTCAAGACAGAGCGCCGTGGAGCCGCGCAGCCGCTGCTTCAAGGCAGCGGTGATCTGGAGACCGCGGGCGAGGGACTGCTGGGGCGAAGCTTCGTTAGATGAGCAGGCTCGGAATCGCCCGGGCGAGCAGCATGATCAGGATGGCGGCCACGGCCACGGCCACGGCGTACGGAACCGTTTTGTCGCGCGGCGCTTTCATGACGGCGGGGAGGCCGATGGCCAAGAGACGGAAGCTGTACAGGCTCACCAGGACCCCCAGAATGGCGAGCTTCGGAATGATGGCACAGATGCCCCCCACCCAGTACGGCGTGCTGCCGTACGCGGCGACCTTTAGCGCCTGCACCGGGTTCCTGTGGCCGCCGAAGGTCGGCGCCAGCGCGTTGATCGCCAGCCCCAGCAGGTACACCCCGGCCAGGCTCAGCAGGTAGTCGAAGATTCCGGTGGCCAGCGCGTCCATCACGGGCATCGAGTAGGTTCCCGCCAGCAGCGT
>DASPXO010000123.1:0-61525 GCA_035637235.1 Gemmatimonadales bacterium | reverse complement strand
ACCCTCACCCCCGTGGGCCGGTCGTTTACACGCACGGGCTCGTCTGGCGCTCGGTTACTCTGGTCTCCGCGGCCGCACGCTCGCGGTCGAGCGCCCCGATGCCACGGAAGCAGGTGCGGACGCAACCGAGCAAGTTGCGGTGGATCGCGTCTTGAGGATCGGCGAGCCTGTAATACGTGTACTTCAGCTCCGGTCTGGCCCGTGCCAACCCTGTGCGGCGCAGGTAGGCGAGATGGCGGGACACGGTTGGTTGGGCCAGGCGCAGCAGTGCGACGATGTCACGCACGCAGAGCTCGCCGGCCGCGAGGACGTTCAGGATGCGGATGCGCGTGGGGTCGGCGAACCCTTTGAAGAGCCCGTCCAGGTCGGTGAGTGCCGGCGGCCGCGGGCCCGGCTTTGCTTGACGGAGGACGCGCATGTCGACAGGAATATGCTTAGGCGTATATGAGTCAGCAAGCGACCCGAGGGCCTCGCTCAGCCGGCAGCTGTCCGATGCACTCCGCCGCCTGCATATTGGTGCCCCGTCATGGCCGCCGGCGCGAAACACGTCTGGGTGTTCCGGATCGTGCACCAGGACACGGGCAACCCCGCTGCGGGCGTGCCCGTGACGGTGCTCGACGCGGCCGGCAACCCGGCCGGGCACTGGGTGAGCGGCGCGGACGGGACGGTGGAGATTCCGCGGCGCGAGGGTGCGAGCCTCAGGCTGCGCGTGGGCTTGCGGAACGAGGAGCCGATCGAGATCGCGAGCGCGACCGTGGGCGAGGGCCCGATCGACCTGCCGGCGCCGACCTGGTTACCCACGACGGCCCCCTCCACGGTCCCGGGCGACCGCGAGCCGCCGGCCGCCCCGGCGCCGCGTCCCGCCGAGCCGGGCGAACCGCCCGGGCACGTGCTCTACTTCCAGCGCCTCGTGATGTTCGTCGAACGGACGGCCGGAGAGGCGGCGCCGCGCGAACGGGCGGCCGACTTTTTCACCCCGCGCCCCGACGAGGGCGGGCCGCTCCGCTACGGCGCCCTGATCGAAGTGGAAGAATTCTGGCAGTCGCTGGGTGTGCAGTGGGGCGACCTGCTCTACAGCGTGTCGCTCACGCCCGGCGACGAGGCTCGCCTCGCAGTGCTCGACGGGCGGTGGCGTCGTGAGGTCGAGGGGCGCGAACGGCCGCTCCAGATCCTCGCTCGCATGGTGGGGAGCTCGATGCTGGGCGACCTCGTGTCGGCGCTCCGGCCCGAGCTGCAGCTCGACCCGCTGACTCTCTCGCAGCCGGGCCTCGACGGCGCCGCCAGCGACACGGTGCAGCTGATCCGTGACCGGACCGAGCGGATGAGCCAGGCGCTCCGGCGCCGGCCGCTCGGCGTGGTGGACGCGAACCGCGAGGCGCCGTCGCAGGCGGCGATCCGGACGGTGCGCAACACCACGCCGGACCGCGTCGTCACGTTCCATTTTTTCGAGCCGCTCGAGCGCTTCAAGGTCGTGCTCCGAACGCCCCGCGCGCGCGCCGTCATTCTGGTCCCCTTCCAGCCGCCGAATCTCGCGACGCCGGCCATGGTGCGGCGGTTCGCCTACGTCTTCCGGCGCACGCTGCTCGACCGCGGCCTCCTGGCGGCGCTCGACCGCCTGCTCCGCTCGGGAGACGAGGGGGTTGGCGGCGAGATCGGGCTGCTGCTCGACCACATCGCGGCGAACCTCCTGTACTACTCGGCGGCGATCATCTCGGCGGGCGATCCCGCGGCCCGGCACGTGGCGCTGTCGAAGCTGCGCGATCCCGCCGGCCGCCCGCTGACCGAGGTGGCCGAGAACACGGTGCTCGGCAGGATCGGCAACTACATCGCGCTGCCGCTCCGCGCGGCGGACCAACTGCCGCGCGAATGGCGCGGCACGCTCGCTACCTACGCGGCGCGGCCCGCGCGGGTGACCGAGGGGTTCACCGTGGCGATCCCACATCCCGGCGTGTGGGTCAGGGCCGAGCCGCACGAGCCGATGCAGGGGCGGCAAGAGCGGAGCGCCGCGGGGTAGCGGTCGGCCCTCAGGACTGCAGATCCCTCCAGATCACTGGCCGGATCGCGCGCGACCGCTCCTCCGCGAACCGCTGCGCCGCCGCGAGCTGCGCTTCGTATTCCGCCCGCCACCCGGCGGGGATATTCGCGCGGAAATGGGTCGCCGTCATCACGCTGCCCGTGGCGCCGCCGTGCCGGCCGAAGCCCACGTCCACGACGTCACCCAGAAAGCAGGTCGAGCTCCCCGTGTCCATCACGTTCGCGACGCGGCACTCGAAGTGGGCGTAGCACTCGTCGAGCACCGGCGCGCCCAGCTTCCCCGGGTGGTGGGGAACGTCGGCCAGCTTTTCGCGCGCGCGCCCGCTCACGAACCCCAGCCGGTGGATCAGCTCGAACTGATCGTCGCGCAGCAGGTGCACCACGAAGCGGCCTGTGTCGAACACCATGTCGTGCGTGTAGTTGAACTTGTGGATGTACACGGAGACCCGCGGGATCGTCGGCACGATCGACGCCCGCACCGCACTGTCGGCGATCATGCCGTTGCGCTTGCCGTCCCGCTCGGCGGTGATCGCGATCACCGGGGAAGTCAAGTTGCGGAGCAGCTGGTAGGTCTCATCCGGCCGCATCGCGGCATCCGGAGCGTGAGGGTGACGGCGCGGAGATCGGGGCCATCATTCTATCTATATATATACATATGGCCACGCTGCTCGACCCCTTCCGCCAGCATGTCACGCGAGCCCGGCTGTTCGGGGAGCCGGGGACCGCCATCGTGGCCGTGTCGGGCGGCGCCGATTCGGTCGCGCTGCTCGACCTGATGCACGGGCTCGCCGCCGAGCGCGGCCTGTCGCTCGTGGTCGCGCACGCGGATCACGGGATTCGGGCGGACAGTCGGACGGTCGCAGGAGCGGTCGCTGGCCTCGCCCGGCAATACGGGCTTCCGTTCGAGCTCGGAGAGCTCGCGCTCGGTCCCGGCGCGACGGAGACCGCGGCGCGGGAGGCGCGCTATGCGTGGCTCGGCGCGGTGCGACGCGCGCACGGCGCCCGCTATCTCGTCACGGCGCACCACGAAGACGACCAGGTCGAGACGATCCTGCTGCGCGTGCTGAAGGGAAGCGCGCCGGCGGGACTCGCGGGGATGCCGGCGCGGGGGCGGGGCGGGCTCGTGCGGCCCCTGCTGCCGTTCACGCACGCCCAGCTCGCGGCACACGCCGCCGCGCGGGGCCTGCCGGTTCACGATGACCCGGCGAACCGTGATGTGCGACACCTGCGGTCGTGGTTGCGTGTCGAGCTGCTGCCGCGACTCGTAGCGCGGCTCGGGCCTCGCGTGCGCGACGACGTACTGCGCCTCGGGCGGAGCGCCGCGTCGGAGCGTCGCGCCTGGGACCGCCTGCTGGAACTCGTTCCGGAGCTTCAGCTTCACGTGACGGACGACGGGTTCGCGATTGCTCGGGGGGCCGTCACCCGCTATGATCAGACATTGTCCGTGGCGCTGGTGCGCGCCGCCGCCCGGCGGGCGGGGCTGGTGTTGGGCGTGCGGCGTGCGGCGCAGCTCGTCCGGCTGGCGCGGCGGCCATCCGGGCGTCGGTTGGCGCTCGGCGACGGCTGGCTCGCGGAAGTCGCGTTCGCCCGGCTGCGGGTGTTCCGCGGCCTGGCGGGCGTCGTCGGGGACGTGGTCGCGACCGCCGAACGCGGCAGCGCCTTGTTCGGGAGCTTCCGGGTGGACTGGGCGCCCGAGCCGGCGCCGGCACGGCTCGCCCGGTCGGATTGGACGACGTGGATCGCGGGCGCGGACTGGGAAGTGCGGGCGCCGCGGCGGGGCGACCGGTTGATCCCGCTGGGCGGCGTGGGACACCGTCCGGTGCGGCGTCTCCTGATGGAAGCGCGCGTGCCGCGGAGCGCGCGGGCGAGCTACCCGGTGGTCGCCCGCGGGCAAACCATTCTCTGGGTCCCCGGAATCTGCCGGAGCGCGGCCGAGCTCCCGCCGCCGGGAACCCCGGCGGTGCGGGTGGATGTTACCGAGCGCGGCGAGCCTGCGGCAGACCGGCGGGACTGAGTTCAAGCGGATCGTGTTCGACGAGGACACGATTCTGCGCCGGGTGCGCGAGCTGGGCCGCGAGATCGCCGCGGCCTATCCCCACGGCGATCTGCTGGTGCTCGGCCTGCTCAAGGGGAGCTTCATCTTCCTGAGCGACCTGGTGCGGCGCATCGAGCGCCCGCTTCAGGTGGACTTCCTGGTCGCGGCGAGCTACGGCGCCGAGACGATGTCCAGCGGGCCCGTCCGGCTGCTGTACGATCCGGAAACCGAGCTCCGGGGTAAGCACATCCTGTTGGTCGAGGACATCGTCGACACGGGAAAGACGATCAACCGGCTCGTGAAGCTGCTGCGGGCGCGCGGGCCGGAGAGCCTGGAGATCTGTGCCTTGCTGCACAAGCACGTCGCCGAGCATCTCGAGCTGGAGCCGAAGTTCGTGGGCTTCGACGCCCCCCGGGTGTTTCTCGTGGGCTACGGCCTCGATCATGCGGAGAACTTCCGCAACCTGCCGTACATCGCCGGTCTGACGTAGATGCCGAGCCGCACCCCGCCGCCGCGCGAGTTCAACTGGGCCCGGACCCTCCGGACGCTGTCGTTCTGGGCGCTCCTGATCGTCGGCTCGATCGCGCTCGTGCAGTTCGCCTCGAGCCGCCGCCAGGAGGCGGTGGAAATCTCCTATACGCAGTTCACCGAGCAGCTCGAGGCGGGGAACGTCGCCGCGGTCGAGATCACCGAGCGCCAGCAGGTGAAGGGCGACCTGAAGCACGCCGTCGCGATCGGCCGGCGCACCGCCGAGCACTTCACGACGCTGCTGCCGTTCGAGTCCCGCGCCGAGTGGGTCCAGACGCTGCGCGACAGGGGCGTGGACGTGCGGGCCCGCGAGGAGAAGCAGTCGTTCGGCGTGTTCCTGTTCAGCTTCCTGCCGTACCTGTTCATCCTCGGGCTGATCATCTTCATGCTGCGCCAGATGCAGCAGGGCGGGAACCGCGCCTTCGCGTTCGGGAAGTCGAAGGCGAAGCTGCTCTCCGGGGACACGCCCAAGATCACGTTCGCCGACGTGGCGGGATGCGACGAGGCCAAACAGGAGCTCCAGGAGATCATCGAATTCCTGAAGGACCCGCAGCGGTTTCAGCGTCTGGGCGGCCGGCTGCCCAAGGGCGCGCTGCTCGTGGGGCCCCCGGGCACCGGTAAGACGCTGCTCGCCAAGGCCGTGGCGGGCGAAGCCGGGCGGCCGTTCTTCTCGATGTCGGGCTCGGATTTCGTCGAGATGTTCGTGGGCGTGGGCGCCTCGCGCGTGCGCGACCTGTTCGAGCAGGGGAAGGCACATGCGCCGTGCATCATCTTCATCGACGAGATCGACGCCGTGGGGCGCCACCGCGGGGCCGGACTGGGCGGCGGGCACGACGAGCGCGAGCAGACGCTGAATCAGCTGCTCGTGGAGATGGACGGCTTCGAGTCGAACGACGGCGTGATCCTGCTCGCCGCCACCAACCGGCCGGACATCCTCGACCCGGCGCTGCTCCGCCCGGGCCGGTTCGACCGCCAGGTCGTCGTGGACATGCCCGACGTGAAGGGCCGCGAGCAGATCCTCCGTGTGCACACCCGCAAGATCCCGCTTGCCACCAAGGTGAACCTGGAGCGGATCGCGCGGGGGACGCCGGGGCTGTCCGGCGCCGAGCTGTCGAACATCGTCAACGAGGCCGCGCTGCTCGCGGCGCGCCGCAACAAGGCCGCGGTGGACATGGCCGACCTCGAGGACGCGAAGGACAAGGTGATGCTCGGCCTCGAGCGGAGGAGCATGGTGCTCTCCGACGAGGAGCGACGGCTCACCGCCTATCACGAGGCCGGACACGCCATCGTGAGCCTCAAGGTGCCGGGGCTCGACCCGCTGCACAAGGTCACGATCGTGCCGCGCGGCCGCGCGCTCGGCATCACCTTCTCGCTCCCGGAAGAGGACCGGCACAACTACACCAAGCAGTACATCCTCGGCCGGCTCGCGATGGCGTACGGCGGCCGCGTGGCCGAGGAGCTCGTGTTCGGCCCGGACAAGGTCACGACCGGCGCCGCGGCGGACATCCAGCAGGCGACCGAGATGGCGCGCCGCATGGTGACGCAGTTCGGCATGAGCGACGTCGTCGGACCGATCGCCGTGGGCGACCGCGAGGCCGAGATCTTCCTCGGCCGCGAAGTGGTGCAGCGGCGTGAGGTGTCGGAGCGCACCGCCGAGCTGGTGGACACCGAGGTCAAGCGCGTGCTGACCGACGCGTACGAGCAGGCCCGGAACATCCTGGCCGACTACCGCGCCGCGCTCGACCGCCTCGCCGCCACGCTGCTCGAGCGCGAGACCCTCGACCGCGAGGAGGTGGAGGCGGTCGTCGCCGGAAAGACGCTGCCCCCGGTCGCCCCCGCGGCGCCGCCGCCCGTTGCCGCGGACGGTGGCCAGAAGGAGAAGGCCCCGGCGCGCGGCCCCGTGCTGGGCAGCCCGCCCCCCGAGCCCGCCGGCGCGTGAAGCTCACCGCGCTCGCCGCCCACACCCCAGAGGCGGTGCGCGCGGCGCTCGCGGCCCGCGGCTGGGATGCCGAATCCGCCCAGTGCGCGGCGACCGGTCTGCAGCCGCTCGTCGTGCTCCTGGAAGACCTCACGGCCGCCGAGCGCGAAGCGCTGGTCCGCTGGGGCGCGAAGGCCGGCGCCGACCTGCTCACCGGCGACGGCTGGGCGCTGGTAGGCGCGGCGGCGAGCCGGCTGGCGCCGCTCGCCCGCGCCGATCGCGTGCCGCCGGGCCTCGAGCGCCTGAGCCCCGAGCTGGGCCGCGTCCTCGCCACCGGCGCCGAGCCGCCCCGCGCCTGGCAGATCGCCGGCGCCACGCTCACGCTCGATCACCCGGTCGTCATCGGCATCATCAACGTCACTCCCGACTCGTTCTCGGACGGCGGGCGCTTCGCCGCCGTGGACCGGGCCATCGCGCAGGCCGAGCGGCTGCTGGCCGACGGCGGGGAACTCCTGGACGTCGGCGGCGAGTCCACGCGCCCGGGGGCGGCGCCGGTCCCGGTGGACGAGGAGATCGCGCGGGTGGCGCCGGTCATCGAGGAGTTGACGCGGCGGGGCCTGGGCCCGGTGTCGGTGGACACGCGCAAGGCGCCGGTCGCGCGGGCGGCGATCGCGGCCGGGGCCGCCGTGGTGAACGACGTCTCGGCGCTCGGCTTCGACCCGGCGCTGGCGCCGGTCGCGGCGGCGGCGGGCGTGGGCGTCGTCCTGATGCACATGCGGGGCGCGCCCGACACGATGGACTCGCTCGCCACCTACCGGCACGTGGCGGCGGAGGTCGCGGGGGAGCTGGGCGCTGCGGCCCGCCGGGCGGAACAGGGTGGGGTGGAGCGCGAGCGGATCGTCGTCGACCCCGGGTTCGGGTTCGCCAAGCATCCGGAACACAACTTCCGGCTGCTCGATGAGCTGGCAACCGTGGTCGCGCTGGGCTATCCTGTAGCCGTGGGGCCGTCCCGCAAGCGCTTCCTCGGGCACGCCACCGGGCGTCCCGTGGAGGACCGCGACCGCGCGACGGCGGTCGCCTGCGCCCTCGCGTGGGAGCGGGGGGCGCGGCTGTTCCGGGTCCACGACGCCGCCCTGGCGCGCGAGGCGCTGCGGGTGGCCGGCGCGACGACGAGCTCACCGTGAACTTCGAAGCCTATCGTTTCCTGATCCCGCGCCTCTGGCCCGACGTTGTCGAGATCGTGCTCGTCGCGTTCGTGATCTACCGCTTCCTCTTGTTCCTCGTCGGGACGCGGGCGATGCAGATCGTCGTCGGGGTGATGATCCTCTCCGTCGCCTACTTCGTGGCGGTGCTCGCGAAGTTCCAGATGGTCAGCTTCCTGCTGAGCGTGGTGTTCACGTACGGGGCGTTCGCGGCCGTGGTGGTCTTCCAGCCCGAGCTGCGGAACGCGCTCGCGCGGCTGGGCCAGTCGCGCCTGATGCGCCGCTTCTCGCAGAGCGAGCGCCAGTCCGTGGCCGAGGAGATCGCGGAGGCGATGGACCGGCTGTCGCGGGCGGGCACGGGCGCGATCGTCGCCGTCGAGGGTGACATCGGGCTCGAGGAGTTCATCTCTTCGGGCGTGCCGATGGAGGCCAAAGTCTCGGCGGACCTGCTCACGACCATCTTCACGCCCTACTCGCCGCTGCACGACGGCGCCGTGCTGGTGCGCGGCGACCGCATCATCGGCGCCGGGTGCGTGCTGCCGCTCACGCAGTTCAAAGTGTCCGACAAGTCGCTCGGCACGCGCCACCGCGCCGCGCTCGGGCTCTCCGAGGAGACCGATGCGACGGTATTCGTCGTGTCCGAAGAGACCTCCACCATCTCGGTGGCGAGCCATGGGTTGCTCCATCGCCACCTCTCGCCGCAGCAGGTGCGCGACCTTCTTTCGGGGGCGATCTCGCACCTCGAAGGGGGAGAACGGGTTACGGCTCCCGTCCACTGACCCCCCGGATTGTTTCAGCTGCCCGGGCGCGGTAGCTTTCACGGTTATGAATTTTGGGGCCCTGCCCGAGCGCTTGGCCCACGTGCGGGCCGAGATCGCTCGGCGGCAGGGGGTCGCGGGCTGGACGCATCCGGTGACGATCGTCGCCGTGACGAAGGGCTTCGGGTTGGACGCGGTGGCGGCGGCGCTCGCGGCCGGCGTCACGGACCTCGGCGAAAACCGCGTGCAGGAAGCGTTGCAGAAGATCGCCACGGAGGTGGGGCGCCCGGCGACGTGGCATCTCATCGGGCAGCTGCAGCGCAACAAGGCGAAGCACGTGCCCGGCCGGTTCGCCCTGGTGCACTCGATCGATTCGCTCGCCCTCGCCGAGGAGCTGGACCGACGGGCGGCGGCGCATGGCGCGACGGTGCGGGCGCTGCTGCAGGTGAACGTCGCCGGCGAAGCCCAGAAGAGCGGCTGTGCGCCGGCCGACGCGCCCGTGCTGGCGCCACGGGTGGCGGCGCTGCCGCACCTGCGGCTCGAGGGACTCATGACGCTGGCGCCGCTCACGGACGATCAGGACGTGCAGGGGCGCACGTTCCGCGCGCTGCGCGAGCTGCGGGACACGCTGCAGGAGGACGGTCTATGGCTGCCGACGCTCTCGATGGGGATGTCCGCCGACTACGGTCCGGCGGTCGAGCAGGGAGCAACGGTGATCCGGTTGGGTACCGTCCTGTTCGGGCCGAGGGCGGCGTGAGCGAGCGCGCCTTCCACCTGACGCCGCTCGACGTGCGGCGGCAGGAGTTCCGCAAGACCCTGCGCGGCTACGAGCCGGTGGGCGTGGACGACTTCCGCGTCCGCGTGGCGGACGAGCTGGAGCGCATCCTGCGGGAGAACTCGGTGCTGCAGGAGCGGGTGGCCGCCCTGGGCGAGCAGCTGCGACAATTCCGCGAGCGCGAGCGCGCGATGAACGAGGCGCTGGTCGCCGCGCAGCAGCTGCGCGAGGAGACGCGCACGACGGCCCAGCGCGAGGCGCAGGTGATCGTGCGCGAGGCCGAGGCCGAGGCGCGGCGCGTCCTCGACCAGGCGCGGGCGGCGAAGGCCGACGTCGAGCGCCAGACCGGCGAGGTGCAGCGGCAGTTCCAGCAGTACGTGGGCGGCTTCCGCGCGCTGCTCGAGCGGCAGCTCGCCGAGCTGCGCGCGCTGGACGGCCAGCAGGGCGGATGATCGACGCAGCGGTCCGCGCCGTTCGGGCGCGGACGCCGTTCGTCCCCGACGTCGCGATCATCCTGGGTACGGGCCTCGGGGGCTTGGCGGACGAGGTGGCGGCGGAGACGCGACTCCCCTACGCGGAGATCCCGGGGTTCCCGCTGTCCACGGTGGAGAGTCATGCGGGGCAGCTGCTGCTGGGCACGCTGTCGGGCAGGCGGGTCGTGGCGATGCAGGGACGGTTCCACCACTACGAAGGGTACACGCTGCCGCAGATCGCCTTCCCGGTCCGCGTGCTCCGAGGGCTGGGCGCGCGCACCCTGATGGTGTCGAACGCGTGCGGCGGGATGCATCCGCTGTGGAGCCCGGGCGACCTCATGCTGCTCGCCGACCACATCAACCTCCTCGGGGACAACCCGCTGGTGGGACCCAACGACGACGCGCTCGGGCCCCGCTTCCCCGACATGTCGGAGCCGTACGACGCGGCGCTGCGGGCGCTCGCCCGCGCCGTGGCGCTGGAGCAGGGCATCACGTTGCGCGAGGGCGTCTACGCCGCCGTCACGGGCCCGAACCTCGAGACGCGCGCCGAGTACCGCATGCTGCGCGCGCTCGGCGCGGACGTCGTGGGGATGAGCACCGTGCCGGAGGTGATCGCGGCGCGCCACATGGGCATGCGCGTGCTCGGGGTCTCCATCATCACCGACCAGTGCCTGCCGGACGCGCTCGCGCCCGCCTCCGTGGAGCGGATCATCGCGGTGGCGCGCGCCGCCGAGCCCAAGCTCACGGCGCTGATGCGGGGCGTGCTGGCGCGCTCGAACTGATGGCATACGCGGCGCTCGATCCCACGCTCGCCCCCGACGCGCTGGAGAAGCAGCTCCTCGCGACGTGGAAGCACGAACGGCTGTTCGCGCGCGTCCAGGAGACGACGCGCTACAGCCCGCCGTTCGTGTTCTTCGAGGGCCCGCCCACCGCCAACGGCCGCCCGGGGATCCATCACGTCTTCTCGCGCACTATCAAGGACCTCGTGTGCCGCTACCAGACCATGTTGGGCCACGGCGTGACCCGCATCGCGGGCTGGGACACGCACGGGCTCCCGGTCGAGATCGAGGTGGAGAAGACGCTCGGTATCAGCGGCAAGAAGCAGATCGAGCAGTACGGGGTCGAGAAGTTCAACCGGCTGTGCCGCGAGAGCGTGTTCACCTACAAGACCGATTGGGAGTCGCTCTCGGAGCGCATCGGCTACTGGCTCGACTACGAGCACCCCTACGTCACCTACACCAACGAGTACATCGAAACGGTGTGGTGGCTGCTCAAGCGGCTGTACGACAAGGCCCTGCTGTACCGCGGCCACAAGGTGCTGCCGTACTGCCCGCGCTGCGGCACCGCCCTCTCCTCGCACGAGCTCGCGCTCGGCTACGAGGAGGTGCAAACCAACTCGGTGTACGTCACGTTCCCACTGGTCACGGACCCGGGGCGCCAGCTCGTGATCTGGACCACGACGCCGTGGACGCTGCTGTCGAACGTCGCGGTCGCCGTCCATCCCGACCTCGACTACGGGGAGTACGAGGTGAACGGGCGGCGCTACATCGTCGCGACGGCGCGCGCCGGCGACGTGCACGTCGGCGGCACGCCGCTGGCGGCGGCGCCGCGCGTCGCGGCTCACCGCGGCCGCGACCTCGTGGGGCAGGAATACGTCGCTCCCTTCGACGTGGTCCCGCTGCCGCCCGAGGGCCGGCGCGCCGTGGTCGTCGCGGGGAGCTTCGTCTCGGCCGAGGAGGGCACCGGCCTCGTGCACATGGCCCCCGCGTTCGGCGCGGACGACTACGTGGCCGGCCAGCAATACGGCCTCGCGTTCGTGAACCCCGTCGCCCCCGACGGCACGTTCCAGGGGACGCGCTGGGAGGAGATGAACGGCAGGCTGGTCACCGACCGGGAGACGAACCGGCTGATCATCGAGCGCCTGAAGCACGAGGGGCGCTGGCTCGAAACCCGCCCCCACACCCACAGCTATCCGTTCTGCTGGCGCTGCGACTCGGCGCTCGTCTACTACGCGCGCGGCTCCTGGTTCGTGCGCACCACCGCGTTCAAGGCGCGGATGCTCGAGCTGAACGCGCAGGTCGGGTGGCAGCCGCCGGAGGTGGGGAGCGGGCGGTTCGGGGAGTGGCTCGAGAACAACGTGGACTGGGCGCTGTCGCGCGACCGGTACTGGGGCACGCCGCTCAACGTGTGGCAGTGCGACCGGGAGGCCGACCACCGGGAGGTGATCGGCTCCTACGCGGAGCTGGCGGAGCGCTGGGGGAAGCCGCTGCCGGCCGAGTTCGACCCCCACAAGCCGGCCATCGACGGGTACACCTGGCGGTGCCGGGAGTGCGGGGGCACGATGCGGCGCGTCCCCGAGGTGATCGACGCCTGGTTCGACTCGGGCGCGATGCCGTACGGGCAGTGGCACTACCCGTTCGAGCACCAGGCCGACTTCAAGGCTCACTTCCCGGCGGACTTCATCTGCGAGGGCGTGGACCAGACGCGCGGCTGGTTCTACTCGCTGCTCGCGATCGGGGTCGGGGTCTTCGACGCGCTCGTCTACAAGCACGTGATCGTGAACGAGCTGGTGCTGGACGGCCACGGCCAGAAGATGTCGAAGAGCCGCGGCAACGTCGTGAACCCGTGGCAGGTGATCGAGCAGCTCGGCGCGGACGCCGTGCGGCTCTACCTCCTCGGGCAGAGCCAGGTGTGGCTCCCCAAGCGCTTCGACAAGGACCACATCCCGAAGCTCGCGGGCGGCTTCTTGAACACGCTGCGCAACACGTACAAGTTCTTCGCCGACTACGTCGGGGACTGGACCCCGCAGGCGGTGGCCGAGCGGCCGCTCGCCGACCGCTGGGTGCTCGCGCGGCTGGACGAGGTCGTGACCGCCGTGCGGGAGGCCTGGAACGCCTACGACGTCACGGCCGGCGTCCGCGCCATCATGGAGTTCGTGGGGGACGACCTGTCCAACTGGTATGTACGGACGAACCGGCCCCGGTTCTGGGCCCCCGACCGCGCGGCCGACCCGGCGGCGCTCGCGACGCTGTACGAGGCGCTCGTCACGTCGGCGCGGCTGCTCGCCCCGGCCGCGCCGTTCATCTCGGATTGGCTGCACCGGGCGCTCACGGGGACGTCGGTGCACCTCGCCTCGTTTCCGGCCGATCAGGGGCGCCGGGAGCCGGCGCTCCTGCAGGCGATGGCGGCCGTGCGGAAGCTCGCCTCGCTGGCGCGGTCCGCGCGCGAGGTGAAGCAGCTCGGCGTGCGCCAGCCGGTGGCGAAGCTGCAGGTGGCGGTGCCGGCGGCGGTCAAGGGCCCGGCCTTTGCGGACCTGTTAGATATCTTGGCCGCCGAAGTGAACGCCAAAGCGGTCGAGGTGGCGGGCTCGGATCACGACCTCGTGACGTTGCAAGGCAAGGCGGACTTTCGGAGCCTGGGCAAGCGCTACGGCAAGGACACGCCCCGCGCGGCGGCAGCCGTGTCCCAGCTCACCGCGGACCAGCTCCGCGCGCTGGAGCGCAGCGAGTCCGTGCGGGTCGGGGAATTCGAGCTGCGTCCCGGGGACGTCACGGTCACCCGCGCGGTGCTGAGCGATTGGGCGGTGCAGGCCGACGGACCCTACGTCGCGGCGGTCGACCCGCGACTCACCGAGGACCTGATCCAGGAGGGACTGGCCCGCGAATTCGTGAACCGGGTCCAGCGCCTGCGGAAGGAAGCGGGGTACCAGTACGCCACGCGCATCGAGCTGAGCGTCGCCGGGGCGGCGGACGTGGTGTCGGCGGTCGCCGCCTTTCAGGGCTTCGTGGAGGGCGAGACGCTCGCGCGCAAGATCGTGATCGGTGCGGTGCTGGACGGGGCGGATCTGACTCGTGAACTTGACATCGAGGCGCGCCGGGTGACGATCGCGCTCCGGCGCCATGACGGACGAAAGGGCGGAACCCGATAATGCCGATGAAATCCAAACCGAGGCCGTCGAAGGGCGGACTGAACAAGAAGCAGCTGAGCCACCTCGAAAAGCGGCTGCTGGAAGAGCGCGCCCGGGTGATGAAGGAGCTCGGGCACTACGACGAGTCCTTCAACTCGAGCCTGCAGGCGTCGGACGGCGACCTGTCGAGCTACTCGTTCCACATGGCGGACCAGGGCACCGACGCCATGGAGCGCGAGAAGGCGTTCCTGTTCGCCTCCCAGGAGGGGCGCTACCTCTGGCACGTGAACCAGGCGCTGCGCCGCCTGTACCAGACGCCGGAGAAGTTCGGCAAGTGCGAGCAGTGCGGCGAGGACATCGGGTTCGACCGGCTGGACGCGCTGCCGCACGCCCGGCTGTGCATCAAGTGCAAGGCGAAGGAAGAAGATGGAAAGCGGCGCTGATCGCCGGCTGTTCTGGTGGACGGCGGTCGCGGTGCTCGTCGCCGACGTCGTCACGAAACTGGTCGCCGAGGCGCTGCTGGCGCGCCAGGTGCCGGTCTCGCTGGTGCGCGACTACGTGCAGCTGCGCCTCGTCTACAACCAGTGCGCGGCGTTCGGGTTGTGCGTCGGCGCCTACTCGCGCTGGATCTTCTTCGGGCTCGCGATCGGCGCGCTGTTCGTGCTGCGCTCGATGGTGCACTCGGCGCGCCCCGGGGACCGGTTCCGCATCTTCGCGCTTGCGCTCGTGTGCGCGGGCGCGGTCGGCAACATGGTGGACCGCATCCGCAGCGCGCAGGGCGTGGTGGACTTCGTGGACGTCGGCATCGGCACGGCGCGCTGGCCGACCTTCAACGTGGCCGATTCCGCCATCACCGTCGGGGCGATTGCGCTCGCGGTCTCGCTCTGGCTCGAGGGGCGGTCACACGAGCGGGCGAAGGAGGCCAGGGCGGCCGAGCCCTGATGGCCGCCGTCACCTTCTGCGTCTGCGCCTCCCACGCCGAGCGCTTCGACCGGTTCCTCGCCGACCAGCTCGCCCTCTCCCGCACCGTCGCCGCCCGCCTCATCGCCGAGAAGCGCGTCACCCAGGACGGCCGGCCGCTCCGCGCCTCGGCCCGGCTCGAGCGCGGCGCCGTGGTCACCGTCGAGCTTCCCGACGCCGCGCCGCCGCGCAGCTTCGCCCCCGCCCCCGCGCCCCCCGACCTCACCTTCGTGTACGAGGACGAGCACCTCGCCGTGCTCGACAAGCCGGCGGGGCTGGTGGTGCACCCCGGCCCCGGCCACTGGGACGACACCCTGGTGAACGTGCTGGTGGGGCGCGGCACCGACCTGTCGCGGGGCTCGGTCGCCGGACGGCCCGGGATCGTGCACCGGCTCGACCGCGATACCTCGGGGCTGCTGCTCGTGGCGAAGACCGACCTGGCGCACCGCCGGCTCGCCCGCATGATCGAGCAGCGCCAGGTCGAGCGGATCTACGCCGCGCTCGCGTGGGGACACCTCGCCAACAGCCCGGTGGAGATCGAGGCGCCGATCACCCGGCACCCGACTGACCGCACCCGCATGACCGTCCTGGCGGGCGGCCGCCATGCGGTGACGCAGGCGTGGGTCGTCGCGCGCTTCGCCCAGACCGACCTGCTGCGCCTCAAGCTCGGCACGGGGCGCACACACCAGATCCGCGTGCACCTCGGGCACGTGGGCCACCCGGTCGTGGGCGATCGCGAGTACGCGTTCGGCGGCAGCCGGCGCGTCACCCCATCCGAGCGGCGGGCCGCCGAGCGGCTGGAGGAACTCGCGCCGCGACAGCTGCTGCACGCCGCCCGGCTCGCGCTCGAACATCCAGTGACCGGGGCGCTCCTCGCGCTGCGCTCCGAATGGCCCGCCGATGGGCTGCCGGCGCTTGCGGAAGCGGCGCGCGACCCGGATTTGCTTGCTCAGCGCAACCCGTTGCAGTATCTTGGGTTCTTTGCATCGGATGAGTGACGCCGGGGTCGTCCGACTGCTGATTTTTCAGGTGGGCAACCTCGTCTGCGCGACCGAGGCAGAGCGGGTGCGAGAGATTCTGCCGCGGCTCGAGACGACCCGGATTCCCGGGGCGTCCGCCATCGTGGCAGGCCTGGTCAACGTGCGGGGCACGCTGGTGACCGTCGTGGAGGGTTGGCGGGCGCTGCGGCAGCCCGAGCCTCCCGCCGCCAACGGGGCCCACGGCGGGATGACCGTGCTCCTGGAGGTCGGCGCGGAGAGCAAGGTGCTGGGGTTCACGGTGGACGAAGTCGTGGACCTCCTCTCGGTGGACCTCGCGGGGCTGGAGCGGCGGCAGGCGTTGCCCGGCATCGATCCGACGCTGGTGCGCGCCGTCGGGCGCCGCGCCGGCCAACTCTTCGTCGTTCTCGATACCGACGCGCTGCTGACCCCCGTTCTGTCTTCCTAGGGAGGGTGTGTGAGCCACTCCGTCCTCGTCTGCGACGATGCCATTTTCATGCGGACGATGATCAGCGACATCCTGGCGCAGGCCGGCTATGAGATCGTGGGCGAGGCCGAGACCGGCGCGCAGGCGGTCGACAAGTACAAGCAGCTCAAGCCCGAGCTCGTGACGATGGACATCGTGATGCCGGACATGGGGGGCATCGACGCCGTGCGGGAGATCGTGAAGTACGATCCCGACGCCAAGATCCTCATGTGCAGCGCGATGGGCCAGCAGGCGCTGGTGGTGGAGGCGATCCAGGCGGGCGCGAAGGACTTCGTCGTCAAGCCGTTCCAACCGTCGCGCGTGCTGGAGGCCGTGCAGCGGGTGCTGGGCTAGCGTCGTGGACCTGTCGCAGTACGCCGAGCTGTTCCTGGCGGAGAGCCGGGAGCACTTGGGCGCCTGCAACCAACTGTTGCTCGAGTGGGAGCGGAACCCCGCCGGGGTCGCCCCGGTGGGCGGCCTGTTCCGCGCGGTCCACACGGTGAAGGGTATGGCGGCGACGATGGGCTACGCTCGCGTCACCGATCTCGCCCACCGGCTGGAGAGTCTCCTCGACCTGCTGCGGCGCGGCGCGCGCCCCGCGACGGACGAGCTGCTGCAGCTCCTGTTCCGCGCGCGCGACGCGCTGGAGCAGGCCGTCGAGCTGTCGGTGGCGGGCCGCGAGCGCGAGCTCGAGCTCGCCGAGGTCGTCGCCGACCTGGACCAGGCCGCGGCGGGGCTGGCGGCGCCCGGACCGATCGGCCGCGCGCCCTCGCCGCCGGCTCCCACGCCCGTGGACGTCGAGCCTGCCGCCGGGCGCCTCGTCCAGGTCGTGCTCCAGCCCGAGGCTTCCCTGAAGGGCGGACGGGCCATCGTCGTTCTCCGGAGGGCGGAGCGCCTCGGCGCGGTGCACGGCGTCACGCCGCCGCTCGCGGCGTTCGAGGCGGAGGACTTCGCGGGGCGGTTCAGCTTCCGCATCGCGTCGCGGGCGACGCCTGAGGAGATCGACCGGACGCTGCGCGCGGCGGGCGACGTGGAGCACGTGAGCGTCGGCGGCGAAGCCGCGCGCGCGCCGCTCGCTGAGGCCGGCGGCGGCGCCGGCGCCGCCGAGACCGGGCGCAGCCGCCACACCCGAGTCGACCGGCGGCGGCTCGACGCCCTGATGGACCTGATCGGCGAGCTCGTGACGGCCCGTGGCCACCTGAACCAGCTGGCGGCGGAGCGGCGCGATCCGGCGATCACCGACGTGGCGATCCAGATCGCGCGTCTGTCCGCCGACCTGCAGGCGGAGATCATCCAGGCGCGAATGACGCCCGTGTGGCAGGTGTTCGATCGCTTCCCGCGCCTGGTGCGCGACCTCGCTCGCGACCTCGGGAAGCAGGTGGCCTTTCGCGTGGAGGGGAAGGACATCGAGCTCGACCGCGCCATCCTCGACGAGCTGGGCGACCCGCTCCTGCACCTGCTCCGGAACGCCATCGACCACGGCCTCGAGCCGCCCGCCGAGCGGAGCCGCCTGGGGAAGCGGCCCGAGGGCGAGATCGTGCTCACGGCGGTGCGCGAGCGCTCGAGCGTCGCGATCACCGTATCGGACGACGGGCGCGGCATCGACCGGCCCAAGATCCTGGAGCGCGCCAAGCGCGACAAGATCGTGGGCCAGGACGCCGACACCCTGACGGACGACCAGCTGCTGCGGGTGCTGGCCCGCCCGGGGTTCTCGACCGCCGAGACGGTGACGAGCGTGTCGGGGCGCGGCGTCGGGGTCGACGTCGCCGTGATGCGCGTGCGCGCGCTCGGCGGCTCGATCGACATCCACTCGGAGCCGGGGCAGGGGACGAGCTTCGTGCTGCGGCTGCCGGTCACGCTCGCCATCGTGCGCGCGCTGATCGCGAGCGTGGGGAAGGAGCGCTACGCGCTGCCGCTCACCTACGTCGCCGAGACGGTGGACTTCGGGGCCGCCCAGACGACGATGGTCGAAGGCCGCGAGGCGATCGTGCTGCACAACCGGGTGGTGCCGCTGGTCCACCTGCGCCGGCTGCTCGGCGTCACGGGCGACGCGGCGCCCGCCCGGGTGCCGATCATCGTGCTCGAGATGGGAGACCGGCGCACCGGGGTCGTGGTGGACGGGATGCTCGGGCAGCAGGAGATCGTAGTGAAGAGCTTCGACGCGCCGCGCGGAGCGTTGCCTGTGTTCAGCGGCGCGACCATCATGGGCGACGGGGTGCCGGCGCTGATTCTCGACGCGGGCGCGCTCCGGTAAGGGGGCGGCATGGAAGACGTCCGGGATCTGAAGGCGCTGCAGATCGACGCCCTGCGCGAGGTGGCGAACATCGGCGCGGGGCATGCCGCGACCGCGCTCTCGCAGCTCACCAACCGCAGGATCATGATCAGCGTCCCGAAGATCAACATCGCGCGGCTGGAGGAGGTGCCCGACCTGCTCGGCAGCGCGCAGGAGGTGGTCGCCGCCGTGCTGATGCACATGCTGGGCGACCTCACCGGCCGGACCCTGCTGCTCTTCCCCGAGCCGGTGGCGCGCCGGCTCTGCGACATGCTGCTCCGCCGGCCGGCCGGCACGACCGGCGCGTTCGACGTGCTGGAGCAGTCGTGCCTCAAGGAGGCCGGCAACATCCTCTCGGGCGCCTACATGAACGCGCTCTCCGACTTCATGGGGATGCTGCTCTTGCCGTCGGTGCCGAGCCTCGTGGTGGATCTCTCGGCAGCGGTGCTCACCACCACGTACCTCAACTTCGGGCACGAGCGCGACTTCGTGTTCTGCGTCGAGACTGAGTTCCGCATCGAGTCGGCCGAGGGGCTGCGGGGCAACTTCCTGCTGCTCCCCGATCTGGCGTCGCTCAAGGCCATCTTTGACGCCATCCGGCTGACGTGACCCGTGACGGCGCCGGCGCTTTCGGAACGCGACCTCGCCGTTCTCCGATCCTTCGCCCGCCGGATCGACGCTTCGGACGCCGGGGCCCACAACAACCTCGGCGTCCTCTACTATCAGAAGGGACTGGTCGAGGACGCGGTCGCGGAGTTCACCCGCGCCCTCGAGCTCGACCCCAAGATGCAGGTCGCGCAGCGCAACCTGGAGATCACCTACCACGACACCGGCTACTACGACCGGCGCGTGGCGCAGCTCCGGGAGCGGCTGCGCCAGGTCTCCGACGACCGCGAGGCCCGCTGGGAGCTGGGGCGCGCCTACGCCATCCTCGGCCAGCACGACGAGGCGATCGCCGAGTTCGAGCAGCTGCTGGCCAGCCGGTCGGACGACGTCGCCGCGGTCATCCAGCTCGGGCTCGCCGAGAAGAATCGCGGCCGCCCCGAGGCGGCGACGGAGTGGTTGCTGCGGGCCCGCGAGCTCGACCCGAAGTCGACCGTGGCACACTTCTACCTGGGCGAGGTCTACTACAACCGGGGGCTGAACGCCGAGGCGCTGGCCGCGCTCGAGCGCGCCGTCGAGCTGAACCCCGACAACGCCAGCGCGCACTACCTGATGGCGTTCGTGCTCGGGGACCTGGGACGCCATCAGGATGCCCGCGTCGCGTCGAAACGGGCGATCCAGCTCAACCCGCCGCTCGCCCGCGCGCAGACCAACCTCTCCCTCGAGCGCTACAACGCCGAGCGCCGGAGCCGCGAGCTGCGCGCGCGCCAGGTGCCGGAGCCGCAGGTCGTCGAGGGGAACGCCCTCGCGCACTACAACCTCGGGCTCGCCTTCCGCCAGAAGGGCTACTACAACGAGGCGCTGCGGGCCTACCGTGTCGCGCTGGAGCGGGGCGAGGATCGCCGGCTCGCGTTGCAGGCGATGGCGGAGGTGCATCTCCTCAAGCGGGACTTCGCCGCCGCGCTCGAGCTGTACGAGACGCTGCTCCGGGAGGTCCCCGACTCCCCGAAGCTGTGGAACGAACGGGGGGTGGTGCTCCACCAGACGGGCCGCACCGACGAAGCGCTCGCGTCCTGCCAGCAAGCCGTGGCGGTGGACCCGAAGTACGCGCTCGCCTGGAACAACCTCGGCGTGCTTCAGGCGCACCGGGGGGAGACCGACGACGCGATCGCATCGTTTCGCACCGCGCTGCAGCTGCAGGGAACGCTGAGCGCCCCCCGGCTGAACTTCGCGCTGCTCTTGTTCCAGCTGCGGCGCTTCCAGCTGTCCCTGGAGTCGTACCGCCAGGTCCTGCAGAGCGCGCCGACCTCCGCCTGGGCGTGGAACGGGATCGGGCTCGTGCTGGTGGAGCTCAAGCGCTTCCGGGACGCGCGCAACGCTTTCGTGCGCGCGATCGAGGCGGACCCCGAGCACGCGGGCGCGCACTACAACCTGAGCTTCACCCTGTCGAACCTGGGGGATTTCGACGGCGCGCTGCGCGCGACCAAGCGCGGGCTCGAGCTCGACCCCTACTATGTCTCCCAGAAGTTCGCGCTCGCGATCGACCTGCAGTACGAGAAGGGCATGATCGGCATCGCGCCCGAGATCTCGGCGGACGTGCCGGCGGACACGATCGGCGAGGACTTCACCTTCGACGAACGGCTGCTCGACAACATCTTCCAGGAGCTCGCGCCCTCCGCGCCGTCCGCCGCCCGGGCCGCGCAGCCCGCCGACGACCCGCTCGCGCTGGCGCGCGATTACGTGAGCAAGGGATTGATGGACGTCGCGACGGCCGAAGCGGTCCGCGCCGTCCAGCGCGGCGCGGACAAGGGGGACGCGGCGGTGCTGCTGGCCGACATCTTCGCGAAGCGCGGCCTGTGGGGCGAGGCGCTCGAGCGCTACCGCGAGGCCCGCGGCCTGGGCGACCAGCGCCCCGACGCGCTGCTCGGCGAGGTGAAAGCGCTGATCGCGCTGGGCGGCCGCCGCCTGGAGGAGGCACGCCCCCTCGCCGAGCAGCTGCTCCGGCTCACGCCGGACGACGTGGAAGCGCTCGTCGCGGTGGCCAAGGGGCGCGCCGCGGCGGGCGACGCGGCGGGCGCGCTCACCGCGCTCGAGCGGGCCCAGGCGCGCGCGCCGGTCCGCGCGGACCTCCACAAGCTCCAGGGCGACATCGCGGTGCGGATCGGCGACAAAGGTGCCGCGCTCGCGGCCTATCGCGCGGCGCTCGAGCTCGACTCCGGCTACGTCCAGGTCTGGCTCGACCTCGGGCGCCTGCACGAAGAGAAGGAAGAGTGGCGCGAGGCGCAGGACGCGTACGAGCGGGCGCTCGAGATCCTCCCCACCTTCCACGAGGCGGCGCTCGCGCTCGCGGACCTGCTGCGCCGCGTCGGCCGACCGCGCGCAGCCGTCGGGCGGCTCGTCGAGGTGCTGGAGCAGGATCCCTACGACCTCGCGGCGCTGCTCCTGCTCGGACGCGCGCTGCTCGACGACAAACGCACCGAGCAGGCGGTCGACGCGTTCCAGCGCGCCCTCAAGTTCGACCCGGACCACGTCGAGGCGCTGTTCCAGCTGGGCGTCGGGCTCGCCCGGGTGCACCGCTACCGCGAGGCGGTGCAAGCGTGGAGCCAGGTGACTCGGCTCGATCCCGGCGGGCCGTTCGCGCAGCGGGCGCGCAAGCATGCGCGCACCGCGGTCGACCTGCAGCACATCTTCGCCTCGGACGCGGCCTAGCAAATGGCGATCGAGGGACCGCTCCGCGAGCTCGGCATCCACGACGTCTTCCAGCTGCTCGACCTGAGCCGGAAGACGGGCGTGCTGCGCGTCACCTCGGAGCTGCGCGACAATGCGGGGACGATCTACTTCGAGGGCGGCGCGATCATCTTCGCGGAGATCCGCTCCAATCCACACCCGCTGGGCGCGCTGCTGGTGCGCACCGGGAAGATCGGCGAGGCCGACCTCGAGCGCGCGCGCGACATGCAGCAGCGCCAGGGCGACCAGCGGCGGCTCGGCGGAATCCTCGTGTCCCTCGGCGCCATCACGCAGCGCGAACTGTTGCGCCAGGTCCGCTTCCAGATCGAGCAAGTGGTGTTCGAGGTCATGAGCTGGCGTGAGGGCTACTTCTCGTTCAACGAGGGCTCCGTCAGCGACGTCCCGATGGAGGCGACCGTCCGGATCCCCACCGAGGCGCTCCTCATGGAAGGGGCGCGCCGCATCGACGAGTGGTCCCGCATCGAGACCCGCATCCCCCACCTCGGCGTGATCCCGACGCTCGCGCCGCCCGTCGAGGGAGGCGAGGGTGCGCTCGACCTCCTCCCCCCCGAGTGGGAGATGCTCGCGATGATCGACGGCACGCGCGACGTACGCACCATCGCCGCCGCGCTCGGGCGCTCGGAGTTCGAGGTGGCGAAGACGCTGTTCGGACTCGAGAGCGCCGGGATCATCGCCCTCAGAGACCCGGGAACCGCGCAGCGGAAGCGGGCGGCCGTCGACGCCGACCTGGCGGAGCTCGTCGCCAGGGCCGAGGAGGCGCTCGCCGGCGGGGACCTCGAGCGCGCCCGCACCCTGGCCGAGCAGGCGGCGAGCGTCGGGTCGCACGACCCCGCCGTGCACCTGCTGCTCGGGCGCATCCACCTGGCCGCGGGGCGCGGAGCGGAGTCGGTGGACGAGCTGCGGCGCTCGCTGCGGCTCGACCCGCTGCTCGTGGCGGCGCACCGCGTGCTCGGCTACGCGCTCGTGGCCACCGGCCGGTTCGCGGAGGCGGTCGCGCAGTGGGCGCAATGGGAGCGGCTCGCGGCGCACTCCGAGGCGGAGCTCACCCAGATCGAGCGCGTGCGTCGAGCGAAAGCGGCGGCGGAGACGCTCGCCGGGCCGAGCGCGGGACTCCATGCCTGACGAGATCAAGACGCTCTCCGCCCAGTTCGCGCAGGACCCGGACAGCCTGGTGTTCCTGCGGCTCGGCGAGCTGCTGCGGCAGAAAGGGCAGCTCGACCCCGCGCACCGCGTCGCCCTGAGCGGTCTGCAGCGCCACCCGCACCTCGCGGACGCCCACGACCTGTACGCGCGCATCCTCGCGGACCAGCACGACTACGAGCGCGCGTTCGACGAGTGGGACATGGCGCTGCGCATCGCGCCGCATCACCTGGGCGCCCTGAAAGGGCTCGCGTTCCTGTACTTCAAGGTGGGGGATCTCGCGCAGGCGGTGGCGCACCTGGAAACGGCGCGGCAGCACGCGCCGGACGACGCGGGGGTAGCGCAGGCGCTGGCGCTCGCGCAGGGCGGGGGTGCCGCGGGCCCGCGGGGGGCGGTCGGGAGCCCGCCCGCCGCGGCGCGCGCGGCGGCGGCCGGCGCGCCGGAGGAGCTCGACCCGGCCGCGGCGCCGCTCGAGGAATCGCGCGTGTTCGCGGGGCTCGAGGGCGCGGAGGCGGGCCTGCTCCTGCTCGACGCGGCGGGCCGCGTGCTCGGCGGGGCGCTCAAGGATCGCCAGGGGCGCGACGTGACGGACGCGGTCGCGGCCTACCTCGCCGGCGTGTCCCAGGAGGCGGCCCGCACGGCGAAGCTGCTCGCGCTCGGTACCTGGACCGGCGTCGCGGCGGAGGGGCAGCACGGCCACGTCCACCTCACGCCGCCCACGGGAGACGCACTGCTGCTGGTGGCGCGCGATCGCTCCGTGCCGATGGGGCGGCTCGCGATCGTCGCCCAGCGCGCTGCCCAGTCCGCCCGCCGCTGGCTGGAGCGAGAGCAGCGGTGACGGCCGCGCCCGCCGGATACGGCAAAGCGCTCGATCTCATCACCCGCGTGCGGGGCGTGCGCGGCGCGATGCTCGTCGCGGGGGACGACGGGGTCGTCGTGGCCGAGCAGCTGATGGAGGGGATCAGGGGCGCGGCCGTGGCGGCACTGGCCGCCAGCCTCGCCGCCCGCCTCGGGCGCGCCATGCAGGCGGCCGGAGTCGGGGCGAGCCAGTTCTGGCACCTGCAGTGCGACCGGGGGGCGCTGCTCGTGGTGCCCGCGCCCTCGGGGACCCTGGTCGTCGCGGTGGCGGAGCCAGACGTGAACGTGGGTCTGGTCCGCCTGGAGCTGCTCCGGGCCGCGAAGGTGGTGGGATGACGACGCGGGCCATCGAAGCCTGGACCCTCGAGCCGCTGGTCACGTTCGTGCAGGAGGCGAGCGCGCGCCTGGTGCTGGTGATGACGGCGGCGGGACAGGTGATCGCCCAGCACGGCTTTTCGCGCGCGCTGGACGTGATGTCGGCCGCCGCGCTCGGCGCCGCGATCATGGCCTCGACCGAGGAGCTCGCGCGCCTGCTGCGCCAGCCGCCGTTCGCCGCCCTGAACCATCAGGGCGAGCGGCAGGGGATCTTCCTCGCCGCCGTCGCCACGGCGCGCGGCAGGCTGGTGCTGCTGGTCGTGTACGAGCTCGACGTTTCGTCGCTCGGCCTGGTGCAGCTATTCTTTGAGCAGCTGGCGGCCGACCTCCAAGCGGCGAGCCCCAAGCAGGGCGTGTCCAAGCAGGTGCTGGCGGCGGACTTCGAGCGGGAGCTGAGCGACAGCCTCAACACGCTCTTCCGGAGATAGGCCGTGTCCCTGGTCAACTTCACGACGCGCGAGATCACCTGCAAGATCGTGTACTACGGGCCCGGCCGGTCGGGAAAAACCACGAACCTGCATTACATCTTCGGTCGCGTCCCCGAGTCCCGACGCGGGCGCATGGTGTCCCTCGCCACCCACACGGACCGCACCCTGTTCTTCGACTTCCTGCCGATCGACATGGGGCAGATCTCCGGCTTCGCCACGCGGTTCCAGCTCTACACGGTGCCCGGCCAGGTGTACTACAACGCCACCCGCCGGCTCGTGCTCCAGGGTGCGGACGGCGTCGTGTTCGTCGCCGACAGCCAGGCGCGGCAGCTGGACGAGAACATGGAGAGCCTGCAGAACCTCCAGAGCAACCTGCTCGAACACGGCGTAGACATCCGCGCGATGGCGCTCGTGATACAGTACAACAAGCAGGACCTGCCCCGGGAGCTGATCCTCTCGCCCGCAGACTTGGACGACGCCCTGAACTTCCGCGAGGTCCCGAGCTTCGGCGCCGACGCGCTGCACGGCTCGGGGGTGTTCGAGACGTTGAAGGGGATCTCGGAGCTGGTGTTGAAGCGGCTCGCCGCCGGGACCACCGCGTGACCACGACGCTCAACACCAAGTACTCGTTCGAGACCTTTGTCGTCGGTGCCGCGAATCGGCTGGCGGTGACGGCGGGGCGCACGGTCGCGGAGAACCCCGGCTCGGCATACAACCCGCTCTTCGTTTACTCGAGCTCCGGGCTCGGCAAGACGCACCTGCTGATGGCGATCGGCCACGCGGCGAAGGGGACCGCCCCGAATCTCAACGTCGAGTACCTCTCGCTCGACGAGTACGTCGAGGCGTTCCATGCCGCCATCGCCGCGGGCCAGGGCGACGCGTTCCGGCGGCGGTTCCAGAACGTGGACCTGCTCCTGGTGGACGACGTGCAGCTCCTCACGAACCGCAAGGAGATGCAGTCGGAGCTGCTGCGGCTCACCGAGGCGCTCCAGGTCGCGGGGCACCAGCTCGTGTTGACGAGCGACCGGGCCCCGCCGGAGATCGCGGACCTGGACGAGCGGTTGATCTCCCGCCTCTCGGGCGGCCTGGTGGTGGACATGGGCGTCCCCGATTACGAGACGCGGGTCGCCATCTTGCGCCGCAAGGCCGAAGAGCGCGGGGCGAGCTTCCAGCCCGGCGTACTCGAGACCGTGGCCGGGCACGAGTTCGCGAACGTCCGCGAGCTCATGGGGGCGCTCAACCGGCTGGTGGCGTTCCAGGCGGTGAGCGACACGCCGGTCAACGCCGCGGCCGCGAAGCAGCTGCTCGGCGGCGGGATCGGCGCCGCGCGCATAGCCCCGGGCGTCAGCCCGGGGCCGGGCGTCAGCCCGGGGCCGGGGGGCGTCAGCCCGGGGCCTGCCGACGCCGACGAGTTCGGCGCTTTCCTGGCCGATGTCACGCTCACGGTCGGCCACGCCGTCGAAGCGTGGCGCGCCCGGGTGGCGGAGGCCGTGATCCGCTGGGGCGGGGAAGGCTACCGCACCCGCCGGCTGGAGCTGCTGCTGCACGAGGAAGCCCCGGCCGCCGTGGACGACGCGATCGCCGAGTTCGCGAAGGATGTCGAGCGTCTCAAGGCGCTCGAGGTCGAGGTCGCCCAGCTCGACCCGCAGGCCGCGGGGCAGAGCGTGTTCCGCGACCCGGAGCGGACGGGGGAGGCCGCAGCGGCGGCCGCGAAGGTGCGCGACGGCCTGGCCCCGCCGCCCGGGCCGTCGGCCGCGTTCCCGCTCACCGCCTACGCCGTGGGGCCGTCGAACCAGGTGGCGGTGAGCGCGGTGCACGGCGTGCTCGAGCAGCCGGGAAGGAAGTACAACCCCCTCGTGCTCGTGGGCAAGAGCGGGCTCGGCAAGACCCACCTGCTCAACGCGTTGGGGCTCGAGCTCGCCCGGGTGGATGGTGCCGTCGTGGCATGCCTCTCCACCCAGGCGTTCGTCGACGAGCTGATCGCGGCGATCGACGGCAACCGCGTGAACTGGTGGCGTGCCCGCTACCGCCGCGCCACGGCGCTCTTGCTCGACGACATCCAGCTCATCGCCGGCAAGGAGCGGACGCAGGAAGAGCTGTTCCACCTCCTCAACCTGTTCCAGGACAAGGAGCGGCAGCTGGCGTTCACCGCGCCGGGGCCGCCCAACACGCTCCCCGGGATCGAGCAGCGCGTCGTCTCGCGCCTCGAGGGCGGCCTCGTCGCCGAGCTGAAGGAGCCCGACCGCGACCTGAAGCGGGCGGTGCTCGAGCGGCTGCTGTCGCAGCACCATGTGACGCCCGAGCACGCCCTGGTCGACTACCTCGCCGACCGGCCGAGCGACTCGGTGCGGAGCCTGGTGGGTGTGGTGCAGCGCCTGGTGGACGCGGCGGCCGCGCAGGAGGTGCCGCTCACGGCCGGGTTCGCGCGCGAGGTGCTGGAGGGGCAGCCGCGGCGCGAGGGACGCCGCGCCGCGGGTGCCCGCGCGAGCGGCCTCGTCGTGTCGAGCCTGGGGGGCATCAAGAGCCGCGAGAAGATGGTGTGGGACTGGCCCGACGTCGGCGAACGCCTGATCGAGGAATTCCGCTGATGGCGATCAAGGGCTCGCTCAAGGAGGCCTCGCTCCCGGACGTGCTCCAGCTGCTCGCGCTGGGGCAGAAGACGGGGTGTCTCGCCATCGCCGACCGGTCGAACTTCGGCTACATCTACTTCGAGAAGGGCCGCATCAGCTACGCGTCGATCGTGAACCGCCGCGACCGCCTCGGGGACATCCTGGTGAAGCACGGCACGATCACCCAGAAGGAGCTCGCCGCGGCGATCCACCGGCAGGACAAGGAGCGCGACAAGAAGCTCGGCGAGATCCTCGTCAGGATGGCCATCATCACCCAGGCGGATCTCGAGCGCTACATCCGCATCCAGATCGAGGAGAGCGTCTACTATCTGTTCACGTGGTCGCGGGGGACGTTCAACTTCGAGGCCGACGTCCTGCCCGAGCGGCAGGACTTGCTGGTGTCCATCAACCCCGAATCGCTGCTCCTCGAGGGCGCGCGCCGCGTGGACGAGTGGAGCCTCATCGAGAAGAAGGTCTCCTCGTTCGATCTGATCTTCGCGGTCGACAGGGACCGGCTGGCGATCAGCGATGCGCGGCTCACCGACCTGCAGCAGCAGATCCTGCCGCTGCTCGACGGCTCGCGCGACGTCAACCAGGTCATCGAGGATTGCGGGCGCGGCGAGTTCGAGATCGGGAAGGCCCTGTACGGGCTCATCACCGCCGGCTACGTGCGCCGCACGGGCCGCACCGCGTCCGCGGCCGATCGCCAGATCACCGACGCGCGGGTGGAGGAGCACCGCAACCTGGGTGTCGCCTTCTACAAGACCGGCATGCTGGACGAGGCGACGCGCGAGTTCCGGCGCGTGGCGGAGCTGCGGCCCGAGGAGGCGAGCGCGCACTTCTACATCGGGCTGGTGGCGCTGAAGCAGGCGCGCTGGCGCGAGGGGATGGACGCGCTGCGGCTCGTGGCGGAGAAAGGCGGCAGCCGCCCGGCGGTGTTCCACAACCTGGGCTTCGCCTACGAGCAGCTCGGCCGGCTCGATGACGCGGAGGCCGCCTATGCCGAGGCGGCGACGCGCGGCCGGACCGACGCCAGGATTCACCTGGCGTGGGGGATCGTGGCCCTGAAGCGGGCCGCCTACGGCGAAGCCGCGGGCCGGCTGGACCGCGCGAAGGAGCTGTTCGACCGGATCCCGCCGCCCGCCTGGTTCTGGGCCCGCACGCTCACGGCCGCGTGCGCCGGCGAGTTCGAGCTGGCCCAGGAGCTCGCCGACGAGGCCACGGAAGCCTACCCGTCCCACGCCGTCCTGCTGAACAACCTCGCGGTCTTGAAGGAGCTGGCCGGCGACCTGCCCGGGGCGGAGGAGGCGGTGCGGGGCGCGCGCCAGAACGAGCCCTCGCTGCCCCAGCTCTCCAAGAACCTGGGCGACCTCGCCTACCGGGGCGCGCGCTACGACGAAGCCTGGGACGCCTACAGCCGGGCCGTCGAGCTCGCGCCCGACCTCGGCGACGACGTCTATTTCAAGCTCGGCAACATCGCCTACCGGCGCAGCGACCGCCAGCTCGCGGCCGAGCTCTGGCGGCGGGCGCTCGAGATCAACCCCAAGCACGAGCTCGTCAGGGCCAATCTCGAGACGCTGAGCGCCTTGTCGTGACGTCGGAGCAGGACGAGCGGGCGTTCGGGGCCCTCACCCGGAAGATCTCGCGGGCGCGGGGGGTTGCCTGCGGCTCGTACAAGGACCGCTGCCTCCGGCGGCGCATCGCGGTGCGCATGCGCGCCCGCGGCGTCCACACCTACGACGAGTACAGCAAGCTGCTCGACGCCGACGAGCGCGAGTACGACCTGCTGCTCGACGCGCTCACCATCAACGTCACGAAGTTCTTCCGCAACGTCGAGACGTGGCGGGCGCTCGCGCCGCGCCTCGAGGGAGTCTGGACCGCGCGGCAGGGGCACGTGCGGGCGTGGTCCGCCGGGTGCGCCTCGGGGGAGGAGCCGTACACGCTGGCGGTCGCGCTCGCCGAGACCGCGCGGCGGCTGGGTCAGGAGACGCTGCTGTCACGCGCTCGCGTGGACGCGACCGACATCGACCGCACCAGTCTCGAGCGCACGAGGGTGGCGGAGTTCCCCGACTCGGCCTTCACCGACATGCCGCCCGAGCTCGTGCGCCGGTATTTCGGCGCCGAGGCGCCGCGCCGCCCGCTGCCCGCGCTGCAGCGCATCGTCCACGTGCGCAAGCACGACCTCACGAGCGAGCCGCCGCCCGGCCCGCCGTACGACCTGATCGTGTGCCGCAACGTCGTCATCTACTTCGACCGGCCGATGCAGGAGCGGCTGTTCGCGACGTTCAGCGAGGCGCTGGCGCCCGGCGGGATCCTGGTGCTCGGCAAGGTCGAGACGCTGTTCGGGCCCGCGCGCGGCCGCCTGGTCCTGGAGGAGCCGCGCGAGCGCATCTACCGCCGGCCCGCGGACGGATGACCGCGCGCGAGCCGCAGGAGAGCTTCGTCAAGGTCGCCGAGTGGGCCGCGCTGCGGGGCGACGGGGTGCTCACGACCTTGGGCCTCGGGTCCTGCGTGGCCATCATGCTGCACGACGCCGAGGCCTGCGCCGGCGGGATGGCGCACATCCTCCTTCCCTCCAAGCGCCTCGCGCGCGACACCAGCCACCCCGCCAAGTTCCCCGAGACCGCCGTGCCGTTCCTCGTCGAGCGCCTCAAGGCGCTCGGCGCGGACCCCCGCCGGCTGGTGGCGAAGCTCGCCGGCGGGGCGAGCATGTTCGCGTCGCTCATGAGTCCCGGAACGGTGCAGATGGGCGAGCGCAACATCGTGGCCTCGCGGAAGGCGCTGCACGCGGCGTCGATCCCCCTGGCTTGCGAGGCCGTGGGCGGAGACCGGGGTCGCTCGGTGCGGTTCCACGTCGCGGACGGCCGCGTCGAGGTCCGCTCGGTGGGTGGCGATGCCTTCATCATCTGACGCCCGGCCGACCGTCCTGGTGGTGGACGACAGCGCGCTGATGCGGCGCGTGCTGAGCGACGTGCTGGGCGCGGAGTTCTGCGTCGTGGCCGCCGCGCGCGACGGACTCGACGCCGTCCGCAAGGTCCACCGGCACGACCCCGACGTCGTCACCATGGACCTCGAGATGCCGGAGCTCGACGGGCTCGGCGCGATCGGCTACATCATGTCCGAGGTGCCGCGCCCGATCGTGGTGGTCAGCGCGCACGCCGGGCCCGGCACCGGCGCGGCGATCCGCGCGCTCGAGCTCGGCGCGGTCGAGATCGTTGCGAAGCCGGACGCGGCGAACCGGGCGGAGCTCGAGGAGATGGGGCCGCAGCTCGTGGCTGCGGTGCGCCGGGCGCTCGCGGCGGACGTGTCGCGCGTGGCGGTGATGGCGCGGCCGCCGGTCCCGGCGCGCCGCCTGCCGGAGGTGGAGCTGCGCCCGCGCGCGCAATTCGCCGTCGCCGTGGCGGCCTCGACCGGCGGCCCGCGGGCGCTCGCCGAGGTGGTGCCCCGGCTGCCGGTGGGACAGCGCGCCGCGCTGCTCGTGGTGCAGCACATGCCGCCCAAGTTCACCCGCTCGCTCGCCGAGCGACTCGACTCGATGAGCGCGCTGCGCGTCGTCGAAGCCGCCCACCATGCCCCGGTCGTCGCCGACACGGCATACGTGGCCCCGGGCGATTATCATATGCGGGTGGTGTCCACGCCCGACGGTCCGATCATCGCGCTCGGCCAGGAGCCCCCGGTGTGGGGCGTGCGCCCCGCGGCGGACCCGCTGTTCCGGTCGGTGGCGGAGGTGTTCGGACCCCGGGCACTGGGCGTCGTCCTCACCGGCATGGGACGCGACGGCGCGGACGGCGTGCGCGCCATCCGCGCGGCGGGCGGCGGCGGGATCGCGCAGAACCGCGACACGGCGGTAGTCGCCGGCATGCCGACGGCCGCCGCCCAGCTCGGGGGAGTGGAGACCGTGCTGCCCCTCAGCGAGATCGCCGACCGCATCGCCCAGGAGCTGACCGCGCGCGGGGCGGGGGGCAGGGGAGGGGGCGGGCGCTCATGACGGCGTTCGTGGGGGTGCGTCGCGCGCGATGAGCCGGGGCTACCTGCTGGTCCGCGTGGACGGCCGGGAATACGGCCTCCCGCTCGCGCGCGTGCTCGAGGTGAGCGACCTGGGGGAGGTGCTCGACGTGCCGCGCTCCCTCGCCGCCGTGCGCGGCCTCACGCCGCTGCGCGGCCGGCTCGTGCCGCTCGTGCACCTCGGTGCGCTGCTGGGTGACCGCCCCGCTCCCCCCGAGCGCGGCCGCGCCGCCGTCTTGGTCGAGCTGGGCGCAGGGGAGGGGGTGCGCGCGGTGGCGCTCGAGGTGGACGACGCCGACGACGTGGTGCGCGAGGCGGCGCTGCCGGTGCCGCGGGACGAGTCCCTGCCGTGGGCGGCAGCCGTGGCGCGGCGCCGGGGCGGGCTCGTGCCGATCCTGGATCTGGAGGCGCTGGGAGAGCGCATCACATGACGCCGCAGGCCGAGGACGTCCAGCTCGTCACCGTCAAGGTCGCCGGGCAGGAGTTCGCGTTCACCATTTTCCAGGTGGAGCGCATCCTCCGCTACGAGTCGCCCGCCCCGCTTCCCAAGGCGCCCGACTTCCTGGAGGGCGTCCTGGCCTACCAGGGCGCGGCGGTGCCGCTGATCGACCTGCGCAAACGGCTCGGCGTCCCGGCGCCGCTGCGGGAGGAAACACGCACCGTCATCCTCGAGTGGGACGGCGCGAAGATCGGCATCGTGGTGGACGCCGTGCTGGAGGTGCTGCGGGTCGGCGCCAGCGAGGTCGCGGCGCCCCCCAACATCGTGAAGGGGCTGGCGGCGCAGTACATCACCGGGCTGGTGGTGAAGAACGGGCGGACGATCATCGTACTGAACACGACGCGGCTGCTCTCCTCCACGGAGAAGCTGGCCCTGGAGGGCGCGATGCAGGAGCAGGTGAAGGAATGACGGTCGACTCTCCGATCCGCGCGCTGCGGGCGGAGTACGACGCGATCGCGCGCAAGCTCGACTCGGTGACCGTCGCGGCCGAGCGTGAGGCGGCGAAGCGGGAGATCATCGCCTACTTCAAGCAGGTCGACGCGCTCATCGGCGAGCTGACTGCCCTCAAGGAGGACATCCGCAAGCTCGTCGACCGGTACAAGCAGCTCGCGGTGCCCACCGCAGGCGCCTCCGCCCCCGAGTTCACCGGCGCCCGCCCCGCAATCCACGCCGATCACCTCGGCGCGTCCACGTTCATCGAGAAGGGGTGGGGCCTCATCTCCCTCGGGGACTACCCGGGAGCGATCCAGGCGCTCGAGCAGGCCCTGCACCTCTCGCCCGGCGCGACGCAGGCCCAGTCGCTGCTCGGCTGGGCCCAGATGCTTCACGAGGACCACGACGACGCGCTCGCGACGTTCCAGAAGGTCCTCACGAAGGAGCCCGCCAACGCGCTCGCGCGCATTAACGTCGGCTACATCTGCCTCAAGAAGCGAATCTTCGGCGAGGCGATCGAGCACCTCTCCAAGGCGATCCGCCTCGACAACGACAAGAAGGCCACGCTGTACGCCCACCTGTACCTCGGCCTCGTCTACCTCCAGCGCGAGATGTACGAGGACGCCCAGACGTTCTTCCAGCAGACGCTCCGGCTCGGCCCCAACCTGATCGAGGCGTACTACGAGCTGGGGCGCGCCTACTGGTTCGCGGGCCAGCACGAGCCGGCGAAGCAGGCCTGGGAACAGGGCTACCGGGCCAACCAGTTCAATCCCTGGGGCAAGAAGTGCCAGGAGACGCTCGCGCTCGTGCGCCAGGGCCAGGAGCCGCCGCGCACCTAGCCTTCCTCTTCTTCTGCCTGGCGCAGGGACCGGGGCCCGCCGCCGTGACGGTCGGCCGTGTGACTGCCGTGGCGTGGCCGCGCCAGGCGGCGCTCGCGGTCGTGCTCGCCGAGGCCGCCGACCGGGCAGCGCCGTTCCCCGGGGTCGGCCCGCTTCCCGATCGGCCGATCCGCCTGCTGCTCGCTCCCACGCGCGCGCAGTTCGACTCCCTGACGCGCGGGCGGCTGCCCGATTGGAGCGAAGGCGCCGCGTTGCCCGAGGCCGCGACGGTGGTGTTACTGTCGGCCGGTCCGCCCGACCGCCTGTCCGCCGTCCTGCGGCACGAGCTGGCCCATCTCGCGTTGCGCTGGCGCGTGCGCCGCCCCCTCCCGCTCTGGTTCGAGGAAGGGTATGCGGCGGTCGCGGCGGGGGAGTGGGACCGCCTGGACGCGCTGCGGCTCAACTGGCAGGTGGCACGCGGCGGGCGGATGGATCTGGGCCGCCTCGACCAGACGCTGCGCTCCGACCGGGCCGAGGCGGCGAGCGCGTACGCCCTGGCGACGACTGCCGTGCTGCTGCTCGGCCGGTGGGGCGGTGAGCAGAGCCTCGGACCGCTCATCGACAACCTGGCGCGGGAGCCGAGCTTCGACGCGGCGGTGCGCGCCACGTATCACATGACCGAGGACGATTTCGAGACGCGCTGGCAGCGCGACCTGGCGCTGCGGTACGGCTGGCTGTCGTGGGCCGCAGCCACGGGACTCTTCTGGGCGGCGACTGGGCTGCTGCTGGTCTGGCTGGTGCGGGTGCGGCGGCGGCGCGACCGGGCGCGGCGGGCGCTGCTCGACGAAGGCTGGACGGTGCCGGGGGAGGACGACCCAACAGAGGACGACCCAACTGCTTGACGAGCTTTGCATTGGCGGGTAGACTCTCGGCCTTATGCCCGACCAGAGCATGGCGCGCTCGCGGCTGCATTTTGGACCCAGGAACTGGCTGTTCCTCGCCGCCGCGGTCGCTTCGCTCGCGGCCGGGTACTGGCTCCTGGCCCAGGGGTCCACGACGGCCGCGCCGATTCTGCTGGTTCTGGGGTACTGCGTATTCTTTCCGGTAGGCCTTGCCCTGTAGCGGCGTTGCCTCGAGATCGCAACGAGCCGAGCCCTTTTTCCAGGGCCCTGCCGGGGACCCGCCGTGTCACGGGCGAATAGCTCAGCTGGTTCAGAGCGCCTGCCTTACACGCAGGAGGCCGGGGGTTCGAATCCCTCTTCGCCCACTGGGGTATCAGACTGCGACCTGAGGACCGTGTGAGAATCCTGGGACTGGCGGCCGGACTGGCGCTCGCCGCGACGGCCGCGCGCGCGCAGCTGGCGATCCAGCAGCCGACGGAGCGGCTGCTCCTGCTGCCACTCGGAGTGAAGGCGCCGGCGGACTCGGTCACGAGCATCGCCGTCATGGACGCCGCGCGCGAGCGGCTCTCGCAGCTCGCGAAGTACAAGGTCGTCGTGGTCCCGAAGGCCAAGCTGTGCGACGCGCTCAAGGCGTCGGACTTCGGGTGCGACGTGCTGCTCGACGAATCGCAGGCGAACCTGCTCGCGAAGTTCCTCACGGTGAACGCCTACACGACGGGCACGCTGGACCGGGGCAGCGCGCTCCAGGCGCACGTCCGCGTGCGCGACATCGGCGGCTCGGGATACGCGGCCCTGTTCTCCGTGTCGGGCGGCGACGCGGCGACGCCCCAGAGCCTGGGCGAGGCGGTCGCGCGGAAGCTCAATGGCATCGTGCGAGCGGGGGAGCAGGCGCGCGAGTGCAACGACCAGCGGCAGAAGAGCCAGTTCGCCAAGGCGCTGGACGCGGCGCGCAAGGCGCTCGCGCTGGAGCCGACCCTCGCGGCGGCGCAGATCTGCATGGCGACCGTGTACGAGGCGCAGCGGATGCCCCTGGACAGCCAGCTCGCCGCCTACCAGCGGGCCGCGCAGGCCGACTCCCTCAACGCGACGGCGTGGGAGAACATCGCCCGCCTGTACCAGCAGAAGGGCGACACGCTCAAGGCCATCGACGCGTTCGTCCACGAGCTGCAGGGCGAGCCCCAGAACGTCCAGCTGCGGCTGGGCATCGTGGAGCTGCTGCGCCAGCAGAAGCAGTACCAGCGCGCGGTCACGATCATCGACGACGGACTGGCGCGCAACCCCGGCGAACAGAGGATGATCGACCAGAAGGGCCGGGTCTGCATCGAGGGCGAGTTGTGGCGCTGCGTGCTCGACGGATTTGTCGTCACGGTCAAGAACGACAGCACCAAGCTCGCGGATTCCGCGCTCGTCAAGGCCGCGATCGGAGCGGCGCAGCAGATCGCCGACACCCAGCAGCTGGTGTTTTTCGCCCGCGCCGCCACGCGCCGCTTCCCGAAATCGGGGCCGTTCTGGGAGGCGCTGGGGGCCGGGTTCGAGATGAAGGGCCAGCCCGACTCGTCGGTGTGGGCCTACCGGCAGGCGTTCGCGATCGATCCGAAGCGCTACAACACCGCCCTGCTCGTCGCGAAGGCGATCGTGGACGGCGCGGTGTACGACGCCGCGCACGCGCCCGCGCGGTCGGACACCGGCGCGCTCCGCGCCTACCGGAACGCGTTCGCCGACAAGCTGGACACCGCGCGGGCGTACGTCACCCAGGCCCTCGCCTCGCCGGACTCGAACCTGCGCGTCGGCGCGGCCGTGATCTTGCTGACCGGCAGCTCGAAGATCGCGCAGGCGCAGGCGTACGACCGCGCTTACCCCTGGCTCGAGCAGACGCTCCAGCTGGTGGCGCCGCGCACGCCGGCGGACACCGTCGGTCCGCGGCAGCAAATCCGGGTGCAGGCGAGCTTCTGGTACGGCGTCTCGTCGGTCGCGTCGCTGTCGGAGCCGTACAGCGCGATGATCAAGTCGAAGAACTGTGGCGAAGCGAAGGCGATCAACGACCGCATCGCCCGCGCCAAGGACGCGCTGATCTTCGGCGCCCGCGTACACACCGAGACCGTGAACAACATGCTGCAGAACGTGGCGAAGTTCGAGGCGATCATGCCCCAGGTGAAGAAGCAGTTCAAGTGCACGAACTTCTGACTCCACACGAGGCATTGAATTGGCTTCCCCGCCGGTCTATATTGGGACCCTCCGTCGCAGGGGGCTGTAGCTCAGCTGGTTAGAGTGCCGGTCTGTCACACCGGAGGTCGCGGGTTCGAGCCCCGTCAGCCCCGCCTGAACCCGCCCCGCGGGACGACGCAGCCGGCCCCGCCTGCCACGGCAGGCGGGGCTTTCGTCGTATCAGGGAGTGCAGTGGTCTCCACGTACCATGTCCCGGTTCTGACCGACGCCGTGCGCGCCTGGGCGGAGGGAGGCTGCCGCGCCGTGGACGCGACCGTCGGCGGGGGCGGCCACGCGGCGATCTTCCGCGAGCTCGGCGCCCGAGTGCTCGCCGTCGACCGCGATCCCGAGGCGATCGCCACCGCCCGCGCCCGGCTGCGGGAGGACGGGATCCGCTATGCGGTGGGTCCGTTCGGGTCCGCGCCGGTGCTCGACGCCATCGGGACCTTCCAGCCCGACCGCATCCTGCTCGACCTCGGCGTCTCGTCGCACCAGCTCGATACGGCCGCGCGCGGGTTTACCTTTCGTCCGGGGGCGCCGCTCGACATGCGCATGGCGGCGGGATGCGGCGCGACCGCCGCGGACCTGCTGAACACGTGGCCGGCCGAGCGGCTCGCGGCGTGCTTCGCCGACCTGGCCGACGAACGCAAGGCGCGCCGGCTCGCGCAGGTGATCGTGCGCCGGCGGGCGAACGCCGCTTTCCAGACGAGCGACGACTTCGTGAACGCGATCCGCGCGGCGCTGGGGCCCCGCTCGGGCCCGTCCGATTTCGCGCGCCTGTTCCAGGCGCTGCGGATCGAGGTGAACCAGGAGCTCGCACAGCTCGAGCCGGCGCTGCAGGCGCTCCGCGCCACGCTCGCGCCGGGAGGCCGCATCGCCGTGATCACGTACCATTCGGGCGAGGATCGAATCGTCAAGAACGCGTTCCGTGACTGGAGCCGCGCGTGCGTGTGCCCGCCCCGGCAGCCCGTGTGCACGTGCCGCGGGCACCCGCTCGGGCGCGTGCTGACGAAGCGCCCGCTGCGCCCCGGTCCCGCCGAGATCCGCGCCAACCCGCGGGCCCGCTCGGCGCGGTTCCGGGCGTTCGAGGAGGCCCATGAGGCTTAAGGGGCGCCACTGGGTCGCCGTCTGGCTCGCCGCCTTCCTCGCGGTCACGTGGCTGGTGTACGCGCGGCAAACGGCCGCGATCCGGTACGCCCGGCAGCTGGCGGAGATCCGCGCGCGGCGCGCGAACCTCGAGGGCCACCGCACCGCGCTGGAGCGCCGCATCCGCGCCGCCGACAGCCGCGCGGTGCTCGTCCCCCGGGCCGAACGGCGGCTCGGGCTCCATCAGCCGGCGGACACCGAGATCGTGCTCCTCCCCGTGCCGGAGCTCGGGGCGCGCTAGTGCGCCACGACGCGCTGGAACGGCACTAGCGATGGCGAAACTGGCCGTGCGGCTCCAGTTCGTCGAGATCGGAGTGTTGGTCGCGCTGGCCCTGCTCGTGGGGCGGGCGGGGCAGGTCCAGCTGCTCGAGGGGCGGCACCTGGCGGAGGAGGCGCGCGCGCAGCGCACCGAGCGCGTCGTGCTGGCCGCGCGGCGCGGCGCGCTGCTCGACCGGTACGGCACGGCGCTCGCGCTCACGCAGGAGACGTACCACGTGGGGATCGCGCCCAACGAGCTGCGCGACCCGGCGAAGGACGGCGCCCTCATCGCCCGCCGGCTCGACGTCTCGTCGCCCGCCTGGCAGCAGGCGCTGCGCAAGCGCTACGCGTACTTCGCCGGGCCGTTCAGCGCGCTCGAGGTCCGGCCGCTGCGGAGCGTCCGTGGCGTGCACCTCGAGCCGGTGGTGAACCGCTTCTATCCCGCGCCCGAGCTGGCGCGCGCGACGATCGGTCGCGTGGGCGACGACGGGCGCGGCGCGTCCGGTCTCGAGAAGACGCTGGACAGTCTGCTCGCCGGCCGCTCCGGCGCCGCGGTGGTGCTGAAGGACCACGCCGGGCGCGAGTACGAGTCGCCGGCGCGCGTGATCGCCGGGCCCGTGCCGGGGCACGACGTGGTGCTCACCCTCGACGCCGAGCTGCAGGAAATCGCCCAGCGCGCGCTGGACGACGCGCTGCGCCGCATGGACGCCGACGGGGGCGATGTCGTGATGCTCGATCCCGTGACGGGCGAGGTGCTCGCCATCGCGTCCCGCCAGCGCGACGGGACCGCCCGCCCGAGCGCGTTCACCGACACCTTCGAGCCGGGCTCGGTCGCGAAGATCTTCGCGGCCGCGGCGCTCTTGTCGCACGGGCGCGTCCGCCCCACGGAGCGGGTGTCGGGGGAGGGCGGGACGTACCGGCTCCCCGGGCGCACCGTGACCGACGACGACCCGCAGCCGTCGTTCACGCTCGCGGACGCGATGCGGCTGTCGAGCAACATCGCGATCGTCAAATTCGCTTCCCGGCTCACGCCCGCGGAGCAGTACGAGGGGCTGCGCGATTTCGGGTTCGGAGCGCCCACGGGGATCGAGTTCCCGGCCGAGGCGCCGGGGAGGCTGCGGCCGCCGGCCGAGTGGACGCGGCCGAGCGCCGCGAGCCTGGCGATGGGTTACGAGCTGTCGGTGACGCCGATCCAGGTCGCGGTCGCGTACGCGGCGCTGGCGAACGACGGCGTCCTGCTCCAGCCCACGCTGATCAAGGAGATACGGAGCCCGGTGGGAGCGCTCGTGTACCGCCACCGGCCCGAGCCGGTGCGGCGGGCCGTGTCGCCCGAGCTTGCGGTCCGGCTGCGGGACCTGCTGCGCGGCGTGGTGGAGCGGGGCACCGGAGCGGAGGCGGCGCTCACCAACTTTCCGGTGGCGGCGAAGACCGGGACGGTGCGCCGCGTGGTGAACGGGCGGTATGCCCCGGGGCAGTACACCGCGTCGTTCGCCGCTCTCTTCCCCGCGGACACCCCGCAGCTGGTGCTCGTCGTGAAGATCGACGCCCCACACAAGGGGAGCTACTTCGCGGCGCGGACGGCGGCACCCGTGACCCGCTCGATGCTCGAGCAGGCGCTCGCGGCGCGTCACGTCGCGCTCGACCGGGCCCGGCTGTCGACGCCGGCGCCGGCCCCCGAGGGCACAGCGGCGCGGCTCGTGGATGACGAAGGCGGGGGAGGCGGGGGGGGCGTGGTCCCGTACGTCGTGCCCTGGCCGTATCACCCGGATTCGGCGGGCGTGCCGCACCGCCGCGCGGTTCCCGACGTCACCGGGCTCGGGCTGCGCGACGCCGTGCGGGCGCTGCATCGCCGCGGCTTCCGGGTAGCGCTCAAGGGGTGGGGTACGGCCGAGCACACGTGGCCCGGGGCGGGGGACAGCGCCGCGGTCGGCGCCACGGTGACGCTGTTCGCGAGCCCGGGCGCGCCCGCCGTGCGGACGCTCACCCGCCGGCGGCCCAAGTGACGAGCCGCTTCCCCGAGATCGTCGCCGCGCTGGAGCGCGCGGGCGTGCTCATCGGAATGCCGGACCTGCATACCTGGCCCGAGCTCAGCGGCCTCAGCGCGGACAGCCGCAAGATCGAGCCCGGCGCGCTCTACTGCGCCGTGCGGGGCTCGGTGCGCGACGGCCACGACTTCGTCGGCGAGGCGCGCGCGCGCGGCGCCGTGGCGGCCCTGGTCGAACGCGAGCAGCCGGTCGACCTGCCGCAGGTCGTGGTGCGGGACGGCCGACGGGCGGCCGCGCTCGCGGCGCAAGCGTGGTACCACGACCCGGCCGCGAAGCTCGACCTGGTGGGTGTCACGGGCACGAACGGCAAGACCACCTCGGTCACGCTCGCCCGGCACGTGCTCGCCGCCCTCGAGCCGGTGGGCTCGATCGGCACGCTCGGCGCGTTCGACCCGGCGGGAGAGCCCGTGCCGAGCGAGGCGGGAACCCTCACCACGCCGGGGCCGATCGATCTCCAGGCCACGCTCGCGGCGCTGGTGGCGCGGGGCGCGCGCGGCGCCGCGCTCGAGGTGTCGTCCCACAGCCTCGACCAGGGCCGGGTAGACGGGCTCGTGTTCCGGGCTGCGCTCTTCACGAACCTCACCCGTGACCACCTCGACTACCACAAGACCATGGAGGAGTACTTCCGCTCGAAGGCGAAGCTGCTCCAGCAGATCGCGCCGGACGGGCTCGAGGTCGTGAACGCCGACGATCCCGCCTGGCAGCGGCTGCGCCGGGACCACCGGCGGGTGACCTTTGGGGAGGGCGGCGCCGACGTCACAGCGCGCAGCGTCACCCTGGATGCCGCCGGTGCGCGCTTCGACCTGGTGACGCCGACGGGCAGCGCGCCCGTGCGGCTGCCGCTGCTCGGCCGGTTCAACGTCACCAACGCGCTCGGCGTCGCGGCCTGCGCCTGGGGGATGGGCGTCGATCTGGAAGCCGTCGCGGCGCGGCTCACGCGCGCGCCGCAGATCCCAGGCCGGATGGAGCGCATCGCGGAGCGGCCCTGTACGGTGCTGCGGGACTACGCCCATACGCCCGACGCGCTCGAGCGGGCGCTCGAGACCCTGCGGCCGCTGACCGCCGGGCGGCTCATCGTCGTGTTCGGCGCCGGCGGCGACCGTGACCCCGGCAAGCGCGCCCCCATGGGCGAAGTCTGCGTCCGGCTCGCCGACGTCGCGGTCGCGACGTCCGACAACCCGCGTACCGAGGACCCCGAGAAGATCCTCGACGGCGTGGAAGCCGGGATGGGGGCGAAGCCGCACCACCGCGAGCCCGACCGCCGCAAGGCGATCGCCTGTGCGCTCCAGCTCGCCGCGCCCGGGGACACGATCCTCCTCGCCGGGAAGGGGCACGAGACCTATCAGCTGGTGGGGACGGAGAAGCTGCCGTTCGACGAACGGGTGGTGGTGCGGGAGCTCGGCGCAACGTAATGGGCGGACGGGCGGATGGGCGGACGGGCGGACGGGCGTGGCCGAGCGCATGGGTGGCTCAGGCGCTCGGCAGACCCGCACCGGTGTCCACCAGCTTCACCGGGATCTCGACCGACACGCGGGAGCTCTCCGGCGGCGAGCTGTTCGTCGCGCTCTCGGGTGAGCGGTTCGACGCGCACGACTTTCTGGCGGATGCGAAGGCGAAGGGCGCCGTCGCCGCGGTGGTGCGGCGCGGGACGCCGCCCATGGACGGGCTGCCGTTCTTCGACGTCCCGGACCCGCTGGCGGCCCTGGGGCAGCTCGCCCGCGCGCGGCGGGAGCTCTTGCCCCCCCACGCGAGCGTGGTGGCGATCACCGGCTCGAGCGGCAAGACCAGCACCAAGGAGATGGTGCGGGCCGTCCTCGCCACGCGGTGGCGCGTGCATGCCACCAGCGGCAACCTCAACAACCTGGTCGGCGTCCCCCTCACGATCCTCGCGGCTCCCGAGGCGACGGAGGCGCTGGTCGTGGAGGCCGGCGCCAGCATCCCGGGTGAGATCCCGACGCTGCGGGACATCATCGAGCCGACGATCGCCGTGGTCACCAACGTCGGCGCCGCCCACCTGGAGGGCTTCGGCTCGCTCGAGCGGCTGCTGCACGAGAAGGTGTCGCTGCTGGACGGCGTGCCGCTGGCCGTCGTGGGCACAAGCCCGGCGCTCGTAGCCGAAGCGCGGCGCCGGGCGCGCGCGGTGATCGTCGCCGGCGGCGACGTCGGGGCCGGCGACGTCCGCCCGGACCGCGTCGAGCTCGACGACCAGGGCCGCCCGGTCATCTACTGGAGCGGCGGGTCCGTGACGCTCCCAGTGCTGGGCCTGCATCAGGTGGGAAACGCGATGCTGGCCTTGGCGGTGGCCGGCGCGGCGGGGATCGATCGGGCGGCGGCGCTCGCGGCCCTGGCTCGCGTCACGCTGCCTCCCGGGCGGGGCAGCGTGCTGCAGCGCGGCGGGCTGACCATCGTCGACGACAGCTACAACGCCAATCCCGACTCCGTGCGGGCGGCGCTCGAACTGGCGATCACCCTGGCTGCCAGACAGCGACGCCCACTCGCCGTCGTGCTCGGCTCGATGTTGGAGTTGGGCGCCGAGAGTGCAAGATTACACTCGACCGTCGCCCGCGAGCTGTTGGGATATCGACCGGAGCCGGCGCTGGTCGCCGCCGTCGGCCAGTTCGTGCCGGCATTCGAGCCGCACCGGACGGCGCTGGGGGAGCGGCTGGTGACCGCGCCGGACGCGGAGGCGCTGGGGCCCAAGCTCAAACAGGCTCTGAAAGGGGACGAGATCGTGCTGCTCAAGGCGTCGCGCGGCGTCGCCCTGGAGCGGGTGCTGCGGCACCTCAACTGACAGCCGGGAGACCGTAGGACGTGCTCTACCACCTGCTCGCGCCGCTCGCCAAGCAGCACATCCTGTTCAACCTCTTCAACTACATCACGTTCCGGGCAGCGGGCGGGGTCGTTACCGCCCTCGCGCTCGCGTTTCTGCTCGCCCCCCCGATCATCCGCGTGCTGCGGGACCGCGGGGTCGGCCAGGTGATCCGGGCCGAGGGGCCGGCGAGTCACCAAGGCAAGCGCGGCACCCCCACGATGGGCGGCCTCATCATCCTGCTGGCGACGGTGGTGCCGACGCTCCTGTGGGCGCGCCTGGACAGCCGCTTCGTCATCGTCGCGGTGTTCGCGACACTGTGGATGGGAACGATCGGCTTTCTGGACGATTACCTGAAGATCGTGCGCGGCAAGTCCCAGGGGCTGGTGGCGCGGTGGAAGCTCGCGGGCCAGATCTCCTTCGGCGTGGCGCTCGGCCTCGTGCTGCTCCTGTGGCCGCTGGCACCGCAGCTCCCCGCCGCCTCCACTCAGCTGCCGGTGTTCAAGTACATGCTGCTGATTCTGCCGGCGCCGACGTACGTGCTGTTCGTCACGATCGTCGTCGCCGGCGCGTCGAACGCCGTCAACTTGAGCGACGGGCTGGACGGGCTGGCGACGGGCCTCACGGCGATTGCCGCGGGGGCGTTTGCGATCTTCGCGTACGTGTTCGGCCGCGTGGACTGGGCCAGGTACGTGGGCGTTTACTTCATGCCCGGGTCGGGGGAGCTCACGATCTTCTGCGGGGCGCTCGCCGGCGCGGCGCTCGGGTTTCTGTGGTTCAACGCGCATCCCGCGCAGGTGTTCATGGGCGACACGGGCGCGCTCGCGATCGGCGGCGCGCTGGGGACCGTGGCGATCATGCTGAAGGCCGAGTTCCTGCTGCTCCTCGCGGGCGGCGTGTTCGTGGCCGAGGCGCTCTCGGTGCTGATCCAGACGGGCGTGTACCGCTGGAACCGGAAACTCCGCGGGAAGGAGTACGCCGACGCCCACCGGGTGTTCCGCATGGCTCCGCTGCATCACCACTTCGAGAAGCTGGGCTGGGCCGAGCCGCAGGTCGTGATGCGGTTCTACATTCTCGGCGTGCTGTGCGCCGCGATCGCGCTCGCGACGCTGAAGGTGCGATGATTCCCGACTCCTGGCGCCGTGGCACCGTCGCCGTCGTGGGGTTGGGCAAGAGCGGGACGGCCGCCACGACGCTGCTCGCGCGGGAGGGAGTCCGCGTGTACGCGAGCGACGCGTCGAGCCACCCGGACGCCGGACCGGCGGTGGGCGAGCTGCGCGCTCTCTCCGGCGTCGAGGTAGACGTGGGCCGGCACGATCTCGCCAAGATCCGCTCGGCGGTCGCGGTGGTGGTCTCGCCCGGCGTCCCGCCCGACGCGCCGCCGCTCGCGGCCGCGCGGGAGGCGGGCGTGCCGGTCGTCTCCGAAATCGACGTGGGATTCCGCGCGCTGGCGGGGTCGGGGATCCGCTACATCGCCATCACGGGGACGAACGGCAAGACGACCACGACGGCGCTCGTCGCGCACCTGCTGCACGGGGCGGGGCTCCGGGCCGTGGCGGCGGGCAACATCGGCCGGCCGCTCGCGGGTATCGCGCTGTCGGGCGACCGGTACGAGTGGCTCGCCGTGGAGGTCTCTTCGTTCCAGCTGCACGACAGCCCGCACTTCACCCCCGAGATCGGCATCCTCACCAACCTCGCTCCGGATCACCTCGACCGCTATCCGTCGGTCGAGGCCTACTACGCCGACAAGCAACTGCTGTTTCGCAACGCCGCCGCGCAGCACGTGTGGGTGTTGAACGCGGACGACGCGGCGACGCTCGAGCTTCCCGGAACGGCCGCGGGGCGCCGGGTGCTGTTCTCGCTGACGCGACCCGCGGACGGCTGGTACGACCGCACCGAGGGGTGGCTGCGGCTCGGCGGCGCCGCGCTGGTGCGTCGCGCCGAGCTGCGCCTGCTCGGCGACCACAACGTGGCCAACGCGCTCGCCGCGGCCCTGGCGGTGCGCGAGGCGGGCGTGTCGCCCGACCTGATCGCCGAAGGTCTACGGTCCTTTACCGCGCTGCCGCACCGCCTCGAGCCGGTGCGCGAGGTGAGCGGAGTGCTGTGGATCAACGACTCGAAGGCGACGAACATCGCCTCGACCGTGGTCGCGGTGGAGGCGATGGACCGGCCCTTCGTGCTGCTCCTGGGCGGGCGCCACAAGGGCGAGCCGTACACGCGGCTGGCGCCGCTGCTCAGGGACCGGTGCCGGCGCGTGATCGCCTACGGCGAGGCCGGTCCGCTCGTCGAGCGGGACCTGGGCGGCACGGTGGCGCTGGAGCGCGGCACGACGTTCGAGGACGTGATGGAGCGCGCGCGCCGCGCCTCCCGGCACGGCGACGCGGTGCTGCTCTCTCCCGCGTGCTCGAGCTACGACATGTTCAAGAATTACGAGGAGCGGGGAGCCGTGTTCAGGAAGCTGGTGGGGGAGATGTGAGCGACCGCCGCTGGGAAACCCGCCTGCTCGCGCTCGTCGCCGCCGTGCTCGTCGTGTTCGGCCTGGCGGCGGTGTACGGCGCGTCGAGCCTCGTCACCATCGCCGGCGGGCCAGTGGGCTCGGCGTTCGCGGTGCGCCAGGCGGTCGGCGCCGCGGTCGGCGGCATCGCCGCCGTGCTGCTCGCGCGATCCGACTACCGGAAGTGGCAACGCTGGGCGTGGCCGCTGCTCGGCGTCGCGACGCTGCTGCTCCTCATCCCCTTGTTGCCGTTCACACACGCCATCACGCCCACGATCAACGGCGCGCGGCGCTGGGTGAACCTCGGCGTCGTCACCGTGCAGCCGTCCGAGCTCGCGAAGTTCGCGGTCGTCGTGTGGACCGCGATGCTCGCGGCGAAGAAGGGCGAGCAGATCCGCACGTTCCAGCGCGGTGTGCTGCCGTTTCTGGTGGTCCTGATGCCGGTGGTCGGGCTGATCTTCCTCGAGCCGCACCTCTCGATGGCCCTGCTCGTGGCCCTGCTGGCAGGCGTCGTGCTGTTCGCCGCCGGCGCCCGCATCGGCCACTTCCTGCTGGTGGGCGTGCTGGCGGCGCCGCTCCTGTTCGGCGCCGTGGCGAGCGCGCAGTACCGGCTCGCGCGCGTGCTCACGTTCCTGAACCCGGGGAGCGCCCCGTCGGAGGCCACCTGGCAAGTGCACCAGTCGCTGCTCGGCATCGGCGCGGGACGGTTGTTCGGCGTGGGCCTCGGGCAGGGTCAGCAGAAGCTCGGCTACCTCCCGTACGCCTACTCCGATTTCATCTTCTCGACGATCGGCGAGGAGTGGGGCTTCCTCGGGCTGCTCGGGATCCTCGTGCTGTTCGGCACGTTCGTGTGGCTGGGATTCCGGATCGCGCGATCCTCGGGCGACCGCTTCGGGCAGCTGCTCGCGGGCGGGCTCACCGCGCTCATCGGGATCAGCGCCGTGCTGCACATCGGCGTGAGCCTCGCGCTGCTGCCGGCGACGGGTCTCACCCTGCCGTTCATCTCGTACGGGCGCTCGAGCCTGTCCGTCGCGCTCGTCGCGACCGGGGTGCTGATGAGCGTGGGACGGGCGAGGCGGCGGACGAACGGTGCAGCGGCGTGAGGCCACCTGATTGCGGATTGCGGATTCCGGATTGCGGATTGGAAGGGCGCGCGTCGAATCCGCATTCCGCATTCCGCAATCCGCAATGGCAACACCGATGAGAGTCTTGCTCGCCGGTGGCGGCACCGGCGGCCATCTCATGCCCGCGCTCGCCCTCGCCCAGGCGCTGCGCGACCTCGACCGGGATGCGGAGCCGGTGCTGGTCGGCGCCCGGCGCGGCATCGAGGCGCAGGTGCTGCCGCGCCATCCGTTCCGCCATCACCTCCTGCAGATCGAGCCGCTGTACCGCCACGCCTGGTGGCGCAACGCGCGCTGGCTCTTGATCGCTCCCCGCGTCTGGCACGAGGTCGGGAAGCTGCTGCGGGCGGAGCGGCCCGCGATCGTGATCGGCACGGGCGGCTACGTCGCCGGGCCGGTCGTCTGGCGCGCGCAGGGGGCGGGGATTCCCACCGCCCTCCAGGAGCAGAACGCCTTTCCGGGACTCACCACACGCTGGCTCGCGCGTCGCGCGCGCCAGGTGCACCTCGGGTTTCCCGAAGCGCGCGCGCGCTTGAGGGTCGGCACGCGCACCGAGGTGTTCACGCCCGGCAATCCGGTTCAACCGCCCGAGCCGGGCGACCCCGCGTCGGCGCGCGTCCAGTTCGGGCTCGCGCCCGCCCGGCGGACGTTGCTCGCGTTCGGCGGCAGCCAGGGCGCGCGCGCGATCAACTACGCCGTCGCTGGCGCGCTGGAGCGTCGCCTGTTCGGGGACGCGAGCGTCCTCTGGGGCACGGGGGCCGCGCACGAGGCGGCGCTCGCCCGCTACGCCGAGCCCGGCCGCGTCGTGGTGCGTGGGTTCTTCGATCCCATGGGCGCGGCGTATCGCGCCGCGGATCTGGTCGTGGCGCGCGCCGGCGCGATGACGGTCGCGGAGCTGTGCGCGGGGGGGAAGCCGAGCATCCTCGTCCCGCTCCCGACCGCCGCCGCCGATCACCAGACGCATAATGCGCGCGCGCTCGCCGCGGCGGGAGCCGCGATCCACCTGCCGGAGCAGGAGCTCACCGCCTACTCGCTCGCGGCACACGTCACTCAGCTGCTCGGCGACCCGAGCCGGCTCCAGTCCCTCGCCGCCACCGCCCGGGCCCGGGGTAATCCGAACGCCGCCCGGGAGATCATGTCGAGGATTTTGACACTGGCCTGACAACCGGCCCGTGGTCTCTTTCGCAAGTTTCGTAGATTTGCTATATTAGCCCTCCACTAATGACCTTGTTTGCAAGCGTGGATCCCCGCCCGATCCACTTCATGGGCATTGCCGGAGCGGGGATGAGTGGCTTGGCGCAGCTGGCCAGGCAGCAAGGTGTCGCGATAACTGGGTGTGATCACGACCCCTCGGGAGCGGCCGATTTGGCAGCCTTGGGGGTGGAGATATGGCGGGGCCACGACCCCGGGCATGCTACGGGGGCCCGCGCGCTCGTGGTGACCGCTGCGGTAGCCGGGGATCACCCGGAGCTGGAGCGAGCACGCGCCCTAGGTGTCCCGGTGGTACGGCGGGCCGACGCCCTCGGTCAGGCCGTCGCTGGCGGACTGGTAGTGGCCGTGGCAGGGACGCACGGCAAGACGACCACGACGGTGATGGTCACGGAGGCGCTGGCGGCCGCCGGGCGAGACCCCACGGGACTCGCCGGCGGCCGTGTCGCTAGGTGGGGCGGGAACGCGCGGATCGGCGGCCGCGACCTGTACGTGGTCGAGGCGGACGAGTTCGACCGTGCGTTCTTGTCGCTGCGGCCGACGCTGGCGGTGGTGAACAACGTCGAGGCGGACCACCTCGAGTGCTACGGCGGCAGCGTCGACGCGCTGGAGCAGGCGTTCGCCGAGTTCGCCGGGCGCGCGCGGCGCGTGATCGCGGGCGCCGACGATGCGGGCGCGACGCGGGTGGTGCGAGCGGCTGCGGCGCCGACATGGCGCGTGGGGCTCGCCCCGGACGCCGACGTGCGGATCGTGGGGCCGGAGCTCGGGGAGCTGGGCTCGACGGCGCGGCTCGAGCTGCCGGGCGGTCGTGCGGTGACGCTGCGGCTCGTGGTGCCCGGGCTCCACAACCTGCGAAACGCGGCGGCGGCGCTCGCCGTGGCGCTGGAGTTGGGAGCCGATCTCGAGCGCTGCGCTGCGGCGCTCGAAGCCTTTACCGGGGTGGCGCGGCGGTTCGAGCGGGTGGGCGAAGCGCGCGGCGTGACGGTGGTGGACGACTACGCGCATCACCCCACGGAGGTGCAGGCGACGCTGGCGGCGGCGCGCCAGGCGTTTCCGCGGCGGCGCGTCGTCGCGGTGTTCCAGCCGCACCTGTTCTCCCGCACGGCGCTGCACGGCGAAGCGCTGGGGCGGGCGCTCGCGGCGGCGGACGTGGTGGTGGTGGCGCCGATCTACGCGGCGCGCGAGCAGCCGGTGCCGGGCGTGACGGCGGATCTGGTGGCGCGCGGTGCGGCGCGGGCGGGGGCGACGACGGTGGCGGTGCGGGACCGCGCGGCGCTCACGGAGCGCGTAGCCGAAACGGTGCGGCCGGGCGATGTGGTGTTCACGCTCGGCGCGGGCGACGTGACGCGGGTGGGGCCCGAGCTACTGGGACGCCTGCGGGGAGCGGGCAGCGGGGAGCGGTCGTGAGTCCCCGCCGGCGGAGGCTCTCGCGCCGCACCGCCGTCGCCCTGGCCGGAGGAGCGGCCGCGCTGGCGCTGTGGCTCGGCGGCCCCACGTTGCTCCGGCGCCTCGCGTGGTTCCGCGTGCGGCAGCTCGAGCTGCTGGGGGTGAAGCGCCTCGCCCCCGATGCGGTCATTGCGGCGCTGCGGCTGCCGCCACGGGTGAGCGTGTTCACGGACACGCGGCTGCTCGCCGACCGGGTGCGCGGGCTGACCGGCGTGGCGGAGGCGCGCGTGGTGCGCCGGTTGCCGGCGGCGCTGCAGATCGAGGTGCGCGAAGTGGAGCCCGCGGCGCTCGCCCCGCCGGGCAGCCGCGGGGGCGGGGGCGGGGGAGGGGGCGCGCTCGTGGCGGTGGACGCGGAGGGGCGGGCGCTGCCGTTCGACCCCGCGCGCACGGGGCTCGATCTGCCGATCGCGGCGAGTGCCGACCGCCGGGTCGCGGCGGTGTTGGCGCTGGTCCAGGCGGTGGATCCGGCGCTGTTTCAAACCATCACCAGCGCGCGCGGTCTGGCGCGCGGGGACGTGCTCCTGGAACTGGGGCCCCGTCGTGTGCTGCTCCGGCGCGATGCCGGGCCGGAGGTCATTCGGGCCGTGGCTCTGGTCGCGCGGGATCTCGCCGCGAAGCGGCGTCCGTACGTGGAGCTCGACGCCCGGTTCGCGGGACAGGTGGTGGTGCGGCGCAAGGCGAGCGCGGGGCTCGCCGGAGGAGGGGCGTGAGCCGGGATCGTCAGCTCGTCGTCGGGCTCGACCTCGGCAGCACGAAGACGTGCGCGGTGATCGCCGAAGTGGTCGGCGACCTGCCGCGCACGCCGTTGGCCAAGGTGCGGGGTGTGGGGCTCGCGCGGAACACGGGCGTGCGGCGCGGCATGGTGCGGGACATCGACGAAACCACCCGCTCCGTCGCGGCCGCGCTCCGGGACGCCGAGCGGATGGCGGGGGCCAGGGTCGGCGGCGTGACCTGCGGCATCGCGGGCGAGCACGTCACGGCCCGGGCGTCGACCGGCGTCGTGGCGGTGTCGGGCGACGAGATCACGCCCCAGGACGTCGCCCGCGTGAACGAGGTGGCGCGCGCCATCTCGCTCGGCCGCGACCAGGAGCTGCTGCACGACATCCCGCAGGAGTACGTGGTCGACCAGCAGCGCGGGATCCTGGATCCGGTCGGCATGACGGGTACGCGGCTCGAGGTGGAGATGTACCTCGTGACCGTGCAGTCCACGGCGGCGCAGAACCTGCGCAAGGCGGTGCAGCGCGCGGGCTACCGGGCGAGCGACGTGGTGCTCGAGCCGCTGGCGGCGTCGTACGCCGTGCTGACGGACGACGAACGGGAGCTGGGCGTCGGGCTGGTCGAGGTGGGGGGCGGCTCCACGGGCGTCGCGATCTTCCATGAGGGGAAGATCCGCCACCTGGCGTCGCTCAAGTACGCCGGGACGCACGTGACGAGCGACCTGGTGCAGGGCCTGGGCGTGACGCAGTCCGACGCCGAACGGCTGAAGGAGCGCTACGGCGTGGCCTACACGCCGCTCGTGGACGCGTCGGAGATGATCACGCTGCCGTCCACGCCGGGCCAGGGGGCGCGGCAAGCGTCGCGCGAAGTGTTGTCGCACATCATCCACCAGCGCGTGGACGAGATCTTTCAGCTGGTGGCCCGCGAGTTCGAGCGGGCGGGATACGCCGGCGGGCGGCTCCCGGCGGGCGTGGTGCTGACGGGCGGGACGGCGCACCTGCCGGGGATGGTCGAGTTGGCGCGCGAGGCCTTTGCGACGCCGGTGCGCGCCGGCACGCCCGAGCAGTGGATTTCAGGGTTGGTGGACAGCGTGCAGGCGCCACGCTACGCCGTGCCGGTCGGGCTGGTCCTGTACGCGGCGCGCCGGCTGGCGCAGGGCACGGCGCCCGGGGGCTCGCACGTGCGGAGTGCCGGCGTCGAGAAGCTGTTCGCAGGGCTGAAGCGGTGGTTGCAGGACTTTTTCTGATCGGTCACCCGAGGGGGCCATGATCTTCGAGCTCGAAGAGACCATATCGCAGAACGCCCGGATGAAGGTCGTCGGCGTGGGCGGCGGCGGCGGCAACGCGCTGAACCGCATGGTCGACGAGGGTCTGCAAGGGGTCGAGTTCGTTTCCGTCAACACCGACGCGCAGGCCTTGCTCAACAACAAGGCCGACGTGAAGGTGCAGATCGGGAAGAAGCTGACCCGCGGGCTCGGGGCCGGGGCCCGGCCGGAGATCGGCCGTCAGGCGATCGAGGAGAACCGGGACGAGGTGCTGCACGCGATGCAGGGGGCGGACATGGTCTTCGTCACCTGCGGCATGGGCGGCGGTACGGGCACCGGCGCGTCGCCCATCATCGCGCAGATGGCCCGCGACCTCGGCGCGCTCACCATCGGCATCTGCACCAAGCCGTTCCTGTTCGAGGGACGGAAGCGGATGCGCCAGGCCGAGATGGGCATCGCCGAGATGCGCAAGCACGTCGACACTATGGTGGTCGTGCCGAACGAGCGGCTGCTCGCGGTGGTCGGGAAGGGCATCCCCTTCCAGGAGGCGCTCAAGAAGGCCGACGAAGTCCTGCTGCACGCCACCCAGGGCATCTCGGGACTCATCACGGTCACCGGTATCGTGAACGTGGACTTCGCCGACGTGCGCACCGTGATGCAGAACGGCGGCGCGGCGATCATGGGCACGGGGATGGGCCGCGGCGAGAACCGCGCGATGGAGGCGGTGCAGCAGGCGATCTCCTCGCCGCTGCTCGACAACATCTCGATCACCGGCGCCACCGGCGTGCTCATCAACATCACGGGCGGCGAGGACCTCACGCTGGGCGAAGTCACGCAGGTCTCCGACGTGGTGAAGGACGCCGCGGGCGAAGAGGCCGAGATCATCTTCGGCACCGTGAACGATCCCGCCATGCACGGCGAGATCCGCGTCACCGTGATCGCGACCGGGTTCGACCGGCCGGCCACCGAGGCTCCCGCCCGGGCGGCGGGCGTGCTGCCGTTCCGCGAGCGCGTGGCACGGCCGGCGCCCGTGCCGGCGGGCCTCGCCAAGCGGCCCGCGGGGCCGCCGACCCCCCCGCCCCCCCCGTCCCCCCTGCCGCCCCTGGACGTCAACGAGCTGGAAATCCCGACGTTCATCCGGAGACAGATGGACTGATGGGCCGCCCCGGGCGCGCGAGCCACTACGTCGCCGCGGGCGCGCTCGTGGCCGGGGGACTGCTGTGGGCCACGCACGCGGCGTGGCCCTGGCGCCGCCCGCTCACCGCCCCGCCCATCGTCATCACGGCTGCGTACGTCGAGTTCGCCGACACGCTCGGTCGGCGGGAAACGCTCGCCGAGGTGCTGCGACACGCCGGGATCACGGGGCGCGATTACGGCGCGTTCCTCGCCGCCGCGACCCACCTGCCGGTGCGGCGGTTGCGGCCGGGCCTGGTGTTCCAGTTCCGGCGCCTCAAGACCGGCAGCATTGCGGATCGGGTGACGGTCCGGCTCTCGCCCGAGCGGCGGCTGCGCGTGGCCCGCGGCGACTCGGGCTGGGTCGAATCCGTCGAGACGATTCCCTGGGAGATCGAGCGCCTCCGGGTCAGCGCGGTGATGGAGTCGTCGCTGTACGACGCGCTCGACCGGGCCGTGGAGGACACGTTCCTCCCGCCTGCCCAGCGGCGCCAGCTCGCCTGGGCGATCGCCGACGTGTACGACTGGGAAGTGGACTTCAGCCGCGACATCCGCCCGGGCGACCGGTTCATCGTCCTGCTCGAGCGGCTCGAGTCGCCCGAGGGTGAGCGCCGCTTCGGCCGGATCCTCGCCGCGCGCGTGGACGTCGCCGGAGCGCCGAGCTACGCCTACTGGTTCGAGGTCGGCACGACCGACGTGACCGGCTTCTACGACGAGCGCGGTCGCTCGCTGCGCCGCGCGTTCCTGCGCGCCCCGCTCCAGTTCCGCCGCATCTCGAGCCGCTTCGGCAGCCGGCTCCATCCGATCCTGCACTCGTGGCGCGTGCACGCGGGCGTCGACTACGCCGCCGCGTACGGCACCGCGGTGCGCGCCACCGCCGACGGCATGGTGACGCGGGTGGGCCGCGAACCGGGCGGCTACGGCAACGTCATCGAGCTGCGGCACCCGAACGGCATCTCCACGCGCTACGGGCATCTCTCCGGATTTGCCAGCGGGTTGCACGTGGGCACCCGCGTCGAGCAGCGTGAGACGATCGGCTTCGTTGGCTCGACCGGCCTCTCCACGGGGCCGCACCTCCACTACGAATTCCTGATGGACGGCCGCCCCACGAACCCCCAGCGCACGGACATGGGGTCTGGGACGCCGGTGCCGCCGGAGCTCACGGCCGCGTACGCGGCCGTGCGCGATGAGCTGCTCGCCCAGCTCGAGCCCAAGGCGCAGCCGCCCCTCCCGACCGCCGCCGCGCGCGACGATTAGTTTCCTCTTACATCCGTGGAGCTCTACCCCGCCGTTGATGTGCAGGGCGGGCGCGTGGTGCGCTTGCGCCAGGGCGAAGCGCACCGGGCGACCGCGTATGCCCGCGATCCCCTGACGGTCGCACGCCGGTTCACGCGCGCGGGGGCGCGCTGGGTGCACTTCGTGGATCTCGACCGCGCCCTCGGCGCGGGCGACAACCGCGCGCTCGCGCAGCGGTTCCTCTCGGCGGCGCAGGTGAAGGTGCAGGTGGGCGGGGGGTTGCGCACGGAGGAGGCGATTGACGAGATGCTGGGCTGGGGCGCGACGCGGGTGGTGATCGGCACGAAGGCGGCGACGGACCCGGGGATCGTCGAGCGGCTGCTGGCGCGCCACGGCGCCGAGCGGCTCGCGGTCGGGATCGACGCGAAGCAGGGCCGGGTGGCGGTGCGCGGCTGGACGGAGGTGTTCGACCTGACGACGCTCGAGCTCGCGCGGCGCGTGCGCGCGCAGGGTGCGCGCACCGCGATTTACACCGACGTCGCCCGGGACGGGATGCTCGCGGGGCCAGATGTGGACGGCGCCTGCGCGATCGCCGCGCTCGGCCTCGACGTCATCGCCTCGGGCGGCGTCGCGTCGCTCGACGATCTGCGCCGGATCCGGGACGCCGGGCTCGCGGGCGCGATCGTGGGACGCGCGCTGTACGAAGGCCGGTTCACGCTTGCGGAGGCGCTGCGGTGCATCGCCGCCTGAGCCCCGGCCTGGCGCTGCTCCGGACCACCGGGGTCGGCGCGCTCGTCCTGCTCCTGTGGAACCCGGTGACGTCGCGCCTCGCGCCGGACGGCGCGCCGCCGCTCGTGCTGCTCGACGCGTCGCTCAGCATGGGCGCCCACGGCGGTCGCTGGCGCGAAGCGCTCGACACGGCGCGCGCCCTCGCGAAGGGCGGCGGCATCATCTGGCGCTTCGGGAGGGCGGTGCGCGCCTACGACTCGCTCCCGCCCACGGACGGCGTGAGCCGGGTCGCGCCCGCGCTCGCGGCCGCGGCGGGCCGCGCCGGGCCGATCATCCTCGTGACCGACGGGGCGATCGCCGACCCGGGCGACGTCCCGCCCGACCTGCTACGGCGCGCGCGCGTCGTCGTCCTGCCCGCCCCGGCCTTCGCCGACGCGTTCGTCGGTTCCGTGGACGGGCCGCGGCGGGTCGGCGCGGGCGACACCATACGGTTGACGGTGAGCTACGGAGCCGCCGGGCCACGCGCCCCGGGACCCGGGAACCGGGCGGCGACACTCGCGGTCGCGCTCGGAGGACGGGGGATCGCCTCGCGCAGCGTCGTCCTCCCCGACAGCGGGACGGTGTCCACTGAGCTGACATTTCCCGTTTCCCGCGTCCCGGCGGGGTGGTCGGCCGTGGAAGTGCGGCTCGGCGGTGTGCGCGACGCGGAGCCGCGCGACGACGCCCGGCTGTTCGTGATCGAGGTGAGCCCCCAGCCCTCCATCGTGCTGCTCGCCGCGCCGCCCGATTGGGACACGCGGTTCCTGGCCCGCACCCTCAGCGCCGTCGCGCGCGTGCCGGTCCGGGCCTTCGCCGCAGCCGAGGCGGGGGCGAGCCGCTGGCTCGATGCGGCGACCCTCGCGCCCGTGCCGAGCTCGGAGGTGTCGCGGGCCGTCGCGGGCGCCCAGCTCGTGGTCCGCGCCGGCGATCCGGCGCGGTTCGGGCGCTTCACGTCGCACGGCTCGGTCCTGTCGTGGCCGACGGCGCGGGGCCAGGATGGCGACTGGTACGTGCAGCCGCCCGGGCCGTCGTCGCTGGCCGGCGCGCTCGCCGGGATCGCCTGGGATTCGCTGCCGCCGGCCGCGTCGCTCGCCGACCTCACCCCCGACAGCTCGGCCGTGGTCGTCCTGACCGCGCGTCTGGCGCGCCGCGGCCCGCCGCGCCCCATGCTTGTTCTCTCCGAGGGCGAGGGCGCGCGCCGCGCGACGATCGCCGCGACCGGGCTGTACCGCTGGACGTTCCGCGGGGGGTCGAGCGCGGAGGCGTACCGCGCGCTCGTCGCGACGCTCGCGGACTGGCTGCTCGACGGGGGAGCGGGAAGCGGGACGGCAGCGCGGGCGGTGCCCGAAAGCCGGGTCGTCGCCAACGGCCTGCCGCTCCCGTGGCGCTGGACTGGCGCCGGGTCGCCGCGCGACCTGGTCGTGGCGCTCACGGCGGGCTCGACCGCACGCTCGGACACCTTGCGGTTCGACGCCACGGGGCACGCGGAGCTGCTGCTGCCGCCCGGCGTCTATTCCTACGCGCTCCAGGGGGGAGGCGGCGCCGAGCGCGGGCTCGTCGCGGTGGACACCTGGTCCGACGAGTGGCGGCCGCCTCCGGGCGCGTCCCTGCTGCGCGGACAGGACGGAGCGGCCGCCGGACAGTTCGCCAGCACGGCCATGCGCGATCGCTGGTGGCTGTTCGTCGTGGCGATCGCCGCGTTCGCGGCGGAATGGGCGTGGCGCCGGCGGCAGGGGCTGCCCTGATGGGGGGGGGCCTGTGGCAACGACTGGTCCGGGCGCTGCGCGGTCCATCCGGTGCGGACCTGGCCGACGCGGAGCGCATCCTCCTCGAGGCCGACTTCGGCGTCGCGGCGACGGAGGAGGTGCTCGGGCAGGTGGCCCGCGTGCCGGACGGCGACTTCCGCCAGGCCTTGGAGGGAGCCGTCGCGCGCATCCTCTCGGCGGCGGCGCCGCCGGGCGCCGACCCGGGCGTCCTCGCCGCCGCGCCAGAGCCCCCCAGCGTGATCCTGGTCTTCGGCGTGAACGGGGTCGGGAAGACGACCACGGTCGCGAAGCTCGCCCGCCGGCTCGCGCGCGCGGGCCGGAGCGTCGTGCTCGCCGCGGCGGACACGTTTCGCGCCGGCGCGACCGAGCAGCTCGCGATCTGGGCGGACCGGCTCGGCGTCCCGTGCGTCGGCGGCAGCGGGGACCCGGCGGCCGTGGCGTTCGACGCCATCGCCGCGGCCCGGGCGCGCGGCATCGACACCGTGCTCGTGGACACCGCCGGCCGGCTGCATACCGAAGAGCGGCTGCTCGAGGAGCTGAAGAAGGTCGTGCGGGTGGTCGCGAAGCGGCAGCCCGGCGCGCCGCACGAGTCGTTGCTCGTGCTGGACGGCGCCGTGGGACAGAACGCGGTGCACCAGGCGGAGACGTTCGCCGCGGCGATCCCCCTCACCGGGCTCGTCGTCACGAAGCTCGACGGGACGGCGAAGGGCGGCGCGGTCGTGGCGCTCGAGCGCGCGGTCTCGGTGCCGATCCGGTTCCTCGGCACCGGCGAACAGCTCGACGACCTCGAGGTGTTCGATCCCGCGCGCTACGCCAGGCGGCTGGTCGGCGAGTGAACGGCCGGGGCAGGGGGAAGGAGGAAGGGTCGTGACGCTGTCGCCGACGACGTCGGTGAAGTACTTGAAGGGCGTGGGCCCCAAGCGCGCCGAGGCCCTGGCGCGTCTCGGCGTCAAGACCGTCAGCGATCTGCTCTATCACGCGCCGCATCGCTATCTCGACGCGACCAGCGTCACGCCTCTGGCGCGCGCGCGCGTCGGGGAGGACGTGACGTGCGTCGGGCGGGTCGTCACGACCGGCGTGCTCCCCACCCGCCGGGGCCTGCGCGTGTTCCGCGCGGTGCTGAAGGACGAGGGCGGCCTGCTCGAGTGCGCCTGGCCGGGCCAGCCGTTCCTCGAGCGCCAGATCAAGCGGGGGCAGCTCTTGCTGGTGACGGGGCCGGTGCGCTACTACCACGGGCGGCAGCTCGTGCCGCGGGAGTTCGTGGTGCTCGCGGACGAGGCGGAGGCGAGTCCCGACCGCGGCCTGGTGCTCCCGGTGTATCCCGCGACCGAGGGGCTGACGCACCGCCAGATCCGCGCCCTCATCCAGCAGCATCTCGACGCGCTGCTCCCTCTTGCGCGGGATCCCCATCCCAGGACGCTGCGCGCCGCCGCGGGCCTCCCCGATCTGCGCACCGCGCTCGCAGCGGTGCACCGGCCCGCCCACGTCGCGGAGGCGGAGGCGGGGCGCCGCCGGCTCGCCTTCGACGAGCTGTTCGACCAGCAGCTCGTGCAGGCGCGCGCGCGGCAGCTCGCGAAGCGGGCCCGCGTCGGGATCCGGTTCGAGCTCCGGAAGGAGCTCACCACGCGCCTCAAGCAGCGCCTCCCGTTCGAGCTCACCGCCGACCAGCGCCGGGCGATCCGCGAGATCGCGGAGGACATGGCCGCGCCGCTGCGCATGCACCGCTTGCTGATGGGGGACGTGGGGACCGGGAAGACCGTGGTGGCGCTGTTTGCGATGCTCCTGGCCGTGGAGAACGACTACCAGGCGGCGATGATGGCGCCGACCGAGCTGCTCGCGGAGCAGCACGTCGCGACGCTGACCCGGCTGCTCGAGCCGCTGCGGCTCTCGCCCGAGCTCCTGATCGGGCGCCTCTCGGCGGCGGACAAGGCGGCGGCGCGGGAGCGGGTCGCGAGCGGCGCGGCGCGGCTCATCGTGGGAACGCACGCGCTGATCGAGGAGTCGGTCCGGTTACACAAGCTCGGCCTCGCCGTGATCGACGAGCAGCACCGCTTCGGCGTGGAGCAGCGCGCGGCGCTGGTGGAGAAGGGGGACGCGCCCGACGTCCTGCTCCTCACCGCGACTCCGATCCCGCGCTCCCTCGCGCTCACCAGGTTCGGCGACCTCGACGTGACCCAGATCCGAGAGCGGCCCCCGGGCCGGGGCGCCGTGAAGACGGCGCTCCGCGCCGACGCCGCGCGCCCGAAGATCTACGAGTTCATCCGCTCGGAGTGCGCGGCCGGGCGCCAGGCCTACGTGATCTATCCCATCATCGAGGAGTCGGAGCGCGCCGACTTGAAGGCCGCGACCACGATGCACGCAGACCTCCAAGAGGCGTTCCCGGGGCTCCGCGTGGGGCTGGTGCACGGGCGCATGCCGCCCGAGGAGCGCGACGCGACGATGCGCGCGTTCCGGGACAACGCAGTGCACATCCTGGTCGCGACCAGCGTCATCGAGGTGGGGATCGACGTCGCGAACGCGACCGTGATGCTGATCGAGCACGCCGAGCGGTTCGGGCTCGCCCAGCTGCACCAGCTGCGCGGCCGCGTGGGTCGCGGGGCCGCCGCGAGCCACTGCATCCTGCTCTCCAACGTCCCCGCGGCCGCTTCCCGGCTGCAGGCGTTCACCGAGACGACCGACGGGTTCGCGATCGCGGAGCTCGACCTCAAGGAGCGCGGCATGGGCGAGCTGGCGGGCGCGCGCCAGTCGGGCGGCGTGCCGCTGCGCTACGCGAACTTCGAGACCGACCTGCCCCTGCTCGACGCCGCCCACCGCGCGGCGGGCGAGATTATCGCGCGGGACCCGGCGCTCCTGAAGCCGGAGCACGCCGCCTACCGGGAGCGCATCCTGCAGCGGTACGAGCGGGGGCTCGAGCTGTTTAGGGTGGGATGAGCAATAATTGCGGATTGCGGATTGTTGGGATACGTGTCGGGGCGCACGAGCAACTCTTCGAAATCCGCAATCCACAATCCGCAATCAGAAGGTCCACCGCACCCCGAGCTGCACGCCGCCAGCCCGCACGTCTCCCGCGACCTGGAGCGGCGCGAGCGGCTTATTCCCCGGCCCGCCCGTGCGCCGGCGCAGGTCGGCGATGAACAGCCCGGCCGCGAGGAGGAGACTCGCCTGGCCCGCGAGCAGCCGCGTGCGCGCGCGGCGGTCGAAGTAAATGGAGCCCTGGTAGAGCTGCTCGGCGGCCGGGTTCAAGTACGCGCCGTCCGGGCCGAGGTCGCAGTCCGCGTTGTCGGCGCGGCAGAGGTCCAGCAGCCGGCGAAACTCGCGGTTCGAGCTCTCGTGCTCGTGCGCGCCCATGACCGTGAGGGCCGCGGCGGCGCCGGCGGTGAGCCATTTGCCCCAGTGCACCGTAGCGCGTCCCACGTTCCACGTTGCATGTCCCACGTCGTCCGTCGCACGTCCCACCTCTCCCGTCCCACGTTCCACGTCCCATGTTGCACGCAACCGACGTGCGACGTGGGACGTGGGACGTGCAACGCTGTCGCGCTCCTGCGCCGACAGGCGCACCGAGGCCAACAGCGCAACGATGCAGAGTAGGGGAACCGTCCGCCTCATCGGTAAGAATGAATATCGCCGCGGCCCGCCACGACGACCAGCTGGCGGTCGCGCACGAGCGGCGGCTGCTCGATCGGCCCGTCGAGCTGGATCCGCCACAGCACCGCGCCGGACGCCCGGTCCACGAGCAGCACGTCGCCGGCCACGCTCGCGACGAGGACTCCGGACGCGAGCGGGGTGGGTCCCGCCGTAGCGACGATGTCGAGGCTGAGCGAGCGCGCTTCGGACGGGCGGTCCTCGGGGATCAGGAGCAGGGTCCCGTTGCGCGCCAGCGCGTACACGGTGTCGCCGGCCACGGCCGGCGCGCCGAACACGGCGTCGCCCGCCGCGACATCCCACGCCACCGCCAGGGCGGGGAGGTCGACCGCCAGCACCCGCCCGCCGGTCGTGCCGCAGTAGAGCCTCGACCCGTCGGCCGCCGGGACGGCGAGCACCGCCCCGGGCGTGGGAAGGCGCGCGCGTACCTGGCCCGTGGCACGGTCGAGCAGGTAGAGGGTGTCGGCGGTGGTCGCGACGGCGATCCCGTCGGGCGTCGGCACCGGCCCCGCGCGGATCGCGCCGGAGAGGTGGCGGCGCCACGCGACCTTGCCGCCCTCCGTAGCGAGTCGCAGCACGAGGCCTGTCTCCGTCCCGGCGTACAGCACGTCGCCGTCGAGCGCGAGCGGGGCGGACACGCTCTCCGTCTTCGTGCTCCAGACCGGCTGCCCGTCCCGGAGCCGCAGCGCGTACACCCGGGCGTCGGGGGTCGCTTCGGTCGCGACGTACAGGCGGTCGGACTCGAGCAGCGGCCCGCCGTGCACCGTGCCCGCGACCCGGGTACGCCACAGCGCCTGGCCGGTGGCGCGGTCGACCAGCGCCACCATCCGGTCGGCCACGCCGACGGCGATCACCGTCTCACCGATGGCGGGGCTGCCGCGCACGGCCCGGCCCAGGTCGGTGTGCCACAGCGGCCGCGGGTCGGCGTTGAGCGACTCGGCCGCGCTGGCGTCGTGGCGCGGGGTGCCGAGGTAGGCGGGCCAGCTCACGTCCTGGCGCGGGGGGCCGGGCTTCGGCGCCGGCACGAAGCCGGACGCGCACCCCGTCGCGTTGACAGCCCAAACCACCGTCACTAGTATGCCGCGCCTATGCCAGACGTTCATCGCATCGAAGCGCTGCCGCAGCTCGTCGGCCAGGCGGTCGCCGTCCGCGGCTGGGTGATGACCACCCGCTCGAGCGGGAAGATCGCGTTCATCGTCATCCGCGACGGCACGGGTTACCTGCAAGCGGTTCTCTCCAAGAGCGACGTGTCGGACGCGGCCTGGGAGGCGTTCGGCGGGCTCACGCAGGAGACGTCGCTCGAAGTCAGCGGCGTCGTGCGCTCCGACCGGCGCGCGCCGGGCGGCGTCGAGCTCACGGCCTCGGACCTGAAGATCATCGGACCGAGCCACGATTTCCCAATCACGCCCAAGGAGCACGGCACCGCCTTCCTGTTCGAGCACCGCCACCTGTGGCTGCGGAGCCGGCACCAGGTGGCCATCGCCCGCGTGCGCCACGAGGTGATCCAGGCGATCCGCGACTTCTTCTACGAGCGCGGCTTCATCCTCGTCGACACGCCGATCCTCACCGGCTCGATCGGCGAAGCGGCGGGGAACCTCTTCGCCACCGAGTACTTCGACCTCGGCACCGCGTACCTGGCGCAGACGGGCCAGCTCTACGTCGAAGCGGCGGCCGCCGCGCTCGGCAAAGTGTACTGCTTCGGGCCGACGTTCCGCGCCGAGAAGTCGAAGACGCGCCGCCACTTGAGCGAGTTCTGGATGGTGGAGCCCGAAGTCGCCTGGAACGACTCCGACGACAACATGAAGCTCCAGGAGGAGTTCGTGTGCTACATCGTAGCGCGCGCCCTCGAGCGGCGGAAGCCGGAGCTGGCCGAGCTCGGGCGGGACCTGCAGCCGCTCGAGTGCATCCGCCCTCCGTTCCCGCGGACTTCCTACACCGACGCCGTGGAAAAGCTCAGGAGCCTGGGCAGTGAGATGGAGTGGGGGCGGGACATCGGGGGGGAGGAGGAAACGCTGCTCGCCAAGCAGTACGACCGCCCCGTGCTGGTTTACAACTACCCGAAGCGGGTGAAAGCCTTCTATATGAAGGAAAACCCCGCCGACCCGCGCACCGTGCTGAACAACGACATGCTGGCGCCCGAGGGCTACGGGGAGATCATCGGGGGAAGCCAGCGCGAGGACGACCACGACCGGCTGCTCGCGCGCATCCGCGAGGAGAAGCTCCCCGAAGAGCCGTACGGCTGGTACCTGGACCTCCGCAAGTACGGCACGTTCGTGCACTCGGGCTTCGGGCTGGGCGTCGAGCGGACGGTCGCATGGATCTGCGGCATCCCGCACATCCGCGAGGCGATCGCGTTCCCGAGGACGCTGTACAAGCTGTGGCCTTGAACAAATGCGGAGTGCGGAGTGCGGAATGCGGAATCTAGAGGTGAGCGTCGTGCCGCACGACCTCGCACCTCGACTCCGCATTCCGCATTCCCCATT
>DASPXO010000122.1:0-53642 GCA_035637235.1 Gemmatimonadales bacterium | reverse complement strand
GGTGCGGGCGAAGACACGGCCGTACCGGGTGTACACGCCCAAGACGTACGCCGACAACGTCTTTCCGTCGCTCAACAAGTTCCACGACCCCTTCCGCCTCAGCGTGAACGATGAGCGCGGCTCGCGCGACTTTCTGCTCTTTCGCCTGGCCGAGACGTACATGATCGCGGCCGAGGCGCTGCTGCGGGACGGGAGGCCGGATGAAGCGCTGCCCTATATCAACGCGGTGCGCCGCCGCGCCGCGATCCCCGGGCACGAGGCCGAGATGGAGCTCCCGTTGAACGGGCTCACGCTCGATGAGATCCTCAACGAGCGGGCGCGCGAGTTCGCGGGCGAGATGATGCGCTGGTTCGACCTGGTGCGCACCCACAAGCTGCTCGAGCGCGTGAAGGCGTACAACGCCCAGGCGAAGAACAACATCCAGCCGTTCCACGTGCTGCGGCCGATTCCGCAGACGCAGATCGACCGCACCACCTGCTGCTTCACGCAGAACCCCGGGTACTGATGTCCGATCCCCGGCTGTCGCGACGTCGCTTTCTGAGCGTGGCGGCGGTCTCGGTCCTCACCCCCTGGCCCCCTCTCCCTTCGGGCGAGGGGGAACGAGAGTCACCCGTCGTTCCCCCTCGCCGCATGGCGGAGAGGGGGTCAGGAGGTGAGGACTCGGCAGGGGGCGAGGGGGCGGTGAGGCTCGGCGTCGCGAGCTACTCGCTCCGCAACTTCCCTCTCGCCACGGCGCTCGACATGGTGCAGGCGCTCGGCACGCGCTACGTCAACCTCAAGTCCGTGCACCTGCCCTACGAGCTGTCGCCGGAGGAGCTGCGCGCGGCGCGGCAACAGATCGAGGCCGCCGGGCTCCAGATCGTGGGTGGCGGCGTGATCACCTTCGAGCAGGACTCCGACGCGGACGTGGAGCGATACTTCGCGTACGCGAAGGCCGCCGGGATGCCGCTCATCACCGCCACGGCGGCCCCGGCGATCCTGCCGCGCCTCGAGCGGTTCGCCAAGCAGTACGACATCATGGTCGCAATCCACAACCACGGCCCCGAGGACAAGCGGTTCCCGTCGCCGTACGACGCGCTGAAGCACGTCCGCAACATGGATTCCCGGATGGGCCTGTGCATCGACGTCGGGCACACGGTGCGCACCGGCGCCGACGTCGTGAAGGCGGTCGCCGACGCGGGGCCGCGCCTCCTCGACATGCACGCGAAGGACCTGCGCGATTTGACGGCGAAGGGAAGCCAGTGCATCGTCGGTGAGGGGGCTATCCCCATAGCCGCGATCTTCCAGCAGCTGCAGGCGATGCGCTACGGGGGCTTCGTCAACCTCGAGTACGAGATCGATGCCGACGACCCGCTCCCGGGCATGAAACAGTCGTTCGCGTACATGCGCGGCGTGCTCGCCGGGCTCGCATCCGCCGGCCGGTCGCGCCGGCGCGCGCCGGTCGGCTGATCGACTTCCGTCATTTCACCGGGAGGGAGCGATGTCCAAGCAGCAGAGGCCCAGGAAGCCGGAGATACCTCGTCGCGAGTTCCTGAAGACCGCCGCCGGCGGCGTCGCCGGCATGGCCCTCAGCGGGCTGCCGGCGGCGAGCTACGCCAGGATACTCGGCGCGAACGACCGCGTGCGGGTCGGGGTGGTGGGCTTCTCCGACCGCTTCCGGCAGGCCCTCCTTCCCGCGTTCGGCAAGGTCGGCAAGGAGCTCGGCTTCGAGATCGTCGCCGTCTCGGACATCTGGAGCCGGCGGCGCGACGAAGGCGTCGCCGAGATCGAGAAGGTGACCGGCGCCAGGCCGCGGCCGTTCCGCAACAACGAGGAGATGTACGAGGCGCGGGCGACCGACGCGGTGATGATCTCGACGCCCGACTTCCTGCACGCCTACCACGGCGTCGAGGCGATGCGCGCCGGGCAGGACGCCTACATCGAGAAGCCGCTCGCGCACACGATGGCCGACGCCATCGCGATCCGCGACGCGGTGAAGCAGTCGGATCGCATCGTCCAGATCGGCACCCAACGGCGCAGCGCCGCCAACTACCGGATGGCCAACGAGTACCTGCGGTCGGGGAAGTTCGGCGACATCGTCATGGCCGAGATGACATGGAACGTCAACCAGCCGGGACGGTGGCGCCGCCCACAGCTCGTCGCCGCGCTCCGGGAGCAGGACACCGACTGGAAGCGGTTTCTCGCACACCTGCCCTACGAGCCATGGGATCCCCGCAAGTACCTCGAGTATCGCCTCTTCTGGCCGTACTCGTCGGGCATCCCGGACCAGTGGATGGTCCACCAGATCGATACGGTGCACTGGTTCACGGGCCTGCCGCGCCCGCGCAGCGTCGTCGCCAACGGCGGCGTCTACCTGTGGAAGGATGGCCGCAAGAGCTGGGACACCCTCACGGTCGTGTTCGACTACGGGCCGCTCGACGACACCTCCAAGGGCTTCCAGGTCGTGTACTCGTCCCGCATGACCAACTCCGCCGGCGGCACGAAGGAACTGTACTACTCGAATGCCGGGATGTTGAACCTCGACACCAACGAGATCACGCCGGCCGGTGGGCTCACCGACAAGGCGGCCGCGGAGATGGCGATGAAGCCCAATCAGCTGCCCGCGATGAAGCTCTCGGACGTGGCGCCGGCGGAGACCGCGGCGAACACGGGCGGCGATGCGTCCACGACGGCGAACGTGCGGAACTGGATGGAGTGCGTGCATGCCCGCAAGCAGCCGAATGCCGACATCGGGGCCGGGTACAGCCATTCCGTCGCGCTGTGCATGACCATCGCCGCGATGCACACCGGCAAGAAGGTCACCTTCGACGACGGCAGGCAGGACGTCGTCATGAGCTGAGGCCGGAGACAATGTCCAAGCTTTGGCTGCTGTTGGGACTGGTTGCTGGGGGCTCGGGGTTCGGGGCTCGGGGTTCGGAATACCCTAGTCCCGAGCCCCGAGCCCCGACTCCCCAGGGGGCGAGGGTGGAGGTGGTGCCGCGCGAGGGCCTGCGCCGGGTCGACATCACGGTCGACGGAAAGCCGTTCACCTCGTACATCTATCCGACCACGCTCAAGAAGCCGACGCTCTACCCGCTGCGCGCGGCGTCGGGGAAGGTGGTCACGCGCGGCTGGCCCCTCGAGCCCCGGCCGGGCGAGCGGGTGGACCACCCGCACCAGGTCGGCCTGTGGTTCAACCACGGGGACGTGAACGGGCTCGACTTCTGGAACAACTCGGGCGCGATCCCCGCGGAGCGCGCGCCCAAGATGGGCACGATCCTGCACCGGGCGGTACGCCACGCCCAGAGCGGGTCTGGCGAGGGTGTGCTCGAGGTCACGGCGGAATGGGTCGACTACCAGGGGAGCCCGCTGCTGCGCGAAGATACCCGGTTCGTCTTCCGCGCCGCGGACAGCGTGCGCGCGGTCGAACGGATCACGACGCTCACCGCGCTCGGCGCGCCGGTGACGTTCACCGATAATAAGGAAGGGCTCATCGGCCTGCGCGTGGCGCGCGCGCTCGAGCAGCCGTCCACGACGCCGGAGAAGTTCACCGACGCGAGCGGGCACGCGACGACCGTCCCCATGCTCAACAACGACGGCGTCAGCGGACGCTACCGGAGCTCCGAAGGGCGCGAGGGAGACGCCGTCTGGGGCACGCGGGGCCGCTGGACGATGCTGTCCGGCGTCGTTGAGGGCGAGCCGGTCACGATCGCCATCATCGATCACCCGAAAAACGTCGGCTTTCCGACGTACTGGCACGCGCGCGGCTACGGCCTGTTCGCGGCCAACCCGCTGGGCCCGAAGGTGTTCAGCAATGGGAAGGAGGAGCTGAACTTCCGGCTCGCGCCCGGGGAATCCACGACATTCCGCTACCGCGTCCTGATCCTGTCCGGCCCCGTCACTCCCGACCGGATCGAGGGCTACTACCGGGACTTCGCGCGATGAGATGACGCGCGCCATCGCCGCACCGCCGGCGGTCCGGATCCACCCGGCGGACGACGTCCTGGTGGCGATTCGGGCGCTGCCCGCAGGACGCGAGATCGTCGTCGCAGACGACCGGGTCGTGCTCGTTGAGGACGTACCCGCGGGCCACAAGATAGCGCTGCGGGCGCTCGAGCCGGGCGAGCCGGTCGTCAAGTACGGTTTCCCGATCGGCGCAGCGACTGCGCCCATCCCGCCCGGCGCCTGGGTACACTCCCACAACCTGAAGACGCGCCTCGTGGGAACCATCGACTACCGATATGAGCCTCCACCGCCGTCCCCCCTCTCCGCAACGCGGAGAGGGGGTCAGGGGGTGAGGACTCCCGAGGGGGCGTCGTTCATGGGCTACCGCCGCCCCAACGGGCGCGTCGGCACGCGGAACGAGGTGTGGATCCTGAACACCGTTGGGTGCGTGAACCACGCGGCCGAGCGGATCGCGCGTGCGGGGGCGGAGCGGTTCGCGGGACGGGTCGACGGGGTCTACAGCTACTCGCACCCCTATGGCTGCGGCCAGCTCGGCGACGACCTGCGCAACACGCAGCGGGCCCTGGCTGGCCTGCTGCGGCATCCCAACGCGGGCGGCGTGCTCGTGCTCGGCCTCGGCTGCGAGAGCAACCAGATGGACGGCCTGCTCCGCCTCGCCGGGGACGTGGACCGCGCGCGGCTGCGGTTCTTCAACTCGCAGGACGTCTCGGACGAGGTCGAGGCGGGGCTCGAGGCCCTGGCGGAGCTGGTGGCGGCGATGGAGCGCGATGCGCGGGAGGAGTGCCCCGCCGCGGACCTCATCCTCGGCCACAAATGCGGCGGCTCGGACGGATTCAGCGGCATCACGGCCAACCCGCTCGTCGGGCGCATCGCCGACCGGCTCACGGCGCTCGGTGGCGGTGTGATCCTCACCGAGGTGCCGGAGATGTTCGGTGCCGAGCAGCTGCTGATGAACCGGGCGGCCGACGAGGCCGTCTTTCGGGACATCGTGGCCCTGGTCAACGACTTCAAGGAATACTTCCTGCGGCATGGACAGCCGATCCACGAGAACCCGTCGCCGGGCAACGTGGAGGGCGGCCTGACGACGCTCGAGGAAAAGTCGCTCGGCGCGATCCAGAAGGGCGGGCAGGCCACGGTGACGCACGTGCTGCGCTACGGCGAGCCGGCGGCGCCGGGCGGCCTGTCGCTCCTCGAAGCCCCGGGCAACGACGGCGTGTCGTCCACGGCCATGGTCGCGAGCGGCGCGACGCTGTTGCTGTTCACCACCGGGCGCGGCACGCCGCTCGGCTTCCCGGTGCCGACGCTCAAGATCTCGTCCAATACGGCCATCGCCGAGAAGAAGCCGCACTGGATCGATCTCGACGCGGGGGCCCTGCTCGGGGGCGCCGCGACGATGGACCGGCTCGAGGACGACCTGTTCGCCTTGATCCTCGACGTGGCCTCGGGACGCGCGCTCGCCAACAACGAAAAGCACGGCTATCGTGAGATCGCCATCTGGAAGGAAGGGGTCACGCTATGATCGGCAGCATCCTGCTCGCCGTCCTGGTGCAAACGACGCCGGCCGTCGCCGGGCCCAACCAGCTGACCGACGCCGAGCGCCTCGCCGGCTGGCGGCTCCTGTTCGACGGCCGCACGCTCGCCGGCTGGCGCGGCCTGGGCTACGACAGCGTCCCGACGGCGCACTGGGTGGTCGTGGATGGCGCGATCAAGAAGATCGCGAGCGGCAACGTGCCCAGGGTTCCTGACGGGCGGCCGCTGAACGGCGGCGATCTCATGACGGTGGACACGTTCCGGGACTTCGAGCTGACCTGGGAATGGAAGGTCACGCCGGGCGCGAACAGCGGCGTCAAGTACAACGTCTCCGAGGAGCTGTCCCTGGCCCAAGGCGGCCAGATGACGCCCGCAGCGGTGGCCCGGGGCGCGATCTCGCCGAATCACTCGGCTCTGGGCTTCGAGTACCAGATCCTGGACGATGACCGGCACCCCGACGCTCAGCTGGCGACGCACCGCGCCGGGGCGCTATACGAGCTGTTCGCGCCGAACGAGCGGAAACACCTCCGTGCCGTCGGTGAGTGGAACGAGTCGAAGGTGATCTTCCGCGGCAGTCACGGCGAGCACTGGCTGAACGGCCAGAAGATCGTCGAGTTCGATCTCGGCACGGCGCGCATGGATTCCGCGTTCGCCGCGAGCAAGTACCGCTCGATCGCGGGGTTCGCCGGCCGCCGCAAGGGCCACATCGTGCTGCAGGATCACGGGGACGAGGTCTACTTCCGCGACATCAAGGTGCGGGAGCCATGAAGCGCCGTAAATTCTTGAGGACCGCCTCCGCTGCGGGACTCGGGCTCGTGGCTTCGCCACGGCTGGCGTCCTGGCTTCCCTCGGCGAACGAGCAGGTCGTGGTCGCGGTGATGGGCCTGAACGGTCGCGGGACCGTCCTGGCACGGACCTTCGCCCAAGCGACGAACGCCGCCGTGGCCTACGTGTGCGACGTGGACTCGCAGGTGCTCGCGAAGGCCGTCGCGGCTCTCGCTGCCGTTCCGAGCCGGCCTCCCCAAGGCCTGGGCGACTTCCGCCGCGCGCTCGAGGACAAGGCCGTGGACGCGCTCGTCATCGCCGCGCCCGACCACTGGCACACCCCGGCGGCGCTCCTCGCGCTGCAGGCGGGGAAGCACGTCTATCTCGAGAAGCCGTGTGGGCACAATGCGCGCGAGGGGGAGCTGTTGGTCGACGCGCAGCGCCGGTACCGGCGCCTGGTCCAGATGGGGACGCAGCGGCGCTCGAGTCCGCGCGCCATGGAGGCGATCCAGGCCATCAAGGACGGCGTGATCGGACGCCCCTACCTCGCGCGCGCCTGGTACGCGAACACCCGGGCGTCGATCGGGCGCGGCAAGGAGGCGCCGGTCCCGGCCGGGCTCGACTACGAGCTGTGGCAGGGGCCGGCGCCGCGCACGCCCTACCACGACAACGTGATCCATTACAACTGGCACTGGTTCCGGCGTTGGGGCACGGGCGAGATATGCAATAACGGCACGCATGAGATCGACGTCGCCCGCTGGGCCCTGGGCGTGGACTACCCCACGCGCGTCACTTCCGTGGGCGGCCGCTATCACTTCGCGGACGACTGGGAGTTCACCGACACCCAGGAGGCCGGGTTCGAGTTCGAGGGCCAGAAAGCCATCGTGTGGCAGGGCCTCTCCTGCAACGGCTTCGCGACGCAGGGCCGCTCGCGCGCCACGAGCGTTCAGGGCACGGGCGGAAGCATGGTGCTGGACCAGGACGGCTACACGGTGTACGATCTCCAGAACAAGGTCGTCAAGCAGTCGGTGGCCCAGGCGAGCGGCGACCCGCTCGCCACCAGCGGCGACGACCAGCTCACGGCGCTGCACATCGCGAACTTCGTCGAGGCGGTTCGCACCGGCGTAGCGCTCCATCAGCCGATCGAGGAAGGGGCGAAGAGCGTGCTGCTGTGCCACCTCGGCAACATCGCGCAATGGACCGGGCGCGCGCTGCGCACCGACCCCGCGTCCGGACGGATCAGCGGCGACGCGGAGGCCATGAAGTTGTGGCAGCGGGAGTACGCTCCGGGCTGGGCGCCGGTCGTGTGAGCACGATCGTCACGGAGTCGGGCGCCCTCCTTCACGAGGACCGGTTTTTCGATCCGGACGCGAGCGTCCGCCGCGCGGCGCGCGCGCTGTACGACGAGACCCGACACCTCCCCATCGTCTCGCCGCACGGGCACGTCGATCCGCGGATCCTCGCTACAAACGAGTGCTTCCCGGACCCGACGGCGCTGATCGTCACACCCGACCATTACATCCTCCGCCTGCTGTACGCGCACGGCATCCCGCTCGAGGCGCTCGGCGTGCCGCGGCGGGACGGCAAGCCCGTCGAGGCCGATCCGCGGAAGGTCTGGCAGCTGTTCGGCGAGCACTCCTTCCTGTTCCACGGCACGCCCACCGGCGCCTGGCTCGATCACGAGCTGCACGAGGTGTTCGGCGTCGAACGGCGACTCACCGGGGAGACGGCCGCGCCGATCTACGACGAGATCGCCGAGCGGCTCCGCTCACCGGAGTTCCGGCCTCGCCCGCTGTTCGAGCGGTTCAACATCGAGGTGCTCGCCACCACCGACAAGGCGAGCGACCCGCTCGACCACCACCGCGCGATCCGCGAGTCGGGCTGGAAAGGGAGGGTCATCCCCTGCTTCCGGCCCGATGCGGTGCTCAAGATCGCCGCGCCCGGCTGGCCGGCGGAGCTCGAGGCGCTGGGCCGCGAGCACGGCGCACCGCTCGTGGACTACGCCGAGTTCGTTCAGGCCCTGGAGGATCGCCGGGCGTTCTTCAAGCGCATGGGGGCCACCGCCACCGATCACGCCGTGGTCCAGCCGTTCACGGAGTGGCTCCCGCCCGAGGCCACGGAGCGCCTGTTTCAACAGGCGCGCCAGGGGGAGGTGAGCCCCGCGGACGAGCGGCGCTTCGAGGCCCACCTGTTGATGGAGATGGCGCGGATGTCCCTCGAGGACGGGCTGGTGATGCAGATCCACGCGGGGGCGTTGCGGAACCACAACCAGCCCGTCTTCGAGCGGTTCGGCCCCGACCGGGGCGGGGACATCCCCGTCGCTCTCGAGTTCACGCGCAACCTGCGTCCGTTGCTCAACGCATACGGCAACGATGCGAGACTGACGCTCGTGCTGTTCACGTTGGACGAATCCACGTACAGCCGGGAGCTGGCGCCCCTGGCGGGGCACTACCCGGCCGTGCGGCTCGGGCCGCCGTGGTGGTTCCACGACTCGATGCAGGGCATGACGCGCTTCCGCGAGCGCACCACCGAGACGGCGGGGATCCACAAGACCGCCGGGTTCAACGACGACACCCGTGCGTTCTGCTCCATCCCGGCGCGGCACGACCTGGCGCGGCGCATGGACGCGAACTTTCTCGGGGGCCTCGTCGCGCGGCACGTCATCGACATGAGCGACGCGCGCCGCATGGCCCGGGCGCTCGCGTACGACCTGGCCAGGGAAACCTACAAGCTGGGGGGCGCGGACAGGCTAGAGGCGACGTACGGGCGCTAGCGCGCCGGAGAGGCGGAACGAAGGAGACGGGCTGCCCCCGGGCGTGAGCCCGGGCTCACCGAGCCGCGGCTTTAGCCGCGCACAACGGGGAACGACACTAGCGCGCGCCCAGCACGTCGATCTCGACGATCGACGGATTTCGCGCCGTGCGATACACCCGGTGCACCCGCGCCCGGTAATCCGCCGGACGGGCGCGGAAGATGTTCGGCACAAACGTCTGTGGGTTCCGGTCGTACAGCGGGAACCAGCTGCTCTGCGCCTGCACCATGATGCGGTGGCCCTGCCTGAAGGTGTACGCCTGCTGGTGCAGGTCCACCGTGAACGACTCCACCAGACCGGGCGGGATCGGCTCCGCCCGCTCGAAGCTGTTCCGGTACCGCCCGCGGAGGATGTCTCCCGTCACCATCAGCTCGTACCCCGCCATCTCGGGCCGCGCCGGGATGGTGTCGGGATAAACGTCGATCACCTTCACCACCCAATCGGCGTCCGAGCCGCTGGTCGAAGCGAAGAGGTGGGCGACCACGTTGCCCGCCACGGTCAGGTCTTCCGCGAGCGGTGCCGTCTGCCACGTGAGCACGTCGGGCCGGCCGTCCACGAAACGCTGGTCTTCCGTCTCCCACCGCCGCCAGCGGGAGGTGCGCGAGTAGGTGAGCTCGATCGGCCGCGGGCGATAGGGCACGGGGTGCGCGGGGTCGGATAGGAACTGGTCGAACCCCTGGTCGTCCGCCGGCGGCTCGAAGGAGAGCCCGCCGCCCGCCCGGACGTAGAGACGCCGGTGCTCCGCGTTCGCCGGGGGCCAGCTGTCGAACGTGCGCCAGGTGTTCGTCCCGGCGTCGAACAGCCACGCCTCCGGGAACCGCCCGTCGCCCTCTCCCTTGAGCCAGTGCGCGAACCACCGGGACTGCAGCTCCCGGTACTCGACGCCGGTGGGCCGGCCGAACTGAGCGTTGCCGAGCGCGAGCCCGGAATCGCCCGACCACTGGCCGTGATACCACGGGCCCATCACCAGGTGGACCAGCCCCGCGGTGTCGGTGCGCTCGAGCGCTCGATAGTGGGCGAGCGGGCCGTACTCGTCCTCCTGGTCCCACCAGCCGCCCACGACCAGCGTCGGGACGGTCGCGTGGGTCATGTAGCGCGGCAGCGCGCGGGACTGCCACACGGAGTCGTAGGCCGGGTGCTCCGCGAAGCGGCGCCACGAGGGCCACCGCTCCGCGCGGATCGCCTCCGCCAGGGCGCCCAGCGTGGGGAACGAGCGATACCACTCGAACACATCGTAGCGCGACGGCGAGGGGTTCTCACTCTGGTCGGTCGTGGCTTCCATGCTCCAGGTGTACTCCACGCCGTAGCTCAAGCGGAATGCCCCCTGGTGGAAGAAGTCGTCGCCCATCCAGGTGTCGCCCATCGGCGCCTGCGGGCTGATCGCTTTGAGCGCCGGGTGCGCGCCCATCCCCGTGACCGCCGTGAGCCAGCCGGGATACGACACGCCGATCGTCCCGACGCGGCCGTTGGTGTTGGGAACGTTCTTGACCAGCCAGTCGATCGTGTCGTAGGCGTCGGTGCTCTCGTCGGTGCCCTGGACGCCGGAGCGGGGCGCGCGGGGCGGGCGGGGCAGCCGGTTCATCTCGAACGTACCTTCGGAGGCGAACCGGCCGCGGATGTCCTGGAACACGATGATGTAGCCGGCCAGACCCAGCTCCGCGGCGCGGCGCGCCAGGCCCACCGCGCCGTTCGCGTTGTACGGTGTGCGCTGCAGCAGAATCGGCTGTGGCGCCGTCGCGTTGCGCGGCGCGAGGATGACGGCCCTGAGCTTCACGCCGTCACGCATCGGGATCAGGACCTCGCTCCGGGCGTAGCCCGTGTCCACGGGCTGCTGCGCAGGGAGGGAGCGGGGGGCGGCCGCGAGGGCCGCGGCGAGCGCGGCGGCCAGGGGCAGCGGAGCGCGAGCCATGGCGAATAGGATGCCTGCCCGCTGTGGGGACGGCAAGCCCGAGCGATCGGGCGACAGAGCACCCGCGGCCGGGCGCTCGTATATTCTCGCTCCGTGGCGACCGATATCCCTGCCGACCTCGCTGCGGCGCTCGGCGAGCGATACGAGCTCCGCCGCGTGCTCGGCCGCGGCGGTATGGCCACCGTGTACCTCGCCCACGACCGCAAGCATCACCGCGAGGTCGCGCTCAAGGTGCTGCTCCCCGCGCTCGCCGCGTTCCTCGGCGTGGAGCGCTTCCTGAGGGAAATCGACACCGCCGCGCGCCTCACCCACCCGCACATTCTCGCGCTGCACGACTCGGGCGAAGCGGGTGGGTTTCTGTACTACGTCATGCCCTATATCGACGGCGCCTCGCTGCGCCAGCGGCTCGAGGGCGGGCGCCGCCTGGGCGTGCCGCAGGCGCTGGCGATCGCCGCGCCCGTGGCCGACGCGCTCTCCTACGCGCACCGCATGGGCGTCCTGCATCGCGACATCAAGCCCGAGAACATCCTGTTCTCGCAGGGCCACCCAATCGTCGCGGACTTCGGCATCGCCAGGGCGATCAGCACGGCGGGCGGCGCCAACCTCACCCGCACGGGGTTCCCGCTCGGCACGCCGGGGTACATGAGCCCCGAGCAGGCGGCGGGGCTCGGCGATCTCGACGAGCGCACCGACGTGTACGGCCTGGCGGTGGTCGTGTACGAGATGCTGGTGGGCGAGACCCCGGGCCGCTGGCCGACCGAAGAGGCGGTGCGCGCGGGCCGCTTCCTCGAAGCGACCCCGCCGCACCGCGCCCGGTTGGCGGAGGCGGGCAGCCGTATCGAGGGCGCGCTGGTGCACGGCCTGGCGATCCGCCACGACCAGCGCACGGCGACGCCGGCGGGCCTGATCGACGAGCTGACGGGGCAGGCGGCGCCGCGGCGCCGCTACTCGGGCGGCGAGGTGCAGGAGATCGTGAAGCGGGCGGCGGAGCTCGAGGCCGCGACGCCCACGGCGGGCGGGGCGCTGACGATCGGCGGCGTGGAGGCGCTGGCGGCGGAAGTGGGGATCGCGCCCGAAGTGGTGCGGGAGGCGGCCCGCTCGCTCTCGCCGTCCCGCGCGGCGGAGGCGCCCGCCGCGGCGCCGCGGGCGAACCGCTGGCTCGGCGGGCCCACGACGTTACTGTTCGAGCGCGTCGTCGAAGGCGAGCTGCCGGAGACGGAATACCAGGTGATGGTGGACGAGATCCGCCGTGTGCTGCAGAACGTGGGGCAGGTGAGCCAGCTCGGTCGCTCCTTCTCGTGGGTGCTGACGCGCGGCGGCTCGTCCCGGCGCGATCTCGAGGTCGCCGTCTCGGTGCGCGGTGGGCGGACCCGGATCGCGGTGCGGGAGAACCTCGGACCGCTGATCGGCCAGATCTACGGCGGCATCGGCGGGGGCATGGGTGGCGGGGGCATGGGGCCGATCATGGGCATCCTGTTCGGCGCGCTGCATTTCCCGGGAGCCGCCATCGCGGTCATCGTGCCGCTGTGGCTCGCGACCACGTTCGCGACGGCGCGGACCGCGTACCACTACGGCTCGAAGCGGCGGGGTCGGACGCTTGAGGAGCTGGCGGACCGGCTGGCGGCGCTCGCCCGGGAGCTCGTGGCGGAGCGGCCGGCGCTGCCCCGTCCCGACGCGTCGTCGCCCTAGGGGAGCGCAGCCAAAGTCAGTGCTACAAGCTCACCCAGTAGTTGAGCTTGACCAGCAGCACGTTGGTCGGCGGGTCGTGAAACAGCTGCCGCCAAAGATCCCGATCCAGATCGAAGCTCCCGTCGAAGGCGTACGAGCCTGAGCGGCTCTGCGTCCACACCACGAAGACGGTCGAACCCGGGCGGTACTCCCAGCGGAGCACTGCCTTGAGGCCGAGCGACCGCGTGCGGAAGTCGGGGTTGTAGAGCGCGAACCGCTTGGCCGGTCCGGCTTCCCCATCGGGGTCGAGCCCCGAGCACTGCGTGGGGCCGGCCGCGCCGCACACGGTGGCGTCGCCGGGCGTGACCGTGGAGCCGTTGTCGCGGCCGTACGTGTCGAACGAAAACGTCCGGGCCGCCCGCAGCTCTTTGAAGCCGTCATAGTCGCCCGCGAATGTGAACGGCTGCGCGTACAGCTCGAAGCTCAGGACCGGCGAGAACGTGGCATTGGCCCGGAGCGTCGCATACGCGCTGTGCTGGCGCAGCTCGGCGAAGACGTAGCGCGCCCCCAGCGTCGCGTGGGCCGTGGTGTCGCTCACGCGGGTGACGTAGTGCGCGGCTTCGCGGGCCGCGAGGTATCCGGTGCCGACACTGAGTGACACGGCCGCGTTGGGCCGGAGCGTGAGCTGCGGCAGCGCGTTCAGCGACCAGCCGCCCGCCGCGTCGCCGGCGAGCGACGCGAACGCGTAGCCGCCCGCCCGTTTTCGGGTGTCGGTGGTGAGTTCGCCGCTCGCGTACCACCCCGCCGGCTTTGCGGCGAGCGGCCCTCCGCGGGTGAGCCGGTCATCACGCGCCGCTGCCTGGTACGTCGCGGTCCAGTTGAGCGACCAGAAGTTGCGGAGCTGCAGGAAGCCGAACGCGCTCACGGCGCGCTGGATCGGGTCGCCGTCGTGGTTCCAGCTCGGGCCCAGGGTGAGGAACGCGTTCCCCTGCCGGAACGCCCGGCCGGGGCGGGTCCAGCGGCGGCCGACCGATGCGGCCGCCGAGATCCGGTCCACGCGCTTCTGGAAACCGAAGTCGTTCACCTCGAATCCCGGCGTGGTGGTGCTGCCCGCGATCCCCCAACGCCAGGCGCCGGCGACCCGGTTGAGATAGACGTCGGCGGTGAGCCCGGCGAGGGACGTCCGGTCCGTCGTGTAGCGAAAGCTCCTGGCATCGGGGCGCTGGTAGTAGCGGTTCGAGGAAATTTGCGCTTGTTGGAGGGCGAGGCTGTCACCCCGGATGTAGGAGCCGCCCACGCTGGCGGCCAGCGTATAGGTGTTGCGCCCCCAGCGGTGGAAGAAGTCGACGCCCCCGGCGTAGGCGGCCGTCGGCAGGATGCGCAGGGCGGGCGTGTCGACCCGGCGGTCCACGGCGGTGGCGAGGAATCCGATGTGCGTGTTGCCGGCGTCGAAATCGCGCTTGAGCCGCCCGGCGAAGTAGTCGGTGGCCGGCTCGACCTCGTCGTGATAGCGCGTCGTCCGGCCGGCGACCGTGGCCCGCTCGCGCGCGGTCAGCGCGCCGAGCATGCCCAGCGACCAGCCCCCGGCGGTTCGCCCGGTGAGCTTGGCGGCGCTCAGGATCGTGGTGCTCTTGGGAACGTCCTTGAAGTCTCCTGGCGAGGTCGGTTTCCCCTGCGGCGGCCGTCCGATGCGGCGCGAGTAGAGGAACAGGGGCGTGCCGCTGAAATGATTGACGCCGCCGCCGCTCCCCCCGAAGTCGAAGATCTCCGTCCCTTCGACGAAGAACGGTCGGTGCTCGTCGAGGAATTGTTCGAAGGCCGTGAGGTTGACGTAGGCCGGGTCGAGCTCCACCTGTCCGAAATCCGGATTGATCGTGGCGTCGAGCGTGAGGTTCGAGCTCACCCCGTACTTCAGGTCCAACCCCGCGCCGCCGAAGTAGCTGCTCCCGTCGTCGAAGGGGTTGCCGGCGTGTTGGGGCCGGTCGTAGCGACCGCGTCCGACCGCGTACGGCAGGAGCTCGAGGCGCCTGGGCGCCGCGATGTGGCGCAGTCCCACGAGGTGGGCGAAGCGCGAGACGACGCCGCTCTCGGTCTTCCCGACGAAAGGAAAGAGGGCGAGCTCGTTCTTTCGCTCGATCCAACGCATGCAGCGCACGCCCCATACCTGCTCCGGCGCCTGCGAGAACCGCAGCTGGGAGAAGGGGATGCGCATCTCCACGGTCCACCCCAGCGAGTCGACCGACGTCGCGGCCTCCCAGACGGGATCCCAGGAATTGTCGGAGAAGTCACCGTCGCCTCCCATCAGGACGTCTTTCTTCACGCCCGCGGGGTTGACGATGAACTCGAACGCCGTCCGATGATCGTGGTAGCTGTCCACGAGCAGCCGGAACTCGTCGCTGTGCGTGGACGCGTCCCGGCGGCCCAGCCGGCTCACGATCTGCGGCGCCGCGACGTCGAACAGCCGCGCTCCCACGTACAGCGCGCTCGCGTCGTAGAGGAACCGCACCTCCGTGGCCTCCGAGACCGGCGCCCCTTCGTCCGGGTCGGTCTGGAGCAGGCCGACGAGCGGCGTCGCCAGGGCCCAGACCGGATCGTCCAGCCGGCCGTCGAGCGCCGGAGGGCGGTTCATTGCCACAGCGGTCACGGAAGGCGGCACCGCGCCGTTGACGTGGCGAAAGGCGGACGAGTCGGCCCACCCGGACTGGAGCGCCAGGCCGGTGAGGAACGGAATCACCTCAGCGCCTCGCGCAGGATGGTCCCGGCGACCGCGGTCGCGTCGAAATACGCCGCGGCGAGCGCGCGGGCGGCGCGGCAGTGCCGCTCGTAGTCGGCGTTGACGGCGTCCACCGCGGCGGCGGCCTCCGCGAGCGTCGCAAACCGGAACATCCCCTCCCCGTTGGGGAGGTACGCGCTGGGCCCGGTATCCTGCACAACCACCGGCTTGCCGCTCGCCAGGTAGCACAGGCTCCGATCGCTCACCCAGGCGTTCTGGAACCTCATGCAGGACGGCTTCGCAGAGCTGAACTCGCCGCGCGAGCCCTGGATGTAAGCCCGGTATGCCCCGGGCGTGCCGGCGACCTCCCGGGAGTGGCGAACGCGCCATCCATAGCTCTCGAGCAGCTGGCGGTCGGGCCCGTCCTGGTCGGCGAGATACAGCGCCAGCTCCAGGGCCTGGGACGTCAGGCGCGGCAGCTCCGCGAACTCGAGCAACGAAACCCGCTTGGTATTCTCGTACAGGATCTCCCTGCCGTCGCGGGTTTCCTTGACCCACTTGCCGGACCACCACCCGGCCACCGTCGTGAAGGCCTCGGAGGCCGGGTCGTACGTATACGGCCAGAGCTCGAGGCAAACCGGGGGGCGGATGTGAATCCACTGGAGGCCGCAGTCCGGGAACAGGGCGGCGGGGGTGCCGACCGTTTCACCGATCGTCAGATAGACGTCGTGCCGGGGCACGCGCAGCTGTCCGGTGCTCATCCACAGTTGCAGCAGGCCGGGATCGATGTCCACCAGGGCGGTGCGCTTCGGGCCGGCGAGGAGCCGGGGGTCGATGGCATAATGGAAGTTGAGGAGCAGATCGGCCTGCCGGAGGACCGCTTCCGCCTCGGAGCGCGCCACGCCGATGAAATCGATCGGAGCTTCGGCACCGTCTGGCCGTTCGTCCTGGGTATACAGGAGCACCTTGCCGCCGAGCCCGCAGGCCGCCAGCCGCTCGAGCAACGTGGCGCGCGCGCGCGCGTCGTGCGCCGCGTCGCCGCGCGAGTGAAACCGCTCCAGCCAGTACACCTCGCATCCCGAGCGCAACAGCCCCTGGACGTACTGCATGTAGACCCAGAAGTGCCCGCCTCCCTCGGGGAAGCTCGCGACGCCGTAGGGCGAGACGACGACCCTAGTCACGATCCACGCCCCCTCGGGTGCTGTGCCAACCCATCGAGGCCAGGCCCAGCAGGTCCCGGAACCCGACGAGATGAATCCGCCGGGCGGCCAACGCCTGGCGCAGGGCCGGGTCGCATAACGTCCGCACCTCCACCTCCCGCTCGGCGGCGTACGTGGACCGCAGGTGTGGATCTCCGTAGCCCGGGTGACAGCTCAGCTCGGTCACCCCGTCGTGCACCTGGGTCTCGAGCATGCGCACCAGACTGGTGACGCCGATCTGCTCGAGGTGCGTCTCCCCGCCCCACTGCCCGTAGAACTTCGAGCAATAGCGGGCCGGGGAGTGCCTGCGGACCGGCAGGCCGTGTTCCCGGCCCAGGCGCAGCACGTGGGGCAGGACCCGGGAGTCGCCGTGCACGTCGTGGTGCGAGTCGAGGTGGGTGGGCAGCCTCCCCGCCAGCTCCCGAAAGCGGTCGAGCTGACGGCGCAGCTCGCCGTCCAAGTCCCTCTCGTCCATGCGGTCGAGCTGGAGGTGCAGCCCGACGCTGAGATCGGGGGCCGCCCCGCTCAGCGTCGCCGCCGCTTCGCTCCACGGCGTGTCCACGAGCAGACTGGCGCTCGTCACGACGCCGTGGCCGTGCGCCTCGATGATCCCGCGGTTCGTGCCGGGGCTCGCGCCGAAGTCATCCGCGTTGACGATCAGGTATTTCATCGCAGGCACGGCTGGTACGCCTCGAACCAGCGCTCCACTTCCTCGAGCTCCCACAAGCCCCAGGCGGCGCCCTGCACGCCCTCCTCGAGCAGTGCGACCGCCGGCCAGATGACCCGATTCGCGTAGCGCGCGTACTCGGCCGTCTCGAACAGGAGATTCAGCTCCGGCGGGTCCGGCAGGCGCCAGCCCGCGGGCGCGACCGCCCGGCGATAGCGGTCCAGGATCCAGGAGCGCTCGCCCGGGGGGAAGCGGTACAGGAACGTCGAGAGGTCATAGCTCGCCGGTCCGACCCCCACCTGATCCCAGTCGACCAGCCGGGCACGGAGCCCATCCTCGCCGGGGATGACACACACGTTGGTCGTCCAGAGGTCGCCGTGCAGCAGCACGTCCCGCCCCCCGAGCTCGGAGATCGTCTGGGCTCGCCGGGGCCGCTCGTCGCGCAGGCCATGCAGCCGTGCGAGGAGACGGTCCCGGACGGCCAGCGGCTCGGGCGACAGCGCGATCCGCGGGGGGCAGAGCAGCTCCAGGGAGTGAATGGCGTCGCCGACGTTGGCGGCGAAATACCCCGCCCCGAGGTCACGGCTGGAGGAGCGACACTCCGGCAGTATGGGGTGTGGGGCGGAGCGCAGGTGGAGCTGCGAGATCAGATCGACGGCCACGCTCACACGCGCGCGATCCGACTGCGTCGCGTGCAGCGCAGAGTCTCCGAGATCCTCGTAGATCAGCCACATCCGCTCGCCGCGCCGGTCGGCGGCGGACCCGAGCACCCGCGCGCACGCGTCGCCGAGGCCCATGGCCGGAAGCCAGTGACGCGCGACCAGCAGGTTGCGTCGGGCGAGCCCTGGATTGGCGCACTTGAGCACCAGCGAGCGGACCTGGCCGCGGGCTTCGGCCCGCAGGCGGTAGACATTCTGTTTCAGCTTTCGGAGATCGAGGAGGTGGGTCGCGGCCGGTCCGCCGACGATCTCCTCGAGCACCTCGCCCAGCTCGGCCGCGCCGGGCAGCGCATGCTGCTCGAGCGCGTCACGCAGCTCGCCGGTCCGGGGAAGCATCAGGCCGGCACTCCGGCCGTGCGAACGGCATCGGCCAGGCGGGCGCCAAGCACCGCGAGGCTGCACATGACCCCGTTCATCGCTGGGCGGGAATCGAACCGCAGGGTCGAGCTCTCCCAGTCGATGGCGGCGAGGGCCCGGAAGATCTGTCCGATGCGCGCCAGCCGCTCGAGCGTCTCCGGACTCACGTCCCAGCATTCCCGCACGCCGGAGGAGTAGGCTTGAAGGTCGATGCGCGAGAGGTCGGCGGCCGGAACGCCCCATCCGGCGGTCTCCCAGTCGATGGGATAGCAGACGAGGCCAGCTCCCCCGGCCTGCAGGTGGACGTTCTTCGGCCGATAGTCTCCGTGTACCAGCGTCGCCGGCAGCCCGGTGCAGGACCGCTCGATCCAGCTCCACCGCGCTTCCAGCGCGTCCTGGAGCGCGACGATCGACTGCTGCATCGCGACCTCGGGGCCGGTGAGGAGCGCCGGGCTCGCGAGACGCTGCCGGATCTTCTCGCGCCCCGACGAGAGGTGCGCGAGATAGCGGCCCGGCCCGCCGTCCGGCAGCCCACGGGCGGCGCCCAGCCGGGCGGCGGACGTGTGGAACAGCGCCAGCCACCTCGCGGTCACGCCCAGGTGCGTCCCGTCGGACTCCACGTACCGCATGTCACCGACGTCCTCGAGGAAGAGCCAGCAGGTCTGGCCCTCATCCGCATGCGCCCCGTAGTACCGGGGAGCCGTGACGGGCAGGTGCGGGAGGATGTGCTCGTAGACGGTCAGCTCGCTCGACGCCTTGGCGGAGACGCAGCGCTTGGCGATGACGGCCCGGTCGCCCGCCGGGCTCCCCGGGGCGACTCCCTCGAGGCGATAGACCGAAGTCTTGGGCTTCTCGCGCAGCACCTGGATGGCGTCCGGCGTGACTCGCGCGGGCCGCAGCCGGCTCCACGCTGCCACCGCCGGATGCGCCTGCAGGTCGCCGCGCAGGATGGAGACGGGCTTTCGGCTCATTGGTCACCCCACGCCGAGCCGCGCAGGGTGGCGGGCGCCGTGGGCGTCGAGGCCGCGGCCGTCCGGAGGCGCCCGCGTTCGAGCTGCAGCCGCACGTCGCACGGAGTCAACGCACTGGGCCGGTGCGTGATCAAGAACACCGTCCGGCCGCGCATCAGGCGCTCCATGGCCTGCAGGATCACGGCCTCGGTCTTGAGATCGACCGAGCTGGTAGGCTCGTCCAGGATCAGGAGGGGAGCGTCCCTGAGGAACGCCCGCGCCAGGGCGATCCGCTGGCGCTCGCCCCCCGAAAGCTTCTGGCCGCGCTCCCCCACCTGGGCGTCGTAGCCACGGGGGAGCCGGACGATGAAGTCGTGAGCGTCCGCCGCCCGGGCAGCCGCGACAATGTCGCCTTCCTTGGCCCCCGGCCGGCCGTAGGCGATGTTCTCGGCGATGGTGGTCGAGAAGAGCACCGGTTGCTGGAGCACGATCGCGAACTGGCGGCGCAGGTCGGCCAGGCGGAAGTCGCGCACGTCCACGCCGTCGAGCAGGATCTCGCCCGCGGTGGGGTCGTAGAACCGGGTGAGCAGGCTCAGGAGCGTGGTCTTGCCCGCGCCCGTCGCCCCCGCGATCGCGACGCGCGCTCCCGGGGCGACCGCGAACGACACGTCGTGCAGGACCGGGCGACCCTGGTCGTACGCGAACGAGACCCGCCGGAACTCGACGGCGCCGGAGGCGCGCGCGAGGGGGCGGGCGTTGGCTCGCTCCGGGACGTCCGGCGCTTCGTCGAGGAGGGCGAACGCGCGTTCCGCGCTCGCCAGATAGGCCTGCAGGCTGGCCGACTTCCGGCTGATGGTCTTCAGCGGGTCGTACAGCTGCGCCAGATAGCTCATCACCATCAGCAGCTGACCGAGCGTCAGCGCGCCGTCACGGACGTGGCCGACTCCGATGAACAGGACGGCGGCCGCGCCCAGCGTGGTCACGAGCCCGACCAGCGTGCCGAAGCGGCCTTCGAGCAGCGTCAGCCTGATGCGGGCCATCAGGCCTTCCCGCGAGCGGCCGACGTAGCGCTCGGTCTCGCGGTGCTCTTGCCCGAACGCCTTGACGACGCGCAGCGCGCCCAGCGTCTCCTGCACGACCGCCAGGGCGGAGCTCTCGAGCTGCTTGACCGCCCGCGACTGGCCGCGCAGCCGGCGGCGGTAGCTGCGCGAGAGCAAGAACAGCGCGGGCGAGATGGCGAGCGCCACGAGCGCGAGCTCCCGGTCGATGCGGGCGGTCACGTACAACATCGCGGCGAGCGACACCGCCGCGGAGACGAACGGGATCACGCCGTCGACGGCGACGTATTGAATGGCCGGGGCGTCGTGCTGGATGCGGTAGAGGGAGTCGGCGCTTCCTCGCGTGTCGTGGTAGGCGAGCGAGAGACGCTGCATCTGGTGGAGCAGCCGAGCGCGGAGGCCCAAGACGAGTTGCTCGCCGACCCAGGTGCGCAGCAGCGCGCTCGCGAGTCCCCGGAGCTGATCCAGCAGCGCGACGGCCACGAGCAACCCGATGGCCACGAGCAGCGCGGCGTCGGCGCGCTGGGTGGCCGCGGGGAGCCAGGTGCCGAGCCACCCGGGCAGCGGGCGCGAGCCAAGCACCGTGTCGACCACGATCTTGAGCGGCAGCGGGGCCAGGAGCGCGATGGGCGTGGCCAGGAGCCCCAGCGCGCCGAGCGCCGCGAGATGCGGCCAGTAGGGCCGCGCCTGGCCGAGCAGGCGCCGGTAGAGCGTGAAGTCGGCGTACTCGGACGCTGGCATCATGGCGCTCCGGCTGTTTGCCCGCGCACCGCTCGGCGGATGGCCGCGGTCGCCGCCGCGCAGTCCACCACCGCGCGCCACGCGCACCACAGGGCCATGGCGCCGAGCGTCGCGCCCGCCAGCCAGGCGCGATCGAGTGTCGCGGCCGTGGAGCACGCGCCGAACAGAAGCACCACGAGCGGGGCTCCGGCCGGCCATCGGGGCCACCACCGCACCCGTACCAGCTGCCGCCCGGCGCCGTGCTCCTCTACCGCCATCAGCAGCCTGGCGGCACCGAGCATGCCGCCCCGGACCTCGAGATCCCAGCCGTCGAAATCGCCTCCCCGAACGACGCAGGCGCCGTCGCCCTGCAGGACGGCCTCGAGCGATCGCAGCCGCTCCCCGGGATCCCGCCACTGCTCACTCCACAGGGCGGCTCGGCCCGGGATGGGGGGTGAGGCGTCGCCCGCGCCCTGGCGCCGCCAGGGGGTGTGGCCGTAGTCGAGCCGCCCGTACAAGCGCGCCAGGGGCTGCAGCAGATGCAGGACCGTCGTGAGAACGCGGCGCTTCACCCGGCCTACGGCCGTGGGGGGAGGGCCCGCGAAGGACACTCGGACGGCGCTGGCCGCGGCCCTCACGAGGGGGACGAGGGTCGCGAGGGCGAGGGGGACGAGGGCGAAGCGCAGGGGCATCCACGCCGCGCCGAGCAGCGACAATCCGGCCAGAACGGCGATGAGCAGATACCACTCGGGCACGAGCGGAAGCCAGCCGAGCATGCTCGGGGCGGGCTCGTACAGGGACTGAAACGGGGCGAAGCCCCAGACGCCGTGATAGATCCGCCCGCGGCCCAGGGCGAGGGCGTCCGGGCGGCCCTTCCCGTAGAGTCGCCCGGCCCAGGTGATCTGGCCGGTGCCGTTGTAGTTGTGCGGCCATTTCCGTTCGAGGAGCGCCTCGGCCCTGCCGTAGCTCAGCTGCTGCTTCCAGAATCGCCAGGCGGAGTTGCGGCGATGGTGCCAGACCACGGCGCTCGGGCTGAAGGCCAGCGTCCAGCCTCGGTGCCGCAGCCGCCAGCAGACGTCGACGTCGTCGCCGGCGATCCGGAACTGCTCGTCGAACCCGCCGATGGCCTCGAGCGCGGCTCTCCGGAACGCCATGTTGCAACCCGGAATGTGCTCGGCTTCGCGATCGGACAGCAGCACGTGGACCGGGCCCCCCGGCGTGTTGGCGACGCAATCGGCGATCGGTCCATCGCCGGGGGGCGCGAGGTTTGGCCCGCCCACGCCGGCGTCGCTCGTGCCCATGAACGCGGCCGCGAGATACGTCAGCCAGCGGGGATCCGGGTAGGCGTCGTCATCGATGTAGGCGACGATCTCGCCCGCGGCGGCCTGCCAGCCGAGGTTGCGGGCATGGCTCAGCCCCATGTTTTTGGTGCGAATCAGCCGGACGTCGAACTGCCGCGCGATGGCGGAGGTTGCGTCGGTGGACCCGTCGTCCACGACGATTACTTCGAAGTCCGGATACTCGAGCTTCCGCACGCCTGCGAGGCATTCGCGCAGCGTCCGCGCGCCGTTGTAACTGCAGACCACCACCGAGATGCGCGGCCACGCGAGGTCCGACGGAAACGGCGCCTCGGCGAACGCGCGGCGCGCCGCCGCGAGCGCCGGCTTCGGCGTGCGGTCGCGTCGCGTGAGGCCGAAGTCCCAGTCGTGGACCTCCGCGCCGGCGCGGTACCACTCGTCGGTCCACGCGTACACGAACACGCCGGCGCAACCCGCCGCGAAGGTGGTGCGAATCTGCCACTCGAGCGCGCGTGCCTGCGCTTCCTCGCCCTGGCGCAGGCTGTCGAGCCCGATCTCGCTCATCACCAGCGGGCGCTCGCCGGCGAGGTTCTGCAGCCGTGCCAGGTACGCCTCGAGGCGTGGTTGCGACTCGAGGTACACGTTGAAGCAGACCAGGTCCAGGAACGGCAGCTGGAGGTACTCGGTCGACGGGTAGCTCACGTAGGTGACGAGACCTGCGGGGTCCTCGGCCTTGGCGGCACGGTACAGCCGCTCCACGTACCGCTCCAGCCGGCGGCGCCCATGCCAGCGCGCGATGGGCGCCGGAATCTCGTTGCCGATGGCGTAGCACAGCACGGCAGGGTGTCCCGCGCAGGCGCGCACGGCGGCTCGCACGAGCGCCTCGACGTCGGGGGCGCCGCGCCGATCCGTCAGGTACCCGATGTAGCGCTCGATCGGCAGGCCCACCAGCACGCGCAGGCCGTGGCGGTGTGCCGCGTCGAGCAGCCAGCGCGGTGGGACGGTGTAGGTCCGGAGAGCGTTCGCGCCGTTCGCCGCCATCAGCGCGAAGTCCCGCTCTACGACCTCCGGAGGCGGGAACTCGCTGCCGTCGTCACGAGGACGGAACGTGCCGTACGTGACGCCGCGGACGTAGAAGGCTTCGTCACCGATGAACAGGAGCTTCCCCCGCACGCTCGGTCGAACGTGGGTGCGGGGCTCCGGCGCGATGACCGGGGCGGGCGCGCCCCTGTCCCAGGGCGGCGCGCCGGGGAGCGTGATCGGGGGAGGGACAGCGGCGAGGCGGCCGCGACTGTGCCGTGGGATGTCTCTCAGGTCCATCGTCCGCTCCCGCTCTCGCAGTGGTCGTGGTCAGCGCAGGTCCCCGCGGCCGGCCGCAGGCGCCCGCACGCGCCGTGGTGCTGCCGATGAAGCAAGTTTGGCACCGCTCGACGCTCCCTTTGTTGGGATGGTTCACCCTCATGGGATTCAAGGGATTAGGACCTGCGGGTGGGCTGCCCGGAGCGCCGCCATGTGGCCGGGCGACTACAGCATCGTGGTAGGTGAATGGCAGAGAAGCAAGGGAGCGCGCGGCGTTGGAAAGAAACTTGCTGACGTCAACTAACTGGCGTACTTTGGCAACTACTGCGCGGCGCCCATCTTGCGCCTCGAGGAGGAGCGATGGCGGCGGCCGACTTGCCGCACCGTGTCGAAGCGGTACGGCGGTTCAATCGGTTCTACACGAGGCAGATCGGACTGCTGCATGAGCATCTGTTGCGCAGCCCGTTCTCGCTCGCCGAGGCGCGCGTGATCTACGAGCTCGCGCACCGCGCCCCCACCACGGCGACCGCGCTGAGCAAGGAGCTGGGACTGGACGCGGGCTACCTGAGCCGCATCATGCGCGGCTTCCAGAAGCGCAGTCTGCTGGCCCGAAAGCCGTCGCAGACCGATGGCCGGCAGAGCCTGCTGTCCTTGACCGAGCGCGGCCAGGAAGCCTTCGCCCGGCTCAACGCGGAGTCCCGCGGTGAGATTGAATCGTTGCTGAGCGCTCTGCCGGAGGACGGGCCGGCCCGCCTCGTGGCTGCGATGCAGGTGATCGAGGGGCTGCTCGGCGCTCCGCCCGAGCGCACCGGCGCGTACCGCCTCCGCCCCCACCAGCCCGGCGACATGGGCTGGGTCGTCCACCGCCACGGCGTGCTGTACGCCCGGGAATACGGCTGGAACGAGCAGTTCGAGGCCCTGGTGGCGGAGATCGTCGCCAGGTTCATCAAGCAGTATGATGCCGCGCGGGAGCGCTGCTGGATCGCCGAGCGGGACGGCGAGCCCGTTGGGTCGGTGTTTCTCGTCCAACGGTCGAAGACGGTCGCCCAGCTGCGGCTGCTCTTGGTCGAGCCGAACGCTCGCGGGCTGGGGATCGGCGCCCGCTTGGTGAACGAATGCGTACGCTTCGCCCGGCACGCGGGCTACCGCAGGATCATGCTGTGGACCAACAGCGTGCTGCATGCCGCGCGGCACATCTATGAAGCCGCCGGCTTCCGTCTGGTCCGCGAGGACCCGCACCACAGCTTCGGCCACGATCTGATCGCGCAGACGTGGGAGCTCGGGTTGTGACGGCCTTCAAGGATCACTTCTCGGATCGCGCTGGCGCCTACGCCGCGCACCGGCCCCCCTATCCCGCGGCGCTGCCCGACTTCCTCGCGCAGGTCGCCCCGCGCCGCGGACTCGCCTGGGACTGCGGTTGCGGCTCGGGGCAGTTGACCCTCGCCCTGGCCGATCGTTTTGAGCGCGTGCTGGCGACCGATGCCAGCGCGTCGCAGCTCGCCCAGGCCGCGCCACATCCGCACGTCACGTACCGCCGCGCTCCCGCCGAGGCCAGCGGCCTGCCGGACGGCGTCGTGGACCTGGCCGTGGCCGCGCAGGCCGCGCACTGGTTCGATCTCGACGGCTACTACGCCGAGGTGCGGCGCGTGGCCCGACGCCCGGCGATCGTCGCGCTCGTGACCTATGCGACCATGCGCGTCGACGACGTGATCGACCCGGTCATCCGGCACTTCTACTCGGCGGTGCTGGGGACGTACTGGCCGCCGGAGCGGCGGCACACGGAGGACGGCTATCGGACGCTGCCGTTCCCGTTTGACGAGATCCCGGCGCCCACGCTGGACATGCGCGCGGACTGGGCGCTGGCGGATGTGATCGGGTACGTACAGACCTGGTCGGCCGCGCGCGCGCTGGAGCGCGCGGAGGGTCGCGCCCCGTTCCAGGACTGGTGTCGGGATCTCGCCCGTGTGTGGGGCGCGCCCGCCAGGGTCCGCCCCGTCCACTGGCCCCTCTCGCTGCGCGTGGGCCGCGTCGCTTCCACGCCGGAAGGCACGCGCGCGTAGTCACAGTGAGCGTTAAGTTTCACCCGGACTTCTCAGTGTGACACGGTGCTATCAGGAACTTCCCACCGCCCGGGGCTCGTCTCCGGGCCGACCCCGCTCGTCTGGCTCGCGGCCCTCTGGGCCGTGAATTGCACCGCGCGCTCGGCGGGCACTCCGCCGCGCGTGCCCGTGAGCGTGGCGCGCGTCGAGCGTCAGGCGGTTCCTTACCAGATCGTCGCCAACGGCACGGTGGAGCCGATCCGCGCGGTCGAGGTCGGCTCCCAGGTGACCGGGCTGCTGCTCCGGGTCCCCTTCGACGAGGGAGGCGATGTCGCGGCCGGACAGGTGCTGTTCGAGATCGACCCCCGCCCGTATCAGGCGGCGCTCGAGCAGGCCGAGGCGAACCTCAGTCGCGACCGGGCGCAGGCGCAGAACGCGTCGCGCGACGTGGACCGCAACCGGGTACTCGCGGACTCGGGCTTCGTCACGCAGGAGGACTACCAGCAGAAACAGGCCGCGGCCGATGCACTGGTCGCCACCGTGCGGGCCGACTCGGCCGCCGTGGCGGCCGCGCGGCTGAACCTCGACTACGCCACCATCCGCGCGCCGATCACGGGCCGCACCGGGCAGCTGCGCGTGCACGAAGGCAACCTCGTGCGGCCGGGCGGCGAGCCGCTCGTCACGATCAACCAGCTGCGGCCGATCCTGGTGCGGTTCGCCGTTCCCGCGGCCCAGCTCCCCGCGCTGCGCCAGCGCCGCGAGCGCGAGCTGCGCGTGCTCGCCGGCGCCGGTCGTGATTCGGCGCCCGAGATCCAAGGCGTCCTCTCCTTCCTCGACAACCAGGTGGACACGGTGACGGGGACGGTGCTGCTCAAGGCCCGGTTCCCGAACCGGGAGGGCGTGCTGTGGCCCGGTCAGTTCGTCCGCGTCACGCTGATCCTGGACGTGCAGGCGGGCGCCACGGTGATCCCCGCCCAGGCGGTGCTGGCCGGCCAGCAGGGCAGCTACGTCTTCGTGGTCACGCCCAGCGGCGTCGCCCAGCAGCGCGCGGTGACCGTTGAGCGCACCGTGGACACCCTCGCCGTCATCGGGGACGGACTCGAGCCCGGCACGCTCGTCGTCACGGACGGCCAGCTCCGCCTGACACCGGACGTTCCGGTGGAGATCCGGACCGCTCCGGCGGGCGACGGCAGGGGGACGGCGCAGCAGTGAACATCTCCGGCCTCTTCATCCGGCGTCCCGTCACCACCACGCTCGTGATGCTGGGCATCCTCCTGTTTGGCCTCATGGGCTATCGCCTGCTGCCGGTGAGCGACCTGCCGAACGTGGACTATCCCACGATCCAGGTCTCGGCGGGCCTCTCCGGGGCGAGCCCGGAGACGATGGCCTCAGCCGTTGCGACGCCGCTCGAGAAGCAGTTCTCGACCATCGCCGGGGTCGATGCCATGACCTCCACGAGCACGCAGGGCGGCACGTCCATCACGCTGCAGTTCAGCCTGTCGCGCGACATCGACGCCGCCGCGCAGGACGTGCAGGCGGCGATCTCCAAGACCCTGCGCCAGCTGCCACCCGGCATGCCGCCGCCGTCCTACCAGAAGGTGAACCCGGCGGACTCCCCGATCCTGTTCCTCGCCCTCACGTCGCAGACGCTGCCGCTCCCGACGCTGGACGAGTACGCCCAGACGTTCCTCGCGCAGCGGATCTCGACGGTGCAGGGCGTCGCCCAGGTCCAGGTGTTCGGCTCGCAGAAGTACGCGGTGCGCATCCAGATCGACCCGCGGGCGCTCGCCGACCGCGGCCTGGGGCTCGACGAGGTGACCGCGGCCGTGGCGTCGGGGAATCCCAACCTCCCCACCGGCATCCTATGGGGACCGCACCGGGCCTACACCGTCAGCGCGGACGGCCAGATCGAGAGCGCGCCCGAGTTCCGCTCCCTGGTGATCGCCTACCGGAACGGCGCGCCGGTCCGGCTCCAGGACGTTGCACGGGTGCTCGACGACGTGCAGGACAACAAGACCGCGGGCTGGTTCGACGGAGTGCGCGCGATCGTGCTCGCGATCCAGCGCCAGCCGGGCACGAACACGGTGGCCGTCGCGGACGGGGTGAAGCGGACCCTCGCCGCCCTGCGGCCCCAGATCCCGGCCTCGGTCGCGATCAACACGTTGTACGACCGCTCGGTCCCCATCCGCCAGTCGGTGCACGACGTGCAGGTGACGCTGCTCGTCACCTTGTGCCTCGTGGTGCTCGTCATCTTCCTGTTTCTGCGGAACCTCTCGGCGACGGCGATCCCGAGCCTCGCGCTGCCGCTCTCGATCGTCGGCACGTTCGCCGCGATGTACCTGCTGGGCTATAGCCTCGACAACCTGTCGCTGATGGCGCTGACGCTGTCGGTGGGGTTTGTGGTGGATGACGCCATCGTGATGCTCGAGAACATCGTGCGGCACCTGGAGATGGGGAAACCGCCCTTCCGCGCGGCCTTGGACGGCGCCCGCGAGATCGGGTTCACGATCGTGTCGATGACGCTGTCGCTCACCGCGGTCTTCATCCCGGTGCTCTTCATGGGAGGCCTGATCGGCCGGCTGTTCAACGAGTTCGCGGTGACGATCGGCATCGCGATCCTCGTGTCCGGCTTCGTCTCCCTGACGCTGACGCCGATGCTGTGCAGCCGGTTCCTGCGGCCGGGGCGCGAGGCGCGCCACGGACGCTTCTACGAGGCCACCGAGCGGATCTACCAGCGCTCCCTGCGGGCCTACGAGCGCAGCCTCGGATGGGTCATGGACCACCGCCCCGGCGCGCTCGCCGCGTCGGCGGCGATCCTCGCGGGCACCGTGGTCCTGTTCGCCCTCGTGCCCAAGGGGTTCATCCCCACCGAAGACACCGGCACCATCTCGGGCACGACGGAAGCCATCGAGGGCAGCTCCTTCGACGCCATGATGCGGTATCAGCTCGCCGTGATGGAGGTGGTGCGCCGGGACCCGAACGTCGCCCATTTCCGGTCCTCGGTGGGCGGCGGTACGATGAACCAGGGGAGTCTCACCCTCCGGCTCAAGCCGCGCAGCGAGCGCTCGCTCAGCGCGTCCGAGGTGGTGCGCGAGCTGCAGCCGAAGCTCGCCGCCCTCCCCGGGATCAGGACCTACCTGCAGGTGCCCCCGGTGATCCGCATCGGCGGCCGGCCCACCAAGACGCAGTACCAGTTCACCCTGGGGGCCGCGGACATCCAAACCCTGTACGAGAGCGCCGCCCAGCTCGAGGCCCGGCTGCGCGCCGTCCCGATCCTCCAGGACGTGACGAGCGACCTGCAGATCAAGAACCCGGAGGTCCAGGTCCGGATCGACCGCGACCGCGCGGCCGCGCTCGGCGTGACCGTGGAGCGGATCGAGCAGGCGCTGTACGACGCGTACGGCTCCCGGCAGGTGTCGTCCATTTACACGCCCAACAACCAGTACTGGGTCATCCTCGAGCTGCTCCCCGAGTTTCAACGGGATCCCGCCGCCCTGGGCCTGCTCCACCTCCGCTCCGAGCGGGGGGCGCTCGTGCCGCTCACCGCGGTGGCGACGCTGACGCCGGGGTTGGGGCCGCTGAGCGTCAACCACAGCGGCCAGCTGCCGTCGGTCACGCTGTCGTTCAACCTGGCGCCCGGCGTCGCGCTCGGCGACGCAGTGCGCGAGGTCCAGCGCGCGGCGCGGCAGACCCTGCCGGCGACGATCACGACGGGGTTCTCGGGGACGGCGCAGGCGTTCCAGGCGAGCCAGCAGGGGCTCCTGTTCCTGCTGCTCCTCGCCGTGCTGGTGATCTACCTGGTGCTCGGGATCCTGTACGAGAGCTTCATTCACCCCCTCACGATCCTCTCGGGGCTGCCGTTCGCCGGGTTCGGGGCGCTGCTCACGCTGCTGGTGTTCCGCACCGAGCTGTCCGTGTACGCGTTCGTGGGGATCATCATGCTCGTCGGGCTGGTGAAGAAGAACGCCATCATGATGATCGACTTTGCGCTCGAGGCCGAGCGCCGGGAGGGCCGCGCGCCGCGGGACGCCATTCTCCAGGCGTGCAGCGTGCGCTTTCGGCCCATCATGATGACGACCATGTCGGCGCTGATGGGCACGCTCCCGATCGCGATCGGGTGGGGCGCCGGAGCCGAGTCCCGCCGGCCGCTTGGCCTCGCGGTGGTGGGCGGGCTCGCCTTCTCGCAGCTGGTGACGCTGTACGTCACCCCCGTGTTCTACACCTATCTCGACGCGCTGCAGCGCCGCCTGGGTCGCCGCGCGACGCCCGCGATGCTGCCCGAGGCCGTCACCGCCGACTGACCACTCGGACGCGTGGGAATGACTCATGAGTGAAAGCAAGAACGCGCCTGGCGCGTGGAGCCTGGTGGCTGACCCGGCGGAGCGCTTCCACCTGCTGGTCGAGAGCGTCAAGGACTACGCGATCTTCATGCTCGACGCCGGGGGGCGGGTCGCCACCTGGAACGTCGGCGCCGAGCGAATCAAGGGGTACCGGGCGGGGGAGATCGTCGGCCAGCACTTCTCCCGCTTCTATCCTCCCGAGGACGTACAGGCGGGCAAACCCGAATTGGAGCTCCGGAGCGCGGCGGCCGCCGGCCGGGTGGAGGACGAGGGCTGGCGCGTGCGCAAGGATGGCTCGCGCTTCTGGGCGGACGTCGTGATCACCGCGGTGCGCGACAAGCAGGGCACCCTGGTCGGCTTCGCCAAGGTGACCCGGGATCTGACCGAGCAACGCCGGGCGGAAACCGCGCTGCGGGCGAGCGAGGAGCAGTTCCGGGCCCTGGCGGCCACCGCCAACGACGCGATCATCTCGGCGGACAGTCAGGGCAACATCACCTACTTCAACCCGCATGCGGAGCGTGTCTTCGGCTACGCGGCCGGCGAGGTCGCCGGGCGGGCGATCACGCTGCTGATGCCCGATCGGTTCCACGAAGCTCATCGCGCCGGGCTGCGGCGGTACCTCGCCACGGGCCAGGCCAAGGTGATCGGCCGGACGGTGGAGCTGGTGGGAAAAAGAAAGGATGGCACGGAGTTCCCCATCGAACTGTCGCTGGCGAGCTGGCGGCACGAGACCGACATCGTGTTTACCGCCTTCATCCGGGACATCACGGCTCGAAAGCAGGTCGAGGAAACGCTGCAGCGATATGCGGCCCGGCTCGAGGCGGCCAACGCAGAGCTGGACGCCTTCACCTACTCGGTGTCCCACGACCTGCGTGCCCCGCTGCGGGCGATGGATGGCTACGCCGGAGCGTTGCTGCAGGACTACGGCGCCGTGCTCGACGAGCAGGGCCAGCGGTTCTTGCGCGTCATCCGCGACAGCGCGACGCAGATGGGGCGGCTGATCGACGCGCTCCTCACCTTCGCGCGCCTCGGCCGCCAGCAGCTCGCCACGGCGCCGATCGACATGACCGCGCTGGCCGAGGCGGCCGTGGCCGATCTGCGCGGCAATCACGCGGCCGAGCCTTTGGAGGTGAGCGTGCAGCCGCTGCCTCCAACGACAGGAGATTCGTCGCTCCTGCGGCAGGTGTTCGCGAACTTGATCGGCAATGCGTTCAAGTTCACCCGCGGGCAAACGGATCCTCGGGTCGAGATCGGCGCCCGTGCGGAGGGGGCCGACACGGTCTACTACGTGAAGGACAACGGCGTCGGGTTCGATCAGCGCTACGCCGACAAGCTGTTCAAGGTCTTCAGCCGGCTCCACCGGGTCGAGGAGTTCGAAGGGAGCGGCGTGGGCCTCGCGCTGGTGCACCGCATCGTCCAGCGCCACGGCGGCCGCGTATGGGCGGAGGGCCAGGTGAACGCGGGCGCCACCTTCTGTTTCACTCTGCACTCCGGGGCCGAGGACGCCGTGCCGCGCCGGGCCCGACCGAGCTAATCGCGCCAGGGGCAGAGACTTGCGCAGTCACGCGGCGAGGACGCGTTACTCCGACCCTGACTGCCGGCTCTTCATTGTATCATGCGAGCCGGTATGGGTGGCTACGACAGCGCGCAGGGTGATCGCAGCGCTTCAGACGGCGTCTTGCTCGACCGCATCGGCGCCGGGGATCCCGCGGCGTTCGGGGAGCTCGCCTGCCGCTACGGCACCACGCTCTATTCGCTGGCCTACGAGATCCTCCTGGACTCGGTTGAGGCGGACCGGATCGTAGCCAGGACGCTGTCGGAAGTCCGCCGCGATGCGGTGCGGGGGTTGTCGGGGCCGTTCCCCGTGCGCTGGTGGCTCACCGAGCTCACGCGCGCCCACGCCCTCGACGCGCTGCGGTCGCGGAAGCGTCAGACCCACCTCCCTTCCCACGCGCAGCACGTGGGACGGCCGCGCGATAAGTCCCCCTGATCCTCCAACACCCAGAGTGAACCCGTAGTCGTCCCGCAGGCGAGCCGGTCTCCGGTCTCGTTTACTTGTCGCCGCCGACGGGTTACTGTAGGCCTCCAGTGTTCCGGGAACGCCGATGACCGCCGCCCACGACCGCTTCAGGACCACGAGCTCCCGGGGGCTCCGCCACGACGGCGTCCCGATGCGGCTGTACCACGAGGCCAAGCGGTTCGGGGCGTGGGATCCACGCAGTCTCGATTTGCGGCGGGACGGGCGGGACTGGACGTGCCTGAGCGAGCTGGAGCGTGACGTGCTGCTCCGCCTCACGGCGGGCTTCCAAGCCGGCGAGGAGAGCATGACGTTGGACATCCCGCCGCTCCTGCTGGCGGTCGGGCGGCGCGAAGATCGGCTGGAAGAGACGTTCTTCCTCTCCACGGTCCTGGCCGACGAAGCCAAGCACACGGAGTTCTTCCGCCGCTTTCTCGACGAGGTCTGCCGGGCGCCGGCCGACCTCCACCGCTATCACACACCGAGCTTTCGAAAGTTGTTCTACGAGGAGCTGCCGAGAGCGATGGCCCGCCTCCTCGATGACGCGTCGCGCGGCGCGGAGGCCGAAGCCCTCGTGGCCTACACGCTCGTGGGCGAAGGAGTGCTCGCGCAGGCCGGGTATCACGTGTTCGCCAGCGCGCTGCAACGCAGCCGGTTACTACCCGGCTTGCTCGAAGGCCTCTCCCTCGTGCAGCGGGATGAGACGCGGCACCTGGCCTACGGTGTGTTCGTGCTCTCTCGGCTGGTGGCGGAGGATCCGGCCGTGGCAGGGGTGATCAGCCGTCGGTTGGACGAGCTGCTGCCCGTGGCCGTGGGCGTGGTCAATGAGTTCTTCGTGCCCTACGAGGCCATGCCGTTCGGGCTCTCGCTGGACGACACCGTGAGCTATGCCGTGGAGCAGTTCACCTGCCAGTCCGCGCACCTCGAGCGCGCGCGGGCGCTTGGGGCCGCGGCGGCCTACGAAGACCTCGTGTCCGCGCCCGTGGGCCTCGCCGCCGGAGCGCTGGCGCCCGGGCAGGATGGCGGGGCCCGCCGGGAGCCGCCGCTGCCCCCGTCGGTGATCGAGCTGCTGCGGTGGGTGCGCCGTCAGCTGGCGCCGGCGCTGGTCGAGGTACGCCGGGACGCGGCCGCGCGGGTGTTCGTGTTCGCGATCGAGCGCGACCCGGTCGTTTCGGCCCTGTTGATCACCCAGGAGGTGTTCGACCACCATCCGGTCGCGGAGATCGTCGCCGCCGTCGCCGGGGCTCGGGCGCTCGAGCAGCTGCGTGACACGGCGCGCTTGCGGCTGACGTGCCTGCGGGCAGGGGCGAGAATCATCGTTCAGGCGCCGGCGTAAGGCCTCCCGGCATCCGCGTCCGGTCGGGGCTTCGCTTCGGCCTGCGGTGTGGCGCCGAGCCGCGCCGGTGCCTGCGCCGCCTGGTCCGACCTGAGGTAGGCCGTGTGGTCGTGATACAGAGCTTCCTTCGGGAGCCAGCGAGACAGCGGGCCCAGGTCCCGGCGGACCTGCTGGGCGTAAAACTCCGGCAGCTCGGTCGTCGCCCGCTCGAAATAGCGTTGCACCTGCGGGTCGGCGTCGAGCCGGCGCCGCACTTCCCGGTAGTACTTGAGCCGGCCGAACCCCTCTGACGAGACGGCGCGCACGACGTTCATCCAGCGCGGGATGGCGGCGCGCGTCGCCCGGCAGCGGTTGGCGATGGCCCGCCAGGAAAACGAGTAATCGGTCAGGCCCACCACGTGGTCGTAGAACTCCCGCCAGGCATAGTTCTTCGGCTGGACGTTCATCGCGTGGTGGTTGTCGAGGAAGTGGAACGGGAACGGCAGGACGCGCTGGCCGCGCTGGTACTCGAGGTTGAGCGGCGCCGCCCGTCCGAAGGCCGACAGCAGCGAATAGCCGGGAAACGCACCGGGCGTCAGATCCACGAACCGTTTCGTGAGCTCGAAGGGCTCCGGCCCCTCGTCCGCATCGAGCCCGAGCACGAAGTTGGTTTGGACGTAGGGGACGTACCGCAGGATCATGTTGACGTGGTGGGAGACCTGCTCGACCTTCTCCATCCCTTTGGTCCTGCCGGTCTTCGACTTGTTCCCCAGGTCGTACCACGACTCGACCCCCGGCAGGAGTGCCTTGAACCCGTTGCGCTGGAGCCGCTGGAGGTGCGGCTCGGTGAGCAGCGACAGACTGCTCTCCGCCACGAAGTCGATGCTGCCGGGGGGCGCCGCCGCCTCGATCGCGCCGAGGAAATCGTCGAACCGCACGCCGAAGTTCGGATCGTGCCAGGCGACTCGCGGCCGGCGCATCTGCTGCAGCAGGAACCGCAGGTCGTCCTTGAGCACGTCGAAGTCGAGCGGCTGGTACGGAACCACGGAGTCGATACAGAAGCTGCAGGTGTACGGGCACCCCAGGCTGCCGAGCACCGGCACGAGCTTGAGAACGGGCGCCTTCCTGAGCGTCGACTCGATGAACTTCCAGCGCTCCCGGACGCCCGGAAGCGTCGTGGGCTGGCGCGCGGCGGCGAGCTGCACGCCGGTGGGCCGGTGGGGGCCGCCGTCGCTCAACACGTCGCGGACGACCGCCCGGTCTGTGAAGCCCAGGACGTAATCGAAGTACTTCGCGGCATCCTCCGGATAACAGCGCGCGTGGGGACCCCCGAGCACCGTCACCGCTCCCCGGGAGCGGAACAGGTTGCTCAGCGCGTAGGCGAGGAGCGCCGCTTCCGTGAACGCGCCGATGAAGACGAGGTCGACGCCGTCCGGCAGCTCCTCGACCAGGTTCTCGAAGCCGGTGTAGCAGATCTGGGTGACCGCGTGTCCCTCCGCCTCACACCAGACCCCGATCACCTGGGGCATGATGCTCGCCAGATTGGCGTGCATGAGGCGCGCGTACAAGGCGCGCGTCGGGCCCTTCGTGACCAGATCGATGATGCCGATTCGGAGCTTACGCAACGCCGGTTAGGCGATGGGCGACGCCGTGGATGGGGAGCATGCAGTGCCCGCGCGAGTTCGGGACCACACAACGTGTGGTTACCAGGACCGGTGGACCATCGTCCGGGGGATGGAAAGCGGAGCGAAGCTGGAAGTCATGCTTGGGTCAATCTAAGGAGTGAATCGCCGGCGCGCGAGTCTCGCCGCGGGGTCGTGGCGGGGCGCGGCGCGCCTGAGTAGGTTTCTCAGGTGCGGGCGGCCACCCAGCCAATCCCTGGGTCAGAAACGCGGGACGTAGGCCACGCGAGAAGCGCCAACCGAGCGGCGACTCTCGCGTTTTCTTTTGGTCCACCGGGGAGGAACAGCGCCTGACCACCAAGTCGCGGAAAAAGCCGGTCCGGGGGCGCTGGGTGTATGCCTACCAGCTCCGTCCACCGCAGCCCGACAAGCGGCTCGGCGCGGTCAAAGCCCTGATCCGCGAGGCGCACTCGACGGCGCGGCGCGGGTCGCGCGCGTGGGCCGCCCGGATGGTTGCGGAGTCGGCCATCACGCACATCCTGATCATCAGCGACAGCCCGAGCCGGCGCCGCGGCGTCAACCGGGCGCTCGAGGCGGAGCTGCAGCGGCTGGACGTGGACTTCTTCGTCACCGAGGCGGCACGGCTCCAGTCAGAGAGCTCCAGTGCCGGCGCAGCCGATCGATAGCCCCGATAGCTGGGAACGGCCCTAGCCGCCCTCGTTCTCCGGTTCGAACTTTTTCCCCGCCGCGACGGTTACACTCTGTGCCATGAGCGAACACACGAACGAGCCCGGCGCGCCGGCGGACGAGCGGCCAGGGATAGCGCGGATCGCGGTCGGTGAGGCGCGCGCGCTGGTGGCGGCGGGGCGGGGCGTGCTCGTCGATACGCGTGACCGGCGCCTGTACGACAACGCGCACGCCGCGGGCGCCATCTCCCTCCCCCTGTCGGAAATCGAGGCGGCGCACGGACGGATCCGGGCGGACTCCGTGCCGCCCGATCGCCTGCTCATCCTGTACTGCGCCTGAATTGCCGAGGACACCAGCGCCCGGGCGGCGCGATCGCTGATCGCCGGAGGCTACGACGCGGACCGCGTGGCGGTGCTGCTCGGCGGCATCCGGGCGTGGCATCAGGCGGGCGGCCCGCTCAAGAAGTGGAGCGACCCGCCGTGAGCGCCGGCGTCGCCGCGTGAGACGCGGAGCGGTACTTTGCAGGCGATGACCGACACCCTGGGCGCCCTGCGGGAGGGCCTGGCTCCCCATTACACCGTGGAAGGCGAGATCGGGGCCGGGGGCATGGCCCGCGTCTATCTCGCTACCGAGCGCCATCCGCCGCGCAAGGTGGCGATCAAGGTGATGAACCCCGAGCTGTCCACTCCCGCGTTCCGCGAGCGCTTCATCCGGGAAGTCGAGGTCACCTCCAAGCTGAGCCACCCGCACATCGTGCCGATTCTCGCGGCCGACGAATGCCTGTTCGTGCCGGACGGGCCGGACGGGCTCTGCTACTACATCATGCCCTACGTCGAGGGGGAGTCGCTGCGGATGCGCCTCGAGCGGGAGGGGACCCTGCCGCTTCAGGGCGCGCTCCGCATCACCTTCCAGGTCGCCGATGCGCTGAGCTACGCGCACGCCCACGGCGTCATACACCGCGACATCAAGCCCGAGAACATTCTCCTTGCCGGAGACCAGGCCTTCGTCGCGGACTTCGGCATCGCGCGGGCCGTCAGCGCGGCCGGCGTGCAGAGCCTGACGGGGGTGGGTCAGGCGGTCGGCTCCCCCGCGTACATGAGCCCGGAGCAGCTGGTGGGCAGCCGGGCCATCGACGCCCGGACGGACGTCTACAGCCTGGGGTGTGTGTTCTATGAAATGCTGCTCGGCCAGCCGCCGCTGCTGGACCTGACCCAGGGGTCGGCTCCGGCACGAGCCACGCTCGAACCCGCGCTGCGCAAGCAGGGGGTGAGCCACCTGGCGGGCCGGCTGCTGAGGGGGACGGTGGCTCGGGCGCTCGCCGCCGTGCCCGCGGACCGGTTCGACAGCGTGGACGACTTCGTCAGGTCCCTGCGCCAGGCGGTGGACCCGGCGGCGGGAGCCTCGTGGGGGCCGCGGCTGAACAAGAAGGCGGTGTTGCTCGGGGGCGCCGCGACCGTGCTGCTCGGTCTCGCCGGGGTGCTGCTCGTCGCTGGGCGGGCACCGTCGCTCGATCCACGGCGCGTCGTCGTGATCGGGTTCGAGGACCTCTCCGGCGATCCGGCGCTCGCGTCGCTCGGCCACCTCGCCGCCGACTGGGTGACCCAGGGACTGGCGCGGCACGGGCTGGTCGAGGTCGTGCCCGCCGCCGGCGCCGGCCACGTCGACGCGGCGGGGATCCGGACGCTGGCGGCGCAGACGGGCGCCGGGACCGTGGTCTCGGGCTCCTACTACAAGGACGGGGACTCGGTCCGGTTCGAGCTCCAGGTCATCGACGCCAGGCGCGGGACGGTGCGGCGCGTCGTGGAGCCCGTGGCCGCGCCGTCGCGAGCCCCCCTCCAGGCCGCGGATGCCGTCCGCCGCCGCCTGACCGCGGTGCTGGACAGCCTGTTCGCCCGGCCCGCCAACTGATCAGCTTGTGCAGTTCGTGCATTTAGTGCACATTGCCTGGTATGGATGCGCACGGTCACCATGTATCGCAAGCCGCCAAAGTGATTGCGATGAGAGAGGGCACGACGCCGCAATGCGCGGCCGACGAGTTCAGGCGGTGCGTTCGGGAGCGGATGCGGCTGGCCCGCGAGGTCGCGGGGCTCCGGGCGGCGTTCGCGACGGCGGTCGAGCACTACGAGCGGGTCGTCCGGACGATGACGGGGCTGGCTCCCTCGCTGGGAATCCAGAAGGGCGATGTCCGTCACCCGACCGACCCGGAGTGGGGCGCCATCGCGTTGTTCGCATACGGCGATGACCGCTTCACAAAGCACGAGCAGGAGAGCGCGACTCGGGTGCTGAAGCAGCTCCCCTAGCTCCCTCCCAGTGGTGCGTAACCAACGATTCTTAGCGCAGATGGAGGGACCGTCTTGGGCTCGACTCCCTACAACCGCCCATCCCTACCCTCCAGAGTCGCCCTGCGACGGTCCCTCCATCTGCGCTGCCGCGCTAACGTTATCCCCGTTGCGGTCCACTAGCGCTGGTCCGGTACTCGCGTCGTTCCCGCCAGCCAGCCGCCGGTGAATCCCGCCCGCGTGAGCCCACGGACGATGTAGGCGTTGCGCCGCATCACGTTCCACACGAATCCGCTGCGATAGTTCTCGATCATCGCGAGGATCGGTCCCTGATCGATGCCCAGGTAGTCGGCGTCGAACCAGCCGAGCGTGGGGTCCACTTCGCCTCGTTCCACGGGCACCGCGTCCGCGAACGTCGGGTTGAACGCGTCGCGGAATCCGTACGTGGAGAAGAGATGCGACGCGTAGGTCTCGCGCATGGCGATGAGCGCTGGGATGGCGATCTCCGGCGCGAAGGGCACCGAGCCCCCGGCCGCGGTGGGAGCGATCGTGCCGTCGTCCGTGATTTCGGTGAACGAGGCCCCGCGCGCCCAGTAGGTGCGGAACCGGCGGGTGCGCCCGCTCACCACGACGGTCGCATTGGCCGGCCCGTCGCACGCCGTGAGGCCCCACACGGACGCACTGTACCCCTTCCATGCGTCGGGGTTGGCGTGCGCATACCGGCGCTGGACATACGTCGCGCGGCGTGAGTTCTCGAAGTAATCGATCCCGCGCGCCTTCATGTACGCGTCCTGGATGCCGCGAAAATCTATCCACACGTGGGAGTACTGGTGCCCGAACAGCGGGCCGAAGCCGACGTGGGGCAGGCCGTACCATGAGCCCCACCGGTAGCCGCCCACCCAGGCATCCCAGGCCGCGGGCGCGACCGGGTGCGTGGGCGACCCCAGGGCGAGCACGTAGATGATCATGCCCTCGTTGTAGCCGATCCAGTCGGCGGGGATGAATCCATTTTCCGGATGCCAGCCCATGCTCACGGCAGGCGGGCGCGCCTGCGCCCAGGTCCAATCGACGCGCAAGTAGATCGAGTCCGCCAGCGCGCGGATCTCGGCCTCGGTCGTGTCGGCGCGGTCGAAGTACGACTGGCTGAACAGCACGCCCGCGAGCAGCAGCGCCGTGTCGATGGTCGACAGCTCGACCGTCTGGAAGCGGAGCCCCGTGCTCATGTCGAGGAAGTGGTAGAAGAATCCTCGGTAGCCGGTCACGCCCGTCGTCGCGGAGTCTTGCGGCGCCGTCCAGAAGAACCGTAGGGTCGTGAGCGTCCGCTCGGCCGCCTGGGCGCGGGTGACGTATCCGCGCTCCACGCCGATCGGGTACGCGGTGAGCGCGAACCCGACCGCCGCGATGCTCGAGAACGACGGGGACGGCGCGCGGTCCGGCGTGAGGCCGTTCTGGGGATTCGTGAGCGTCCAGAAATAGTTGAAGGTGCGTTCCTCGAGGGTGTCGAGCAGCGCCGCGGCGCGGGCCGAGTCGAACGGCGGGGGCGGAGGTGGCGGGGGCGGCGCGGTGCCCGAGTTGGCCGCGCACGCCGCGAGCGCCAGGGCGAGCAACGAAGGCGATCTCATCGCTCAGCCGGTGTTTTGAAGCCCCTGCGCGATCCCGTGAACTGTCTCGAGCAGAGCCTCGAGCAGGGCACCGTCCGGCCGCCCCGTGGCACGCCACGCGCGCAGCAGATCGATCTGAAGGAAGCTCATCGGATCCACGTAGGGATTCCGCAGCCGGATGGAGCGCTGCACGACGGGATCGCGCTCGAGCAGGGCGGTCGTGCCGCGCGCCGCCAGCACCCCGTCGACCGTCCGGTCGAATTCCGCCCGGATCGCGGAGAAGAGGATCGCACTCCCTTCGCTCGCCAGCGCCGCATAGCGCGCCGCGATCGGCATGTCGGCCATGGCGAGCGCCAGCTCGGCGTCTTCCAAGAGGGTGGTCAGGAAGGGCCACTCCACCGCCATCTCGGCCACCGTCCGCGTACCGTGCCGCTGGACCACGCGCTCCAGGCCGGTCCCGAGTCCGTACCATCCGGGGAGCAGGTGCCGGCTCTGGGTCCATGCGAACACCCACGGAATCGCCCGCAGGTGCTCGATCGCCGTCCCCGCCCGCCGCGCGGGTGGGCGCGAGCCGATCGGCATTCGCTCGATCACGTCGATCGGGGTCGCGTGGCGGAAGTACTCGACGAAGCGCGGGTGCTCGTACACCAGCGCCCGGTAGGCGGCGCGGCTGGCCGCCGCGAGCTCGTCCATGATCTCTGCCCATCGGCCCTCGCGGACGTCCGCGTCTCGGGGTGTCGCGGTCGCGAGCATCACGGCACCGAGAGTCTGCTCGAGCGTGCGGAACGCGATCCCGCGCAGGCCGTACTTGGCGTCGATGACCTCGCCTTGCTCGGTGACCCGGAGCCGGCCGTCGACGGAGCCCCGCGGCGCCGCCAGAACGGCGCGGTGCGTCTTCCCGCCGCCACGCCCGACCGCGCCCCCGCGACCGTGAAACACCGTGAGCGCCACTCCGGCGTGCCGCGCGACGTCGACCAGCGCAGCCTGGGCGCGGTGCAGGGCCCAGCGGGACGCCGCGATGCCGCCATCCTTGCCGCTGTCGGAGTACCCCACCATGACGACCTGGCGACGCCCGCGGCCGACAAGGTGCGTCGCATAGACGTCGTGGGCGAGCAAGGCGCGCACGGTGTCGGGCGCGTTGCGGAGGTCGTCCACGGTTTCGAACAGCGGCGCGACGTCCAACGGCACCGTCCCGCTCGGGTCCACCAGGCCCGCCCACCGTGCCAGCAGCAGCACCGCCAGCACGTCGTCCACCCCGCGAGCCATGCTGACGATGTACGGCCCGATGGCCTGCTCCCCGTGCCGCCGCCGGGATTCCTGGATGGCGCGGAACACCGCGAGCGTCTCCGCTGCGGACGAGTCGGGCGTCGTCCGCGGGGGTTCGCCGTTCTGGATCGCCTGCGCGAGCCGCGCCGTGCGCGTTGCCGGCGGCATCCCCTGCCAGTCCGCGTCACCCAGCAGCGTCGCGATCGCCTCCTGGTGCACCAGCGCGTGCTGCCGCACGTCCAGCGTGGCGAGATGGAACCCGAACGTGCGCACGCGGCGCATGGCGCGCCGCACGAGGAAGGTGCCCGCATGCGTTCCCGCGTTGGCGGCGAGGCTCCGCGCGATGCGCTCCAGATCGGTGAGGAGCTCGTTCGGTCCGCTGAAGCTGCCATCGTGTCCCGCGAGCGTGGCCTCGAGCCGCGCGGCCGTCAGTCGGCAGAGCACGCGGTACGGCATGCCGCGGTGTCGCTCGGGGACGGCGGCGAGCGCCTGCGGGAACAGGCGGCCGTACTCGGCTACCCGAGCGGTGACGGCAGGGTCGATCGCCACGCGCGACGAGGATTGGGACAGCACGTTCGCCAGCTGCAACAGCTCGGCGCGGTACCGGCCGAGGATCATCTCGCGGTGTCGGGCGAGAGTTTCGAGAATGGTCGCCGCCGAGACGTTGGGGTTGCCGTCCATGTCCCCGCCGACCCACGAGGCGAGCCGCAGGACGGGCTCGCCGGCCGGCTCGGCCGCCACGGCCGCCTCGTCGCCGTATACGGCGCGCAGCGCGTCCGCGACGCCCGCGTAGAAGGCGGGCACGACCTGGTACAGCGTGTTCACCAGATAGAACAGGACGTGCTCCCGCTCGTCAGCGACGGTCGGGCGCTCGGGCGGATGCTCGTCGGTCTGCCACGACGTCGTGATCTGCATCCGGATTCGCCCGGCGATCGCGCGCCGCTCCGGTGGCGTGAGCGTCAGGTTCTCACGGTCGAGCAGCAGCCGGGCGATGCGCTGCTCCTTTTCCAGGATCGTCTGGCGGGTCGCCTCGGTGGGGTGGGCGGTGAACACCGGCTCGATCTCGAGGCGCGAAAGCAGCCGGCGCGCGCCTGCCAGATCCACGCCTGCCTGGCGTAGCGCATCCAGCGCTTCCCAGACGCTTCCCGGGGGAGGGCCGGCGTCCCGATCGTAGTCGCGCCGGCGGCGGATGCGATGGACCTGCTCGGCGCGGTTCACCGCGCGGAAATAGGTGCAGAACGCGCGCACCAAGCGCTCCGCTTCCGCTGGCGCGCGGGCGCACGCGCGATCGGCCAGCTCCGCCTCCGCCAGCGGGTCGCCCTGGCGGCGCCGGATGGCGGCGCGTCGTGCCGCCTCGACCGCGGCGAACAAGGCCTCGCCGCCCTGCTCCCGGATGACCTCGCCGACCAGGGCGCCGAGCTCACGCACGTCGGCGCGGAGCGGCGCGTCCTTCTCGGCGAAAACGATGTCCTCGCGATCCATATCCCCGGAAAGTATTCCAAAGCGGACCGCTTGGCACTCGGTGCCACCGCTGCTCGAGAACGACGGGGACGGCGCCCGGTCCGGAGTCAGCGCGTTCTGCGGCTTGGTGAGATCCCAGACGTGAAGTAATGCGAGAGTCTCACCGTAGACCTACCGTATCACTCGGCCTCGACACGCCGTCCTCGTTGAAGGCCTCGATGGCGAAGTGGTAACTCTGTCCGACGGTCAAGGCACGAAGCTCGAGCGCCTCGCTCTGGTTAGCGAATACCTGGTACGTCTGGTAGAGCTTGGTCTTGGCGATGCCCCAGAGGATGTTGTAGCCCACGGCCCCGGGCACGCCCTTCCAAGTAATGAATGCGTTGCGTGGATCGGTGTCCCGGCGGACAGCCAACCCGGCCGGCGTCGCGGGAGGGCTGGCGCGTCCGTTCCCGAAGATACGGATGTCGCTGATGGCGAGGTTGGGCGACGCGACGTACCCGTGCTCGTACCTGATGTATCGCGCCCTGACGGGCACCGGTAGCTCGATGTAGGCATTGGGTCGGTCCCGCGTTTCGCGGCTCAGGTCCGCCAGGAGCCGCCATGTGATCCCGTCGGCCGAGCCGCGCATTCGAAACCGTGTGTAGACGGTCGAATCGTTCACGAAGACGTTCGACTGGTAGTCGGTGTAGTTCACCTGCAGCGCCTTCACGTCGAACACCCGCTGCAAATCGATCGTCAGCCACTGGTCCGCGCTGTTGGTCCGGGCAACCCAAAATGTCCGCGGATTCTCGTCGGTCACGTTCGTGGCGGGAAACGTATCCTGCACCGACGAGGCTGTGGCAGGCTTGCGGTAGGACAGGAGCATCCAGCCGGTGAACAGGGCGTTGCGATCGGCCCACCGCTCCGTCGGCAAGTAGTGCGGGAAGTCCCCGAAGCGGGTATTGACGAACAACTCGTCGTCGGCGTCGAACCCGGCCGGGAACATCGCGACCCGCCGCTCGAAGTTCCAGTTTACGGCGACCCACGGCGTGCCCGTATTCCAGTAGTTGCCGAAATTGTCGCGGAACGTGTTCCCATGCCCGGCGCCGTGCACGAACCCACCCGGCTTGTAGGCGATCGGGTTGTACGGGGCGTAGGAGAACGGGCCGAGCGGCTGGTCGCCGACGTAGGTCCCGTTCGCGTAGACGTTGTACTCCGTCCCGGGGGCGGCATATTGCAGGTAGTACTTGCCGTGGTACTTCGTCATCGTCGCGCCCTCGATGAACGGCTTGATCGTATCCCGGTGGTCCTGCCCAAAGCGTTCCCACCCGTGCAGCGCCGGATTGAGATGGAGCAGGTCCCGCGCTCTCGCGATGTAGGCCAAGCGGCGCCGCTGATCTAGCTCGATCCCGTAGATCGGATACAGGTTCGACGAGCCGAAGTAGAGATACCACCGGTCCGTGTCCGGGTCGTGGAAGACGTCCGGGTCCCACGGGCCCTGCGCGCCCGGGAGTTCCGGCATGAGCGGGTTGAACAGCTCCAGATGGCCGTTTTCCGGTGTGGTGGTGAAGAACACCGGCGCCGGCTCGAACGCCGAAGGGAACAGGTACAGCGTATCGCGCACCGACATCGCCGCGGGCGCGTTGATGTCCCCCTCGAGCCACCGGTCGGGCGTCACGAAGCGCCATTGGCCGAGGTCCGTGGAGTGCCACCAGCCGCCGGAGTTGGTCACGAACAGGTAATACTCGCCTCGGTGATTGACGACGACCGGGTCCGCGCCAGCCCGGTACGAGATCTTGCTGTCGAGCTGCTTCAAGCTGTAGCGGTATTCGATGTCGAGCGGGTTGCAGTAGGTGCGTAGGCCGGAGGACTGCGGGGTGGCTGGCGAGGCGCCGAGTAGGGCCAGCAGGACGAGCCCGGCACACCGGCAGCCATGCCGGGCTCGTGGTGGCGGTTCAGTCACGGTTCGTGCCGCCCGTGTCGCGTGGTGATCAGCACCACGCCGTTCGCCCCGCGCATGCCGTACAGCGCCGTTGCGCTGGCATCCTTCAGGATCTCGATGCGTTGGACGTCCCCGGGGTTGAGCCAGGAGAGGCCGCGCCCCGGCGACGTCGTCACCGGCATGCCGTCTACGACATACAAAGGCTCGTTGTCACCGTAGATCGAGCTCCGACCGCGGATGCGCACGGAAATCCCGCCGCTGGGTCCGCGGATGACCTGCAGGCCCGCCCCGCGACCGTCGAACCATTCCTCCACCTGCCGAACCGGGATGCCCTGCAGGTCGTCGGCGTCAAGGGTCGCCACCGCGGTCATGCCCTCGGGGGCTGGCCCCGGCGAAGCCGGGGGCACGGCCGGGGATGCGCACGCGAGCCAGGGGGCGGTAACGGTGACGACCAGAGTCCTTTGCACGGGGGCCCTCAGTACCCCGGATTTTGCTGCAGGCCGGCCCCCGCGACTTCGACGGACGGAATCGGGTACAATGAGTCGCGCGCGGCGAACCCGCCGCCCAAGAGCACCGTGGCCCGGCCGGGAGACACGGTGTTCTGGCGGATGATGTCGAACCAGCGCTGTTGCTCCATCGCGAGCTCGACGCGACGCTCCTGCCAGATGGCATCGAGCAGCGCCTGACCCGACGCCGTCACATTCGGCAGCAGCGCTTGCGCCTGGATCACGAGGGAGAGCGTCTGCGTGCTGACCGCGCCGGAAGTGGTGTCCTGCCTGACCCGCAACACGTCGAGCGTCACGTTTTGACCAGCGGTCTTCGAGCTTAGCGCTGTGAAGTAGTCGGCGAGCGTGACGATCGTCGTGCCGTCGACGGCACGGACGATGTCCACGCTGTCCACCCGCACCGGTGGCGTCGCGGCGGGAGCGCAGGAGCCGTCAGCGCACCGCGTCTTGAAACCACGCAGCCCGGCGGTGAACGCAGCGCTCGCCGGATTCACGTAGCGCGCGAACACCCGGCTCTCCCCGGCGGGCCGCCCGAGCACGGTCTGCGTGATCGCCGACGACAGCTCCTCGGGCGTGAAGCCGAGCGTGACGGTCTGGGTGCCGCGGGCACGCGCGCGGACCTGGTTGAGATAGTTCTGCGCTGTGGCCGCAGCGCCCGTCTGATAGGCCGCTTCGGCCGCGATCAACAGCACGTCGGCATACCGGATGCGGCGGATGTTGATGCCGGCGTTGAACGTCCCGCCGGGGTTGTCGGGAGACACGAATACCTTCTGGTTGTAGCGGTTGTTCTGCATGCTGGGATTCAGGTATACCACCCGCCCGCTGCCGTCGGGGATCATTTCCCAGGGATAGAGAACCGTGGCTTCGAGGCGTGGGTCCCCGGCCTCGTAGGCCGCTTCCAAGCTGGGCGACGGCGTGTTGAACCCCCATCCGATGTTCGGTGTCCCGCGCACGCCCTGCACCTCGGCATACTGCACGTTGGCGCAGCCCTCGCTGGGCTGGCAGCCACTCCCCGGCATCGGCGCCGCTTCGACTTCGAACACCGATTCCGACGAGTTCTCACCGGCCGTCGTGAAGAGCGTGCCGTAGTCGGGGTAGAGACCGTACTGGCCGGAATTGATCACCGCCTCTGCGTACTGCAGGGCGTTCGCGTACTGCTGCCGATAGAGGTACACCTGTGCCAGCATGGCCTGGGCGGCACCCTTCGTGGCCCGGCCCACGTCCGCGGCGTCATATTGCTGTGGCAGCACGGCGATGGCATCGAGCAGATCCAGCTCGATCTGCGCGTACACGTTGTCGCGGGAGGCGCGCGGCTGGAAGAACTCGCTGGGCTTGAGCGGCCGCGTGAGGAGCGGCACGCCGCCGAAGGCACGGACGAGGAAGAAGTAGAAGTAGGCGCGGAGGAACTTGTTCTCTCCGACCAGTCGCGCCCTGAGCGTGGCGTCCATGGACACATTGGGGATGTTCTCGATCGCCACGTTCGCCCGATAAACACCCCGGTAATAGCCGGTCCAGGGATCCGAAAATGCCAAATTGCCCGGATCGAAGACCAGGTTGTCCAGGTCGCCCAGGAACCCGGCGTCGCCCGGCGTGCTCCCTTTGGTCGCATCGTCCGACGCAATGTCCGTCAGCCCGAGCCACGAGAAGACGTGCACCTGCCACTCGCGCAGCATGTTGTACGTGGCGTTGGTCGCGGCGATCGCCTGATCGGACGTCTTGAAGAAGCTCCCCGTCGTGAGCTCGCCCTTCGGCTCCGTTGAAAGGAAGTCGCATCCCACCAGGCTGAGCGCGACGATGATCCAAAGCCCACGCGCTGCTTTCGGTGAAAGGTTCATGGCTCGCCCTCAGAAATTGATATCCAGGCCCACCGTGAATGTGCGCGCCGGGGGGAAGATACCCCCAAAGGTATCGATCCCGCTGGCGATCACCGATCCAGTGGTGAGCTCGGGTGTGTAGCCGCTGTAGTCCGTCATGTCGAAGAGGTTGGTCGCGCTCACGTAGAGCCGGGCCTGCTCGAGGCGCAACCCGCTCGTGAGGCTCGGCGGCAACCGGTAACCGAGCTGCACGTTCTGCGCCTTGAAGAAAGCACCGCTCTCGATGAACCTATCGGACGCCTGGTAGTTGTGGCCGGCCCTCGTTATGCGGGGCTCCCTGTTGCTCGTGCCGGGTCCCGTCCAGCGGGTCAGGAACGACGTCTCGTAGTTCTCGACGCCGAAGCGCACGGCCTTCTTGCCGTTGAACACCTTGTTGCCCGCTTGCCCGCTGAAGCTCGCCGAGAGATCGAAGTTACCCAACCGTACGCGCGGGCTGATCCCGTACACCAGGTCCGGGATGGGGCAGCCCAGGAAGGTCTTGTCGGCGTCAGTGATCACCCCGTCCTCGTTGGTATCGGCGTAGCGCAGATCGCCGGGTTTCTCCCCGCCGCGCGCGGGCGAGCTGGCGATCTCCGCGGCCGTCTGGAAGACGCCCTGGACCTTGAACCCCCAGAAGCATCCTATCGCCTGGCCGACCGCCGTGCGCGTCGTGAACTGCACCTCGTTTCCCAGCCCGCCGGCGAGGATCTGACTCCGTCCCTGGCCGAGTGCCTTCACTTCATTGTGGATCGTGGCGCCGTTGAGATTGAGCTCGAGATCGGCACCGCCGATCTTGCGGCGCCACGTGAAGGAGCCCTCTACGCCCGAGTTGAGCACTTTGGCCGCGTTCACATAGGGGTCCGTGGAAACGCCGACATAACGCGGGAGCGGGACCTGCACCAGGATGCCGTCGGTGAGGCGGTGGTAATAGTCGACGGTCGCCTCGAGCTGCCCGTCGAACAGGACCATATCGGTGCCGATGTCGGTCTGGGACGTCTTCTCCCACTTGACCTGGGGGTTGGCCAGCTGGATGGGGCTGGCGCCGAATTGCAGCGTCTGGCCCGTGCCGAAGACGGCGTTCAAGTTTCCAGTCACTACCGGAACGCCCGGATACGCGCCGATCTTGTCATTGCCGATCTGCCCCCAGCTCGCCCGCAGCTTGAGCGCGGAGAAGAGCGTCCGGCCCTGCATGAACGGCTCCTCGGTCAGATTCCAGCCCGCGGCGAATGACGGAAACCAGCCATAGCGGTTGTCCGAACCGAACCGCGAGGAGCCATCGACGCGGAGCGACGCTGTGAAGAGATAGCGGTTGCGGAACGTGTAGTTGGTGCGGAAGAGATAGGACAGCATCTTCCAATCGGATGCCCGGTTGAAGTTGGTTTGCCCCGCGGCCGCGCCCGCGTCCAGGTACCACAGCGACGGGTCTTCTCCCGCGATGTCGGTGCGCGTGCCGCCCAGTTGTTCGTTGTAGAACGACTGCGCGGTGATGCCGGCCAGCGCGTTGAAACGGTGGCTCTCCGACAGGTAATTGTAGGTGAGCGTGTTTTCCCACAGCCAGGAGCTGCTCGTGCCCGCCTCGACGTCCAAGTCTGAAATCGGGTTCTGTTGAGTGGGTGACACGACGAACACGGGAACGAAGCCCTTGAACTCGGTGCGGGCCAGGTCCACGCCGAAGCTCGAGCGAAGCGTGAGATTTCGGGGGAGATTCGCTTCGGCGAAAAAGTTGCCGACCAGTCGGCCGCTATTCTCCTTGTTCCGGGTGTAGAAGACCGTCGCCGCCGCGTTGCCGGCGGAGGAGCGCACGTTGGCGTTGTTGAAGGTGCCGTTCGAGTCGCGCGGCGCAATGGCCGGATCACCGCGATAGATTTCGCTCAGCACGTCGGGTGGCCGGTCGTCATCGGTATAGGAGATGGCGAGATTGTGTCCGACCAAGACATGGTTGGTCAGGCGATAGTCGTTGTTCAGGCGGAGCGTCACTCGATTGAAATCCGACTTGGGAACGACGCCGGCTTGCCGGAAGTAATCGCCGCTGAAATAGTACGTGATCTTGTCGGTGCCGCCGGAGCTCAAGACCTGGTAGTTCTGGATCGGCGCCGTCTGGAAGATCGCGTCCTGCCAGTTCGTGTTCACGCTGACCGTGTCCGGATCGGGAAAGAACGGCCCCGCGCCATCGGCGGCGGCTTGCTCGTTGGCCAGTGTGGCATACTCGCGTGCGTTTACCAGGTTGATGCGGCGCAACACGCTCTGTGATCCGGTGTACGCGCTGATGCTGAACCGAGTCGGGCGCTCCAGGCTGCCGCGCTTGGTAGAGATGATGATGACGCCGTTGGCGCCACGCGAGCCGTAGATCGCGGTGGCCGACGCGTCCTTCAACACCTCGACTGACGCAACCTCGTTCGCCTGCAGAAAAGAGACGTCGTCGAGCAGCATGCCGTCGACCACATACAGCGGGGACGCGTCGTTCAGCGTGCCCACCCCCCGGATACGCACGATGGCGCCAGCGCCGGGCCGACCCGACGACGGTGTCACCTGGACGCCCGGGACGCGACCTTGCAGCGTTTGGTCCACGGACGCAGCCGGTAACGGGGTGAGGTCCTCCGATTTCAAGGTCGCAACCGCGCCCGTCACGTCGCGGCGCTGCTGCGTGCCGTAGCCCGTCACCACGACCGCCTCCATCATGAGCGCTGCCGCCTCCATCGCGACGTTGACCACCGGCCGCCCGGCGATCCCCACCTCCAGAGGGCGGTAGCCGATGAAGGCGAATGTCAACGTGTCGTTCGGGCTCGGGGCGTCGATCGAGTACCTGCCGTTGGCCCCCGTGAGCGTGCCGATGGTCCTGCCCTTGACGAGGACCCTGGCCCCCGCAAGCGGGCTGCCATCGGCCGCCGACGTCACCGTGCCGGTGACGCGTATCTGACCTGCCTGTCCCAAGGCGGGTGCGACAGCAACCGACAGAGGAAGAGGGACGACGAGGAGGAGCCTCGCGAGCCGCACGAGAGAGGAGCCACTCATGAATGCGTCTCCGGTGAGTGCGTTACATCCGTTATCTCCCGCCCCGTGCGGTTTGTCAAGTAAGGCCGCGGGCGCGTAGATTCGGGGCGCCCTGCTCCCCAACTTCCACGTGCGACGGAAATTGATCTCCATGCACACCCGCTCCGGACTTGTCGCGGCGCTGCCAGCGGTCTTGGGCGTCCTCACCGCCCACCCGGCCTCCGCCCAGACCTCCGCTCTCGACCGCAATATCGACTCGCTCCTCGCCCGCATGACGCTCGACGAAAAACTCGGCCAGCTGAACCTCCTCTCGGTGGACAACCGACCGAGCGCCGAGCAGCTCGAGCTGGTACGCCAGGGCAAGATCGGCGGTTTCCTGAACCTCACCGGCGCCACCGCCACTCGAGAAGCCCAGCGCGTCGCCGTCACGGAGTCGCGGCTCAAGGTCCCGCTGCTGCTCGGCCACGACGTGATCCACGGCTACCGCACGATCTTCCCGATCCCGCTCGCCGAGGCGGCGTCGTGGGACCCCGAGGCGGTGGAGGACGCGGCGCGCGTCGCCGGCCGGGAGGCCGCCGCCGCCGGGGTGAACTGGACGTTCGCCCCCATGGTGGACATCGCGCGCGATCCGCGCTGGGGGCGCATCGCGGAAGGCTCGGGCGAAGACCCCTACCTCGGCTCGGTGATGGCGGCCGCCCGGGTGCGCGGCTTCCAGGGCACCGACCTGCGCTCACCCGACGCGGTGATGGCCACGGCCAAGCACTTCGCCGCCTACGGGGGTGCCGAGGGCGGCCGCGACTACAACACGGTGGATGTCTCCGAGCGTACGCTCCGGGAGATCTATCTACCGCCCTACCGAGCCGCGATCGCCGCCGGCGCGGGCAGCGTCATGTCGGCGTTCAACGAGATCGGGGGTGTGCCGAGCTCGTCGAGCCCGTGGCTCTTGACGCAGGTGCTGCGCCGCGAGTGGGGCTTCCGCGGCTTCGTCGTGAGCGACTGGACCTCCGTCGAGGAGCTCCGGGCTCACGGGGTCGCGGCCTCACGCGCCGACGCGGGGAAGCTCGCGCTCGAGGCGGGCGTCGACATGGACATGGTGAGCCGCATCTACGTGGACGACCTGCCGGCCGTCGTCCGGGCCGGTCGGATCCCGCTGCCGGTCGTGAACACCGCCGTCCGGCGTGTGCTCCGCGGCAAGGCCGCGCTCGGCCTCTTTGCAGACCCCTACCACGGCTCGAGCGTGGAGCGCGAGCGATCGGTGCTGCTCGCGCCCGAGCACCGGCAGCTCGCCCGCCGGGTGGCGCAGGAGGCGATCGTCTTGCTCAAGAACGACGGGCAGCGTCTGCCGCTCAGCCCGGACGCGCGCACTGTGGCCGTGATCGGCCCGCTCGCGGATGACAGGGCTGCCGCGCTCGGATCATGGCCGGGCCGCGGCGACCCGCAGGACGCGGTGACCCCGCTCGAGGGGATCAAGGCGCGCGCGGCGGGCGGGCGAATCCTCTACGCGAAGGGCTGCGGCATCACCGACACTGCCGCTGCGGGTTTCGCCGAAGCGGTCGCGCTGGCACGGCAGGCCGAGGTCGCGCTGCTCGTGCTCGGGGAGGCGGGGGACATGAGCGGCGAGGCCGCCAGCCGTTCCACGCTCGGTCTGCCGGGCGTCCAGCAGCAGCTGCTGGAGGCGGTGTACGCGACCGGCACTCCTGTCGTCCTCGTACTAATGAATGGCCGGCCGCTCGCGCTGCAGTGGGCGGCCGACCATGTGCCCGCGATCCTCGAGGCGTGGTTCCTGGGCGTCGAGACTGGCCCCGCGCTCGCCTCCGTGCTGTTCGGCGACGTGAACCCGAGCGGGAAACTGCCGGTGACCTTCCCGCGCGCCGTCGGCCAGGTGCCGATCTATTACAACCACACGAACACGGGACGCCCGCCGTCCGCGGACAAATACACGTCCAAGTACGTCGATCTGCCGGTGAGCCCGGTGTTCCCCTTCGGCCACGGGCTGAGCTACACGACCTTCACGTTCAGCGATCTGCGGCTCGGCGCGCCGCGCGTCGCGCCGGCTGATACGCTGAGGGTGTCCGTCACGGTGACGAACACCGGGGCGCGCGAGGGCGCCGAAGTCGTCCAGCTGTACGTGAAGGACGAAGTGGCGAGCGTCACGCGGCCCGTGCGCGCGCTCGCGGGCTTCCGCCGCGTATCGCTCCGGCCCGGAGAGTCGCGCACGCTGCAGTTCAGGCTGACGCCCAAGGAGCTCGGTCTCTACGATCAGCGCATGAGGTTCGTCGTCGAGCCCGGGACGTTCCGGGTGTTCGTGGGCGGGAGCTCGGTGGGAGGACTGGAGGGGGAGTTTGAGGTGAGGGCGCAGGCGGCGCGCTAGCTGGCGGGACCGTTTCGATCAACCCCCTGGATGGCCCCCGGGCCGGCGGCCCGGGGTCCACCACACAGAGGCGGCTCCTAGCTCGGGCACCGCCCCGGAGTCCACCCAAACGAGCGCGGGTCAGAACCCCACACCCACACCCACACCCACACCGGCTCCCTAAAACCCCGGGGCACCGCCCCGGGGTCAGCCGCCCCTGGGTGCCTCCCAAGTCGAGGCAGCGGTTGCCCTCGCCTCTAGCGCGGCTGACCCCGGGCCGGCGGCCGGGTCCCCCACACAGACCCGGCTCTCTAGCCCCGAGGCACCGCCCCGGGCTCACCACCCCCTCCGAACCGTCCTTCCCACTCCTCGACCGACCGCGGCCAATCGTCCTTGAGCAGCCGCGACATCGCCCGGTCGGCGAGGATCTTTCCGTCCGTCTGGCAGCCCGGGCAGTAGTTCACCTCGTTCGCAGCGTAGCGGATGCGCTGCACCGGCGCGCCGCAGACCGGACAGGGCTTGCGATAGCGGCCGTGCACCGCCATCTCCGGCCGGAAGGCGGTGACGTGTTCGGGAAACCCGTCGCCGGCCAGCGCCCGCAGCCGCTCGATCCAGGTCCGCAGCGTTTCGCGGGTGGCGCGATGCAGCCGCTCGACCTCGGCATCGGCGAGGCGTGACGTCAGGGCGAGCGGCGAAGCCCGCGCGGCGTGCAGAATCTCGTCCGAATACGCGTTGCCGATGCCGCTCAACGCCCGCGGGTCGGTGAGGGCGCGCTTCAAGGTGTGATTCTCGCGAGTCAGCGCCGCGCGGAAGCTCTCGAGATCGGCGTCGAGCGGCTCGAGGCCGCCCGGGTCGTGCTCCGCGAGCTCTGCCGCGCTCCCGACCAGGTGGAGGGAAGCGCGGTGCTTGGTGCCGGCCTCCGTCAGGAGCAGGGTCCCGTTCGGGAAGTCGAATGCCGCGAGGGCGCTCTTGCCAGGCAGCGCCGCGCCGGCCCGTTTCCAGTGCAGCCGCCCGGCGATCATCAGATGAATCACGAGGAAGCGCTCGCCGTCGAGCTCGATCACGATGCGCTTGCCTAGCCGGCGGAGCCCGCGGACCGTGCGCCCCTGGAGCTCTGCCGGCGCCGGGTGGGTGGAGCGCAGCGCGAAGGGGCTGCCGATGCGGATCCGCTCGAGCCGCCGCCCAACGATCCGTGGCGCGAGGGCGTCCAAGTAGACGACGATGTCCGGGAGCTCGGGCATGGTGGAGGATGTGGAGGATGGTGGAGGTTGTCGAGGAGGGTGGAGGTTACGACGTTTATGGGTGATGCGGCTCTACGACCTCGTCGAGACCTCCAGGCGCGTCGCCCAGGCGAGCGGCCGCCTCGAGAAGGTGGGCCTGCTAGCGGGGCTGCTCCGTGGCGTCGAGCCGGAGGAAGTGCAGGTCGCCGCGGCGTTTCTGTGCGGCAGGTTGCGCCAGGCGAGGCTGGGCGTCGGCTACGCCGGAGTGCGGGCGGCCGCGCCTCTTGCGGCGGCCGAGTCGCCGGCGCTGACACTGTCCGAGGTGGACGCGACGTTCGGACAGATCGCGCGGGCCGCGGGGAAGGGGTCAGTCGACGAGAAGCTGCGCCTCTTGAGCGAGCTGCTCGCCCGTTCGACGCGGGACGAGCAGCGCTTTCTCGTGAGCCTCGTCGTCGGCGAGGTGCGCCAAGGCGCGCTCGAGGGACTCGTGGCCGAGGCGGTGGCGCAGGCCGCCGGGGTGCCGGCTGAGCGGGTGCGCCGTGCCGTGATGGCGGCCGGGGATCTG